>NZ_KE124774.1:1486855-1789355 GCF_000188155.2 Methylocystis sp. ATCC 49242
CCATCCTGCGCCGACCTGTTTCACGCTGGGCGGCGCGCCGGTCTTGTAATCGAAGACATAGGCGCGCCCATGAGGATCGACCTCGATGCGGTCTGCGACGGCGGTGAGTGTGAAAGTCGATCCATCCTCGAGCGGCAGGCGCCATGCGCCCCGCGTCTCGATGAAGATTTCACAGCCCTCCGATCGCCGCTCCTGCTCGAAGTCGAGGGCGTGATCGAGTCCCTGCGCGATGCGCGGCCATGTGAAAGTCGCGAAGGCCGGATCCAGAAAGAAATCGCTCAGTTTCCTGCGCGCCATGTCATGAAGCTGCGCGCGCGCATCGGGCGGCAATGGCCCGCGCGGATGGCGCATGACGAATTCCGCGAGCGCTTCATGAAGCGCCGTGCCCCTTTCGCGCGCGCCGATCTCGGCGCCCAGGGGCGCGAGCGGGACGAGTTTCAGCACATATTCGGCGTAGATCGCGTAAGGATCGCGGCGCAGCCGCTCGACGCGCGTGACGCTCAGTTTCGTTGGCCGCAGATCGATCGGCGGGCGCGGCGCGGGACGCGCGATGGTCACATAATCTCGCGGATGATCGAGCGCGGCGGCGATGGCGAGCATCCGGTCGCCGCGCGCCTTGCAGCCTGCGAAGGCGTCTCCCGCGAGCGCTTCCAGCCGCGTCAGAAAACGCGAGGCGACCGTCGGCGAACCGCCGCGCTTGACCGCGCGACTCAGCACGACGCTCTGCGCGCCGAGCGCCATCACAAAATCATGCGCGCTCTGGCCGATGCGCCGCTCCGGCGGCGACAGATCGAGCTGGCGCCGCATCGAGCGATTGAGAAAGGCGCCCGTGTCCGTCTGCGGCGGCCAGACGCCTTCGTCGAGACCCCCGATCAGCACGAGATCGGCCTCGATCAGGCGCGCCTCGAGCGGCCCGAGAATTTTGAGGCGCGGATGCGCGCGGCGCGGACCGCGCAAGGTCGTTTCGAAGGAAATGCGGTCGAAGAGAGAAGCATAGCTCAGCGCGTCGAAGCCCGGAGGCGCCTCGGCGGCGATCAGCCTGTCGAAGAGACCGAACAGCGCCTGCGCGCCGTCGTCGGCTTCGGAGGCGCCTTGCGTCAACGCCTCGAAAGCGGCGCGATGCGCCTGCGCCCAGGTGGAGAGCGCATTTTCTCCCCGCAATGAAACATAGGTCGCAAACGCCGCCTCCAATTGGCGTAAAAGCGCTTCGATATCGCGCCATTCGTCATCGCTGATCCGATGCGCGGCGGGATGCGCATGGCGCGCCCCCGCGAATTCCCGCGCTTTGGCGACGCTGGCTGACAAGCCATGCTGGCCGGCGCCAAGCTCACGCAGCACGCCGATCTCGACCAGCGGCGCGAGCGCAGCGACCTTTTCGCGCGCGTGACCGAGAAGCGCGAGGGGATGCGCGAGGAGCGCCGCGACATTGACGGCGCTGAAACCTTCGGCGCCGATCTCTGCGACGAGCCGCGCAAGCACGCCCTCGGAAGTCGACGCCAGAGAGGCGCCGCCGGAATCGTCGATCTCGATGTCGAAGCGACGCAATTCGGCCGCGACGCGACGCGCGAGATTGCGGTCGGGGGTGACGAGCGCGGCCGTCCGTTGCGGCGTTTCCAGAGCCTCGCGCATGAAAAGCGCGAGCGCCAACGCCTCCATGCGCTCGTCCGGCGCTTCAATGGCGCTCACATCTTCGAGCGCGGAAACGAAGCTTGCGCCATGCGACGCGCGAAATAGGCGCCATGCGGAGGTCTCGATTGCGGGCAGCATCGCCTCGGCGACCAGAGCGCGACGCCCGGAAAGTTCCGGCGAAACCTTGCCGAGTTCGCACACGTCCTCCCGGTGGACGCCCATCACATTCAGCAGCCGTTTAAGCATCGTCTGAGGATGGCTGAACGCCGGCTCGTCGTCGCTCTCGCCGACGCGGGCCCATGCGTCCGGGCTCATCTCGCGATCGAGGCCGGGAAGGATGACGGCGCCATTTTCCAGCGCCGCGATGGCGGCAAGCAGGCGCGCGGTGGTGGGATGCGCGCCGGTCGAGCCGAGCGCGATCACTGGCCCGCCGTGTTTTTGTTGCGCAAGCGCCGCAACCTGCGCTTCCAGAAGAATCTTCTGACGCGATGCGGCGTCGATGCGTCCGCGCTCGCTCAGAATGTCCGGCCACTGGTGCAGCGCGATGCGCAGGAACTGCGTCGTGATCGACCAGTATTTGTCGAATGAATCGTCGACGATACGGTCGATCGCCTCGGGCGCGACGTCTTCGATGATGAATTCGTCGATCAGCGCGCCGAGATCGGCGGCGAGCGCATAGGCGCCGGATGGCGATGAAGCGACGAGCAACGGCTCCGTCTCGTCGAGCACCGGCGCGCCTGTCGGGTCGATCGAAAGGATGGCGCGACCGATCGCCTTCGACCATTGCATGACGAGTTGCGCCAGAAGCAGCCGGCGTTCCAGTTCCTCGATCGGCGCCGGCAATGCATCGTCGAAGTCCTCGGCGCCGCCGAACAACGCCGCGGTTTCGCTTTCCTCCAGTCCGCCAAGAGGGAGGATGCGAGGCAAAAGCGTCGCGCCCCGGTCATAGGCGCGCGCGAATTGCGCGGCGAGGGCGCGGCCGGCGCGTTGCGTCGGCACATAGATCGTCGCGCGCGCCATGGCGAGCGGCGGAGACGCGCGTGAGACGGACGCGACAATTTCGCCCGCGAGAAAGGCTTCGACGAAGGTCTCGAGAAAAGGCGCGCCGGGCGCGATGGTAAAGACGTTGCGGCGCATGACGCCGCTCACTTGCGTCGCGCCGCGATCGCCTTCTCCGCGTCAGCGATCGCTGCGACCGTGCCGACATGCAACCACAATCCGCTAGAGACGACGCCATAGAGGCGGCCGCTTTCCGCAGCCGAAAAGAGGAACGGCGCGAGCTTGAAGACGTCGCTTTTCTCCTTGGCGAAAAGCTGCGGCTTGATCAGGCCCACGCCGGAGTAGACGTAAGGCTTCGGTCCCTCCCGGCGAATGATCCGGCCGTCTTCGGCAAGATCGAAATCGCCCTCCCAGTCCACGCCGACGCTGCCCTGCGTCGGCGCGAGCAGCAGCGCGGCGTCCATCTTTTCCGGGTCCCACGCACGCGCGAGCGCGACGAGATTGGACTGCGGCGCGTCGATCCAGAAGGCGTCGGTGTTGCAGATGAAGAAAGGCGCGTCGCCGATGAGCGGCAGGACCTTCTTTATCCCGCCGCCCTGGTCGAGCAGCAGCGGGCGCTCGTCGGATATGACGATGCGGGGATCGGCGCGCGTGGAGATATGCGCCTCGATCTGGTCAGCGAGATGATGCACATTGACGATCGCCGTCTTGACGCCCGCTTGCGTGAAATCGTCGAGCGCGCGATCGATCAGCGTGCGCCCCGCGACGCTGACGAGCGGCTTGGGCGTGACGTCGGTGATCGGCCGCATGCGCGTTCCGAGCCCCGCTGCGAACACCATCGCGATCTCTGGAACGACAGTTGTCAGGGCGACCTCATGCGTCGCGAAACAGTCCGGGAAGATTGGCTTCATACCACGCCTTGATGTCGGCCAGCGCCGGATGCCTCAGGCTCTTTTTCAGATAGGATTCCACACGCGGCAGATGCCCGAGATATTGGGGCTTGCCGTCGCGTTGATCAAGCCGCGCAAAGATGCCGAGCACTTTCGTCGCGCGCTGCGCCGCAAGAATCGAGTAGGCTTTGGCGAAAGCGGCCATATCGAATGTCGAGTCAGCGTCGCGCCGCAGCTTGGCGTAATGCGCGAGCAACCGCAACTCCAGTTCGTCCGGCACAGTGACGCGCGCGTCCTGTCCGAGCGAGGCCATGTCATAGGCCGGATGCCCGAGCACGCAATCCTGAAAGTCGATAATGCCGACGCGCGCAATTCCCTCGCGACGGTCGAGCCATAGCAGGTTCGGCGAGTGATAGTCGCGCAGCGTCCATGTCGGCGGCGCTGCGGCGACATCGGCCAGCGCCTGACGCCAGAGATTGGTGAAGATCGCGCGCGCGCCCGAGGCGACTGTCGCCTTCAGATGGCCGACATACCATTCCAGCAGCAGATCCACCTCGACGAGCAGCGCGTCGAGATCGTAGGGCGGAATGTGGTAATTGCCATCGCCCGCGACGGGCAGCATGTCCGGCAGGCGGCGCGAATGGAGATGCGCGAGCGCCGCTGCGGCTTCGAGATAGCGCTCCGTGATCGGCCCGTTCGCGTCGACGACGCCCTCGCGGCCGAGGTCTTCCACGATGAGCAGCCCCGCGTCGAGATCCTGGCCGTAAATTTCCGGCGCGGAGAGTCCCTGCTCACGCAGACCGTTGGCGAGCGCGACGAAGGGCCGGACATTTTCCGCAAGACGCGCGATGGCGCTGTAGGATTTGCCGTAGCGGATCGGCGGACCGTCGGGACGGGGCGGCGAGATCATCAGGATCGCGCGCTGTCCATTGGGTTTTTCGAGCGTCTCATAGGCGCGGGTCGAGGCGTCGCCGAGCAGGAAGCTGCGCTTGGCGTCGCTCCACCCTTCCCTGCGCAGAAGCTCGCGCAACGCCTTGAAGGCGGTGAGGCGGGGAGCGTAGGCGCCATGTCCGGAGATGGTGGCCCGGCGCGCATCGCGATTGTCGGCGTCGGCGAAGCTCAGGCGGATGTCGAGCCGGTCCGGCGGCATAGCATCCAGCGCGCGCTCGGCCCATTCGACGAGCACGATCGAATCGTCCGTCGCCTCCTCCCAGCCGAGGCCGGCGAGTTCGGACGATGAAGAAATGCGGTAGAAATCGGCGTGCACGATGCGCACGTCGCCGCTCTCGTAAACCTGCATCAGCGTGAAGGTCGGGCTCGGGGCCTCGAGCGTCGGATCGCCAAGCAGCTTGCGCATCAGCGCCCGGGCGAAGGTCGTCTTGCCCGCGCCGAGATCGCCGGCGAGCGTCACCGTGTCGCCGACCTTTACAAGCGACGCGATATCCTGCGCTAACGCGATAGTTCCTGCTTCGTCGGCGATGTCGACGCGCCAGACTGATTTGCCCGCGGCTTCCTCGGTCATTCCGCACCTCCTCCGGCCGCCGCTGGCCTGTCCTGCTCATTCGCCGCCTGCGCCGGGAAGACGCAGGTGACCGTCGTTCCCTCGCCCGGCGCGGAGTCGATGAAGACCTTGCCGCCGTGCAGCTCCATGAAGGCGCGCACGATCGAGAGGCCGAGTCCGACGCCACGATGTCGCGAGCCTGCCGTATGCGACTCGAAGCGATCGAAAACGCGTTCGAGCACTTCCGGCGGAATGCCGCGGCCGCGATCGGTGACCTTGAACACCACCTCGTCGCCCCGTCGCATGGCTGCGAGCGTCACGGTCTGCCCCGGACGCGAGAAGCCGATGGCGTTGGAGAGAAGATTGAAGAGGATCTGCCGCACGCGCTTGGCGTCGCCCCGGAACGTGCCGACATCGTCCATCGCAACGATCTGCACGTCGATCGAATTTTCGGCGAGACGGTCCTGCACGCCCTCGATCGCCGCGCGCATCGTCGCCTCGGCGTCGACATCGGAAAATTCGAGCTCCAGCGCGTCCTGATCGATCGTCGCGAGATCCAGAATGTCGTCGATGATCGCGAGCAGCGCGGCCGAGGACTTGCTGACATAGCCCAGATATTCGAGCTGGCGCGGATTGAGCGGGCCGGTCGATTCCTCGCCGAGCAAGTGGACGAAACCGTTGATGTTGTTGAGCGGCGAACGCAGCTCGTAGCTGACGTGATGGATGAAGTCGTTGCGCAGTTTCTCGGCGGCGAGCAGCGCCTTGTTCCGGTCGGTGAGCGCGCGCTCGACATTAACGTCGGCCGTCACATCGACGAAAGTGAGCAGCGCGGCGCCGTCGAGTAGGGATTGCGCCGTGCAATCGAGCACGACGCCGTCACTGCGCTCGATGCGGCGCGTGAAGCCCTCACGCATTTCTGCGAGGCCCGTGACGAAACATTGCAGCTCCGCCCACGTCTCCGCATTGTCGTGCAGTTTCCTGCATTGCGCGACTATCGCGTCGAACCGCGGCTTCTTGTCGAGCTGTTCGACATCGAGCCGCCACAATTGCGCAAAGGCCGGATTGCAGAAATTCAGCCGTCCGTCGGCTCCGAAAACCGCGACGCCCTCGCGCAGCGTCTCGAGCGTCTCGCTCTGCGTGCGGTTGAGCGCATTGAACCGCGTCTCGAGATCGTAGGCCTTCGTCGTGTCGTCGTAGAGATAGGTGACGCCGCCCTGCGTATTGGGATGCGCAACGACGTCGATGATGCGCCCGTCCGGTAGATGCCAGGTATGGCGGATCGGCTCGGGCGAGCGATAGGCCTCGAAGAGCCGCTCCTTCCAGGCCTTGTAGTCGCTTTCGACAGGGACTCGCTGCTCGGCGCGCAGCCGGTCGAGGATTTCGCCGTCCGTCGGCTTTTGTTCGAGGAACGGCGCGTCGATCTGCCAGAGCTTGGCGTAGGCGTCGTTGTGATAGATGAGCCGGCGGCCGCGATCGAAGATGGCCACCGCCGTCGGCAACTGATCCAGCGTGCGCACATGCGACTGCATCTGCTGCTGCAGATCGGCGCGCACCGTCTCGACTTCGTGACGGTCGATGGCGATCGAGGCCGCCATTTCGGGCGTCGCGGTCTGCGTCACGTCGAGCAGATGGCGCTCGCCGGCGACGACGGCCGGAACCCGCGCACGCCAGACCGCGCCTTTTTCGAGCGATTGCGCCGCCGCGGCGCGCGCCGGCTGTTCGAGCAGTTCGAGCCCGCGCGCAACGGCGTCCCTGGGCTCCGCCGCCTCGACGGCCGCCGCATAAGCGCTGTTGACGAAGGAGAGCCGCCCCTCGGCGTCGCGTATCCAGACCGGCGCCGGCGTCGCCTCCAGCAACGTTCGGAGGCCCGCAAGTTCGTTCTGCGCCGCCGCATGGCGCTCCCGCAAGCCGATGAGCTCCAGTCGGTCGCCCGAGACTTCGCGTATGCGCAGGACGGCGCTTCCGCCGACGGCGCGGCCCTCGGCGTCGAAATGGCGCCCGGCGAGTCCGGCGAGCGGCATGCGGAACCCCTCGCCCTTTCGCCGCAGGCTCTCGACGGCGGCTTCGAGGTCCTGCGCGTCCTTGGGCGCAAGCCAGGCGCCGAAGCCGAGGATGCGGCGCGGCGAAACGGATTCCGCGAGAAGCATCGACGAGGCGTTGATGTCGGGCTCGCTGTCGGGCCCCGCCCAGGCGATGAGAATCTGCGCCTCGCTCGCGAGAAAGGTCTTGGCGCGATCGAGTCTTGCGCGGGTCTCCTCCAGCTCCTCGACGAGCGCGGCTTCGCGCCGCTGCCATCTCTTGCGTTCGCTGATATGGGTCAGCGCCACCACGGCGGAGAACAGCGCCAGTCCGCCGCTGAAGGCGAAGCTAACGACCTCCGAGTCGAAAGGCAGACCGCCGACGAGATTGATGGCTTGCGCCGAGGCCGCCGGGGCGAAGAGCGCGCCGGCGACGAGCGCGGAAACCCCGCCCGCGAGCCGCGCCCGCAAACGCGCGGCGGACCGGGAAGTCCTTTCACCGGAATGCGGTTCGTCACGTCGCGTCATCGCCGAGACGCCTCCGCTCGCGCACATTCCAGCCTGCATGTCATGATTACCGGTCTCCACGGTCGATTGCGGGTGCTCTTCACAACAACGCCGTAGGCGGACACCGCGACGAACGCGCAAACGCCGCCTGAAAAGACGCGGGCCGTGCGCGTGATCTCCGGGGAGGAGACAAGCGGCTCGCAACTGAAACTCTGCTGAAGCCGGTTCGGTGACGCGCCGTACGAATCACCCCAATCTAGAACGCAAGCGACCAAAACGGAATCGTGTTTCTCGATGTAATTTCGCAGTCGTGAAAAAAAGACGGCCCCGCTCCAGCGAAGGAGGGGGCCGCGAAGTCTGGTTTGGGAAAACGAAAGCCGGGGAGGCTCGTATCAGTAGCGGTAATGCTCGGGCTTGAACGGGCCGTTCTTCGGCAGGTTCAGATATTTGGCCTGCTCGTCCGTCATCTCCGTGAGCTTGACGCCGATCTTGTCGAGGTGGAGCGCCGCGACCTTTTCGTCGAGCTGCTTGGGCAGCGTGTAGACGCCGACAGGATACTGGCCCTGCTTGGTCCACAGCTCGATCTGCGCCAGCGTCTGGTTGGTGAAGGACGCCGACATCACGAAGGACGGATGGCCCGTCGCGCAGCCGAGGTTCACGAGACGGCCTTCAGCCAGCAGGATGATGCGCTTGCCGTCCTGGAACTCGATCTCGTCGACCTGCGGCTTCACATTGTGCCACTTGAGGTTGCGCAGGCCGGCGACCTGAATCTCCGAGTCGAAGTGGCCGATGTTGCAGACGATGGCGCGATCCTTCATGGCGCGCATGTGCTCGGTCGTAATGACGTCGACGTTGCCCGTCGCGGTGCAGAAGATGTCGGCGCGCGAGGCGGCGTCTTCCATCGTCGTCACTTCATAGCCTTCCATCGCCGCCTGCAAGGCGCAGATCGGGTCGATTTCGGTCACGAGCACGCGGCAGCCGGCGTTGCGCAGCGAGGCGGCCGAGCCCTTGCCCACGTCGCCATAACCGGCGATGCACGCGACCTTGCCGGCCATCATCACGTCGGTCGCGCGGCGGATGCCGTCGACGAGCGACTCGCGGCAGCCATAGAGATTGTCGAACTTCGACTTGGTGACCGAGTCGTTGACGTTGATCGCCGGCCAGAGGAGCTTGCCCTCCTTGTGCATCACATAGAGGCGATGCACGCCCGTGGTCGTCTCTTCGGTGACGCCCTTGATGGCGGTGGCGTTGCGGCCGTACCAGCCCGGATTGGCCTTCAGGCGCTTCTTGATCGCGGCGAAGAGGACTTCCTCTTCCTCATTGGTCGCCTTGTCGAGGAAAGCGGTGTCGCCCTGCTCGGCGCGCAGGCCGAGATGGATGAGGAGCGTGGCGTCGCCGCCGTCGTCCAGGATCATGTTCGGGCAGCCGCCGTCGCCCCACTCGAAGATCTTGTGGGTGTAGTCCCAATAATCTTCGAGGCTCTCGCCCTTGACGGCGAAGACCGGCGTGCCGGTGGCGGCGATGGCCGCGGCGGCGTGGTCCTGCGTCGAATAGATGTTGCAGGAGGCCCAGCGGACGTCGGCGCCCAGCGCCTTCAGCGTCTCGATGAGGACCGCCGTCTGAATGGTCATGTGCAGCGAGCCGGCGATGCGCGCGCCCTTGAGCGGCTGCGACGGGCCATATTCGGCGCGGGTCGCCATCAGGCCCGGCATTTCGGTCTCGGCGATGTTGAGTTCCTTGCGGCCCCAGTCGGCCAGCGAAATATCGGCGATGGCGTAATCGTTGAAGTGATGAGCGGTCATGAGAATCCTCTGCTCGGGAAGGCCGCCGGCGCCCCGGCGCTGAGGGGGCTATAGCAGGGGTGGAGACAGAAGGCAATAAACATATAAAGATTTGTTTATGTCAATTCCAGATCCTTTTACCCATACCGATCGTGGGGAGAAGGGGCCGGCAAACGCGTCAGGCTCCATGATTTCGCCTGAAGCCGTCCAGGGCCGCGTGAGCGGGCGCTGAATGGTCGTGTCGACAGGTCTTTCGCCCAAATTGTGATGCGGCGCCCTCACGCCACCCGCTTTCTCGGCGCCAGCGGATGCGCGGAGGTCGAGGCGTGGTTGTCCAGCCCGCCGACCTTGGCGCGGCCGCCGGCGCGCTCGTAGTCCTGACAATAATTGTGCAGGAACTCCATCACCGTATGATCCACCGTCGCCGCGTCGGACAGATCGAAGACCACGGTCTTGCCGGGAGGAATGAGCGCGAGGTCCTTCTTGAGCGCGATGACATTGGCGAAGAAGGCCGCGCCGACGAGCTTCACGCTATAGACGCCTTCTTCCGTCGCCGTGATGTCGAGCCGCAGCCGTAGAACCTCACTCCAGTTCACGCTGCGCCAGAAGTGCAGGACGAACTCCGCCACAACGCCGATCGCGACGCCGATGAGGAGATCCGTCGCGAGCACGCCGAGGATGGTGATGACAAAGACGCCGAGTTGGTCCCAGCCGATCGCCAGCGTCTTCCTGAACTCGCTTGGAGAGGCGAGCCGATAGCCCGTGAACACCAGCAGCGCGGCGAGCGAAGCCAGCGGGATCTCATGGATAAGCTTCGGGAAAAGGGCCACGAAGATCAGCATGAAGACGCCATGGAAGAAGTTCGACCAGCCCGTGCGCGCGCCATTGTTGCAGTTCGCGGAGCTGCGAACGATCTCCGCAATCATCGGCAGGCCGCCAATCATGCCGCAGATGACATTGCCGACGCCGACGGCGGCGAGGTCGCGGTTGAGGTCCGAGGTCCGCTTCCAGGGATCGAGCTTGTCCACCGCCGCCGCGCTGAGCAGGCTCTCGAGGCTGCCGACGAGACAGAGGGCGATCACCTGCTGCCAGAAACGGAGCGAGAAGATCAGCGAGAAATCCGGAAAGGCGAAACCGGCGAAGAAGTTCTCGGGGATCGCCACGAGGAATTTCGGGCCGATCGTGAATTCGTGATGCGGCAGGAAAGGCGTGTCGGGCAGGAAGAGGAAGATGTGCTCGTCCTCGAGATCGAAATATTGCCCGAGCGCCATGCCGACGATGACGACGACAAGCGGCGCCGGGATCATCTTCACGTAACGATTCTTGACGAGCGACCAGGCGAACAGAATGGCGAGGCCAACGCCGCCGATCGTCGCAACCTCGGGGTTCATGTCCCGCAAGGTCGAGGGAATGGCGCCGATGGTCTGGAACAGCGTTTCCGCTTCCGGCTTCACGCCCATCATCACATGGAACTGCTTCGCCATGATAATGATGCCGATGGCGGCGAGCATGCCGTGGACGGCGGATGAAGGGAAAAAGGCGCTGAGCTTGCCGGCCTTGAAATAGCCGAGCAGCGTCTGAGCGACGCTGGCGCAGACGATGGCCGCGAGCGTGTAGCGATAGCCCGCCATGGCGTCGCCCTGCCCCAGCTCCTGCACTGAGGCCAGCACGACCACGATGAGGCCCGCCGCCGGGCCGTTGATCGTGACGAAGGACCCGTTGATGCGGGAAACGAGGAGACCGCCGACGATGGCGGTGATGATGCCTGCTTGCGGCGGAAACCCTGAGGCCATCGCGATGCCCAGACAGAGCGGCAGGGCGATGAGAAAAACGAGAAAGCCCGCGGCCGCGTCCGCTCGCCAGTTCTGCCTGAGCCCGGCAAGGCCCATGCGAGGCGGCTCGGCGTCGCGAATATTGCTGTTCATTGTCGTTGCAAACTCCGTCCGGGAAGGATGAGCGCCCGTCACAAATTCAACCGGCGGACCACCCCGCAGCTTTGCTTTCAGGTGGTCGCGCTGATCCGCTCTTATATTCATCCGCTGGTCCCATAGGGAGAGCAGGCGCCCAAATTTTGTCCTTCCGGAAAATCCCTGCGCCCGGCCGGGAGGCGACGACGCCGGAAAAATCGGCGACGCCATTTCCGAGGCGCATGTTTCCGTGGCTACCCATTCGCCCTCGGCTCCTCTATAGCAAGGCCGACGCCACCTTCCGCCTCCGAGCCGAGAAGCCATGCTGACCGCCCTGAAAAATTTCATCAACGAACTCACCGGCGAGGCCGAGCGGCCCAAGCCCTTGGAGGCCGCCGATTATCAACTGGCCGCCGCCGCCCTGCTGGTCCACATCGCCTCGATCGACGGCGAGTTCGACGACAGTGAGCGCGCCCGCATCCAGCAGCTCGTGGAGGCGCGCTTCGGGCAGTCGCCGGAGGAAGCGCGCGAACTGATCGACGCCGCGCGCGAAAGCGAGGCCGACGCCGTCGACCTCTATCGCTTCACCAGCGTGCTGAAACGACGTCTCGACGAAGACGGCCGCCGTCAGGTCATCGGCATGTTGTGGGACATGGCCCACGCCGACGGCGCGGTGCATGAATTCGAAGAGAATGTCGTGTGGCGCGTCGCCGAGCTTCTCGGCGTCTCGACGCGCGACCGCGTCGAGCTGCGGCGCGAGGTCCGCGACAGTCTTGCCGCGCCTCCCGCGGAAGGCCCCTGGTCGCGGCCAAAGGAGTGAGGCCGATGAGCGACTGTTCAACGATCCGCCCCGCCGCGATCGTCACCGGCGCGTCGGAGGGCATTGGAGCCGAGCTTGCCCGTGTTTTCGCCGCAAAGGGCCATGAGGTCGCGCTCGTCGCCCGTCGTCGCGACCGGCTGGAGACGCTCGCCGATGAAATCGAGGGCGGGGGCGCGAAGCGGCCGACCGTCATCGATCTCGATCTTCTGGCGGAGGGCGCCGTCGAGGCGCTGGCCGCGCAACTCGCCGAATCCGGCCTTGCGCCCCAGTATCTCGTCAACAACGCCGGGTTCGGGCTGATCGGCCGCGCGGCTGAGCTCGATCAGTCGGAACAGCTGGCCATGATCGACCTCAATATTCGCGCGCTAACCGCGCTGACGCTTCGATTCTTGCCCGACCTCGCGGCGACGAGGGGCGGCGTTCTCAACGTCGCCTCGGTCGCATCCTTCATGCCGGGGCCCGGTTTCGCGGTCTATTACGCGACCAAGGCCTTCGTGCGCTCCTTCAGCGAGGCCATCGCGCAGGAGTTGAAGCCGCAGGGCGTGAAGGTTTCCTGCCTGTGCCCCGGACCCGTGCAGACGGGATTCCAGGCGCGCGCCGGCTTCGATTTCAGCGGCGCGATGGGGGCGATGAAGCCCGCCATGCTCCCGGCGGAAGAAGTCGCCCGGCAGGGCTATGACGGGCTGATGGCCGGCAAACGCGTCGTCGTGCCGGGGACGATCAACAAGCTGCTCGTCTGGAGCGCAGGGGTAACGCCGCGCGCGATCCTGCTGCCGATTCTGGCGACGGCGCAGCAACGCCGCTGAGTCGCTCGCCGAAATCGGGAGGACGCGCCGCGCGCCCCTCCGCTGAAAAAAATGCGGCTGCAGGCGGGTGAAACGCGCAAACAAAAAAGCGAGCCGACCCGGCCCGCTTTTCATAATCCTGTTCCTGAAGTCAGTCTTACTCTTCCGCAGACTTGACCTTGAGCACCTGACGGCCGCGATACATGCCGGTCTTCAGGTCGACATGGTGCGGACGGCGCAGCTCGCCCGAGTCCTTGTCCTCGACATAGGTCGGCGCCTTGAGCGCGTCGGCGGAACGGCGGAAGCCCCGCTTCATGGGCGAGGTTTTTCTCTTCGGAACGGCCATTTTCTATTTCTCCAAACCGCGAAGGCCGCGAGCGAAGCGCGCGCGGCGGAAACAGGTGGGGTGCGGATACACGAAAAAACCCGCGCTGGCTAGTCTTCTGCAAGCGCGTCGGCGTTCACGACGGCGTCGCGCCACAAGCTGGACATCGCAGTTGCGAGCCGGGTGGAGGCGGCTTCATAGGCCGTCGCGGGGTTGAGGGCAAATTCCGCTTCGGCGTAACGGCGCTGATTGACGAGAAGCGCGATCTTGCCCGCCTCGAGGTGAAAAATCGCATGGGCGCCGGCGCATTCCCGATAGGCGGAGAGATGACCGTATTTTTCCCTGGCCGGGCCATGAAGCCATTGACCCAGGGGGCAGCGGTCGTGCTTTCCGATGGTCGCCGCGTCGAGTTCTTCCTGGGCGACGATCGCCCTGCGCAGCGTGCGCTTCCAGGCGCCATGCGCCGCGATCGCCTGATTGAGATCAAAATCCATGACGCGTCTACCCTGGCTTTGATCGACGCGAGACGCGCCTTTCGAAGCGAAGCGTAGAAGCGGAGGCTTTTGCGCGCCTTGCGCGCTGACGCCGGCTATCCCTTGTCTGGCGGATTATCGACGGCGGCCGGCGGCGTCGGAGCCGCCGAGGCGCCGGCGCCCTTGTCGGCCGCGGGCAGCATGGCGGGATCTTCCTCGATCAGCTGCTTGGCGCCGCGATCGTCGACCGGCTTCGCAACCGCGGCCATTGGCGCGGCCTTCAGCCCCGTCTGCGAGGCGAGCCAGCTGCGCCACTGGTCGTAGCTGCCGTTGAAGGTGTTCTGGTCCACCGCGCCGGGGATGCCGGGCACTCGGCCATCCGAACGATACTGCCAGAACGTCCACTTCCGGTCGCCGTAACGGACCTTCGGGTGATATTTCGTCGAGCGCACCCAGATCGGATATTCGGACAACGCGTCCGAGTGCAGGATCGCCTGATAGAAGTCGACCGAGGAATAGATGATCGGCCGCTTGCCGTAATGGCGCTCCATCTGCTCCAGCATGGCGCGCATGTCGCGCAGCGCTTCCTCGCGATAGAGCGTGCGCTTGCAGCTCTTCGATTCGGGGGTCGCCTCGACGTCGAGCACCGGCGGGAGCGCGTCCGGGTCGTTCGGAACGACGGAAGCGAAATTGCCGATCTCCTCATGCGGCGGGCGACACCAGTAGACGAAGTGATAGGCGCCGCGCGGAACGCCGGCGGCCTTGGCGGCGGCCCAGTTGTATTGAAACTTGGAGTCGGTGCGGTCGCCGCCCTCGGTCGCCTTGATGAAGGCGAAGGCGACGCCGGAATCCTTCACCGCCTGCCAGTCGATGTCGCCCTGATATTTGGAGACGTCGATCCCGTGAACGGCGAACTCGGCGCTGCGGGTGGCCGGGAAATTATGCAGCTCCGACTCGGGCACCGCATAAGCGAGGAAGCTCGGGTCCCGCTTGGCGTTCATCAGGGGGGCGCTGGTGGCGAAGCGGGGACGACGGGCGTAGCCGGGATCGACGGCGCTGCCGCAAGCGACGAGAGACGCGCCGCTCGCCGCAACGCAGGCGAGCGCAAAAAGGCGCGAAAGAGAACATTTCAACGAGCGCATTCCGTCAAATTATCCCCTCAGCCGGTAACGAAGCGTTAATGCGCCGCCGCGACTCAGTTCAGATGGAACCACAAACTGGCAATTGTGAGGAAGGCGCCGTAGCCGACGACGTCGGTGATTGTCGTCACGAAGGGGCCCGACGAAACCGCCGGATCGAATTTCAGCCGGTCGAACGCCAGCGGCACGATGATGCCCCCCAGCGCCCCGGCGACGAGATTCGTGAACATCGCCAAGGCCATGACAGGCCCGAGCCCGACATTCTGGAACCAGTTGGCGGCGACGAGGCCGGTGACGAGTCCGAACGCCGCGCCATTGACGGCGCCGATCGCAAGCTCACGAAAAATAATGCGCCAAGCATTGGCGGGGGTGAGCTCCCGGGTCGCGAGCGCGCGCACGGCGACGGTCATGGTCTGCGTCGCCGAACTTCCGCCCTGCCCTGCGACAATCGGCCCCAGCACGGCGAGCGCCACCATCTGCTCGAGTTGCGACTGGAAGCTCTTGAGCACGCTCGAGGTGATGAAGGCGGTGAGCATGTTGACGAACAGCCAGGTGAAGCGGCTGCGCGCGATCCACCAGAAATCGTCGGTCAGCTCCTCCTCCGGATTCACGCCGCCGAGCGCCTTGATTTCTTCCGACGCCTGTTCCTGGATGACGTCGACGATGTCGTCGATGGTCAGCACGCCGACGAGCCGCTCGGATTCGTCGACGACGGGAACCGAAACCAGATTGTAGCGCTCGAACAGCCGCGCCGCCTCGGCGCCGTCCTCGGTCGCCTTCACCCGCCGCCGGTCGGCCTGCATGATCTCGTCGAGCCGCGCCGACGGTTTCGCGCGCACCAGCGCGTCGAGGAACACCGTGCCGAGCAGATGGTAGCCGGGATCGACGACGAAGACCTCGAAGAAGCTGTCGGGCAGGATCTCGGCGTCGGTCTCGCGGAAGAAATCGAGCACGCGGCCCGCCGTCCAGAAGGGCGGAACGGCGATGAGCGTCGTCTGCATGAGACGGCCGGCCGAATCCTCCGGATAATCCAGCGAACGGCGCAGAACGATGCGCTCATGCGCCGGCAGCGCCTCCAGAACCTCGGCCTGCTCTTCCGGCTCGAGCGTCTCCAGAATGGCGACGGCGTCGTCGCTTTCGAGGTCGCGCACGCCTTCGACGAGCGTTTCGACGGGCAGTTCCTCGAGAATGTCCTCGCGGGTCGCCTCGCCGACCTCCATCAGCGCGGTGAAGTCGAAGTCGCTGCCCATCAGCTCGACAAGGCGCGGGCGAGCCTCGTGACTGAGCAGTTCGAGCAGCGCGCCGAGATCGGCCTCGTGCATGTCGCCGATAAGCTCGTGCACACGCTCGGAATTGCCGAGCGCAACCGCCGCCTCGACCTCGAAAACGAATTCGGAACCGAATCCGCCGCCCTGACGGAAACCTTCGGCGGCCGTCGCCGTTTCTTCCTGGTCGAATGGCATGACCGAATCCCGCTATAAGGCTGAAGGCTCTTAACCCGCGCAGGCGCGTAAGCAAACCGGCAAAACCCACATGACAAGATTTTCGCTTGCTCTCCTCTTCGCTCTCGCGACGCTCATGCCGGCCGGAAGCTTCGCCTTGGCCCGCGAGGGCTGCGGGCCGGAGTCGCTGGGCGTCTCCCGCACGATCACGATAAACCGCGGCAAGGGAAGCGCCGTCGGCCTGCAAAGCTACCCCCGCACGCTCGATTTGCAGGACCATGAGGTCGTGCTCACCTTCGACGACGGTCCGGCCCCGACCACGGCCCGCGTGCTGGACGCGCTCGCGAAGGAATGCGCCAAGGCGACCTTTTTCGTCATCGGCCACAGCGCCGAAGAGTCGCCCGCGCTGGTGAAACGCGCCGCCGCCGAGGGGCACAGCATCGGCCATCATTCATTCAGTCATCCCGGCAAGACCCTACGGCTGATGACCGACGCCGCCGCAAAGGCCGACATCAACAAGGGGATCGCGGCGGTCGAGAAAGCCGCGGGCGGGAAGACGGCGCCCTTCTTCCGTTTTCCTGGCTTCGCTGACACGCCTGAGCTCGTCGCGGACCTCAATGGTCGCGGCTACACGGTTTTCGGCTCCGACGTCTGGGCCTCGGACTGGAAGGAGATGACGCCAAAGGCCCAGCTCGACCTCGTGCTGTCGCGGCTGGAGAAGGCCGGGAAGGGAATCGTGCTTTTCCACGATTCGAAGGCGACCACCGCGCAGATGCTGCCGGACTTCCTGCGCGAACTGAAATCGCGGGGGTACCGACTCGTCCATATGGTTCCCGGGGACGGCGAGACGCCCATCGTCGCGGCGGGCGCGGGCTGGACCTCGACGACGGAGCCGATCATCGAGAAGGTGCTGGGAACAAAGGCGAAGTCGGCGCCGCACGCGCATGATCACGACGCCGAGGGCGGGCACACGCATGGGCTGGACGACACGCCGGATGGGGGGAAGTGAAGGCGCGTCTGGAGCCTTACGCTACGACGTGAATTGGACGATCCCATCTCGGAGACGGACCCGCCGTTCGCGTGCTCAGCACGTTGGTGGGGCGGATGCTTCCCGCCCGTCCGCGACCAGACCTCTCCCCCCATGCCGCGCGCCCTATATGTTTCGGGAGCGCCAATCCGCGCTCGACGAGAAGGAGCGAATCCATGGAAGGGCCCGAGCTTTACGATTACGCCCGTCAATTACTTGCGGCGCGGGGGGACAAGGCCGTTGCAGAGGCGGCCCAGAAAGCCCGCGCTCTGGAGGAAGAGGGCAAGACCGACGAGGCCAAGACCTGGCGCAGTGTCGAAGCGGCGTTGAAGGAGATGCTCGGGCCGCACCAGAGCTGAGCGAGCCTGTGCGTTGATATGAAGCTGACGCCGTCAATCGCACACAAAGATTTCACGTGAGAAATCTTGCGTGAAATGGTGCGGTCGAGAGGACTCGAACCTCCACTGGTTGCCCAACTAGCACCTCAAGCTAGCGCGTCTACCAATTCCGCCACGACCGCACGGGGCTGCTTCGCTAGCTGCGAAGCGCCGGCGCGCAGCCTCTAACAAATTGACTGGACGATGACAAGAGCGCCGCGAACATGTGCGGCCCCGCAAGCCCGCAGGCGCGAAAAATGCTGTAGAAAACCGTCATTGCCAGAAATAGGAGGCTGCATTGCCGATTTTCAAGCTACCGCTGTCCGGGGACGTCACGCAGACCATCAATCCCTGGACGGCTTTTTTCAGCCCTTTCGGCAATCAATACGGGCTCATAAATATCAGTCTCGGGCGCTCGAGCGCCCCGGAGGTCGAGGAAGAAGTGCTCGAAAACGTCGGCAGCTATGGCAAGCAGCTCGGCCGCATGGGCGACGCCCTCGGCGTGCTGCTCGATCATTTCCGGCCCGAGCGACCGCTGACCCGCGCCGAGAAGAAGGCGATTCGGGCGCTGCGGGACATGCTGGAGGAGATCGACGACATCAAGCGCGCCCGCGGCCGGTCGCCTGCGCCGGATAATTCGACGGAATGACCGCGCCCTGCCCCCTGCCCCGCGGCTCGCTCGCCGCCGCCATGCGCCTCGATACCGGCGCGGAGCCGGTCGAATGGCGGACGCGGGAGGGGCTTGTCGATTATCCACAGGTTGTCGCGGAGATGGAGGCGCGCGTGGAGCGAATCGCCTCCGGGAACGCGCGCGAATGCGTCTGGCTTCTCGAACATCCGCCGATCTATACGGCGGGCTCCTCGGCCAGGGACGTCGATCTGCTGGAGGCGAGATTCCCCGTGCATCGCACCGGGCGCGGCGGGCAATTCACCTATCACGGCCCTGGCCAGCGCGTGGCCTATGTCATGCTGGACCTTACGCGCCGCCAGCGCGACGTGCGCGCCTATGTCTGCGCCCTTGAGTCCTGGCTCATAGGGACGCTGGCGGATTTCGGCGTCGCGGGCGAGCGGCGCGAGGCGCGCGTCGGCGTCTGGGTCCAGCGCCCTGACAAGCCGCGCGGGCTCGCCGGCGAAACCGCCGAAGACAAGATCGCCGCCATCGGCGTCCGCCTGCGCCAATGGGTGAGCTTTCACGGAATCGCGCTCAATGTCGCGCCGGATTTGACCCATTTTTCCGGAATTGCGCCCTGCGGAGTGCGCGAATCGCATCTCGGCGTCACCAGCCTCGCCGATTTGGACGCAGGCGCGGACATGGCCGCTGTCGACGCCGCGCTGCGGCGGAATTTCGAAGCGGTGTTCGGTCCGACGATCGACGGTTAAAGCGTCGGCGCGACGACGAAGCCTTCAGCCTCGAAAATCTCCGCCTCCTCCGCCGCCTCCTCGCGAAGCGCGACGACGTGCGCAGAACGAGGCCCGCGCCTTGCTGCGTCGATCAGCGCCGCGATGGCGACGGCGGGGCCAGCCGCGACCGCCTCCACCGACCCGTCGGACCGGTTGCGCGCCCAGCCCGCGAGGCCGAGCCCATTCGCCTCGCGGACCAGAAAGGCGCGATAACCCACGCCCTGCACACGTCCCTCGACGTATATGCGGACGAGCCTGCGCTCGCTCATGACGCGGGAACGGCTACATTGTCGATGAGCCGCGTCGCGCCGAGCCGCGCGGCCGCCAGAATGCGAATCGGTCCCTCGTGGCGACGGGCGATGCGGGCCAGCGTATCGGCGTGGCGCGCCTCGACGTAGTCGATGTCGAAACCGGCGCCGACGATCGCCTCGCGCGCCTCGGCCATCACGTGGCCGATCGCCTCGCCCGCCGCGATCCGCGCCGCAGCGTCGGACAGGGCGCGATACAGCGCGGGCGCGCGGGCGCGATCTTCCGCCGAGAGGTAGACATTGCGCGAGGACATGGCGAGGCCGTCCGGATCGCGCAGCGTCGGCCCGGCGAGAATGCGCGTCGCCATATCGAGATCTCGCGCCATGTGATGGATCACCAGCAACTGCTGATAGTCCTTCTCGCCGAAAACCGCGATGTCCGCCTGCGCCTGGTTGAGGAGCTTCGCCACCACCGTCGCAACGCCGGCGAAATGGGCGGGACGGAAACGGTCCTCCAGGTCGGCCTTCGCCGGTCCTTCGAGGGTCACCGTGGTCGCGAAGCCCTTCGGATACATCACTTCAACGGTCGGCGCGAAGACGAGATCCGCCGCGACGGTCCCGAGCTTCTCGCAATCGGTCGCCAGCGTGCGCGGGTAGCGCAGGAAATCCTCATTGGGGCCGAACTGCGTGGGATTGACGAAAATTGTAACGATCACCCGCTCCGCATGGCGGCGCGCCTCCTCGACGAGCGAGAGATGCCCGGCATGCAGCGCGCCCATGGTCGGCACGAGGCCGATCCGCTCGCCGTCCGCCCGTCGCGCGCGCACGAAGCTGCGCAAATCCTCGATAGTGGCGACGACGGGAACCTCAAAGCTCATTCGCGCAAGCCTTTCCGTTGAGCCGCCGACAGGCTCGATAGATATTCGACATATTTGGGCGGCAGACCGAGCGCATGCGCCGCCGCGACGATGTCGGCCATATATCCCGGCCAGGCGGAGCCCTGTTCCGGTTCGGCCCCGACGTATACCAGAGCCGGAGCCGCGCCAAAGGGCTCCCGCAAAACGTGCATAATTTTTTTGATGTAGAGTCCCTGACCGATCTGCTCATAGCGATCGAGCGCCGCGACGTCGGCGACGGCGACATCCCAGAGCGCGCCATGGACATTGGCGCGCGGGTCGGGCGCGATGCTGACGAATCCGGATGACATGACGACGAGGCGCCATCGGGCGAGCCGCGCGCGTCCGAGCAGACGCGAATGCGGGCATCGTCGCGCCATGGCGGCGCCGTCCATATTGGAGCCATAAGCAAAATGCAGGGGCACGCGTGTGTCTCTCGCTGGTTTATGCGCGAGCTATATCACGCCTTCGCGAACGGCATGGCCGGAGCCGATCGCCACCGGCGGGATTTCAGGCCCGGCGGCGCCGACGCGACTTGCGCGCGGATTACGCGTCACGCCACGCAGCGCCCCGGCCTAAGGCCGATAGAAATCCTGTCGCCAGTTGGGCGACGCTCCTGTCCGCACCGCGATCGCCGGCAGCGCGTCTTCCGCCGCCTGCTGGATCGCGGCCGCGATTTCGGGATGATTTCGATATGTGTCCTCGCGAATGGCGATCACGGCGGGCGAAGTGATGGTCTTGAGCGCGCTGAACCAGCGTTTTTCGATCGTCGCGACGCCATAAAGACCGAGGCGCCGCAGATCGACCAGCATTTTATCGTCCGGCCGGAAATCGATGAATTTGTAGACGCGCTGCTTTGTTTTCGGGTCGGTGGTTTCCCGCACCTGGTTGAGAAGCGGGGATTGCGGCCCGTCCATCACGAAAAAAGCGTCGATCCCGCGGTTGCGCAATCTTTCCAGCGCCGTCGACGGACCATCCGGCTCAATGTCGACAAGCGGTTTCCACTTTGGCGCGGCGGCGAGAATGTTACGGAGCGTCAGCTCGCCGCCCGAGTTCGGTCCGCCCGCGGCGATGCGCAGGATGTTGCCGTCCTTCAAATTCTTGACCATATCGGCGAAGCTGGCGCCGCGCGTGTCGGCGCGCACGACCAAAAAACCTTCGTACGGATACAGCGGCGCGCCGATCATCCGTATCTGTCCGGCGCAGTCCGCCTTGCCCATGCGCGCGACCAGCGCGTCCTCCTGCACAACCGCCATTGTCACGACGCCTGCGCAGAGGCCATTCAGAGATTCGGCGCTTCCCCCCGATTCCAGGGGTTTCAGTTGAACGCCGCGCAGCGCGGTCCTCGAACCCAGCTCAGGAACGACGATCTCGCAGTTTTCCTTGTCCCGCGCCCCGCAGGCCACCTCGATGGTTTCGACCTTCCCCCGAGACGGGAGGCGCTCGGACAACGACTGCGCAAAAGCCCCCGGCGTCGCCAGAAAAGCGACGATCAGGATGACGGCGGCGGGCAATTGGAAGGTCACGATGAATTTTCCTTACTGTTTGCCCGGCCAAGATGAGGTCGCCCGAACCAGCCTGTCCAGATGTATTTTTTGCGTCGGCCCGACCCGTGCGCCTCCTCCGCCCCTTCAACGCCGCGCCACACGCCCGTCCGCGCCCCGGGCGCCTTGGCAGGTCTCGCTACCTTCGATGCAAGACGCCGTCTCCTACGACCTGAAAGCTACACAGGAACTGGAGCGCCGCGGGTTGACGCCGCCATCCGAACGGCCTTAGACAAAAAGTCGTAATCGAAGCGCCGCAAGGTCTCACTGCGCAGTTCGCCGGGCAGATGTTTCGCCGGATCGTACGACACAATTTTTCAATAAGATGGAAGGGTGGCCGAGTGGTTTAAGGCAGCGGTCTTGAAAACCGCCGTGGGGGCAACTCCACCGTGGGTTCGAATCCCACCTCTTCCGCCAGCTAAGCACTCGCCTCCGTTCGCCACCGTTCGTTTTTCCCTGTTTTTCCTGTGTTTTCTTTCCCTGCTCGTCCTTGCGTGTTCATTTTTGTTCGTTACAATCCGCCGCCAACTGGCGGATCAACTGGCGGATCGGACTTTGTTCGGCGGAAGACTCAATGCGCGCAAGGTCTCGACGGCCGCCCCCGGCGAATATGCCGATGGTGGCGGTTTGTATTTGCGTGTCGCCGAATCGGGATCGCGCACATGGGTTTATCGCTTCTCGTGGCAAGGCCGGCGTCCAGAAATGGGCCTCGGCGCCGTCGCCGATGGCGTCGGGCTCGCCGATGCACGCGCGGCGCGAGACGAAGCCCGCAAGCTCGTCAGGGCCGGCATTAATCCGATCGAGGCGCGTCGCGATGCGAAGCGCGCCGGTGAGAAAAATAAGACGTTCGGCGCCGTCGCAGATGATTTTGTGGCCGCCAAGTCGCCCCAGTGGCGCAATGAGAAGCACCTGGCGCAATGGGCGATGACGCTGGAAAAATACGCTGCGCCCATTCGCCACAAGCCCGTGGACGAAATCACAACGGAAGACGTTTTGACCGTCCTCCAGCCCCTATGGGCGACGCGACCGGAAACCGCCTCGCGCCTACGGGGGCGGATCGAATCAGTTCTAGACGCCGCAAAGGCGCTCGGGTTGCGCGAGGGCGAAAATCCCGCCCGCTGGCGCGGCCATCTTTCTCACCTCCTGCCAAAGCGGCAAAAATTGGCGAGAGGCCATCACGCCGCGATGCCCTATGCGGAGGTTCCGGCCTTCGTCCGTCGATTGCGTGAGCATCGTTCCGCATCGGCGCTGGCGCTTGAATTTTGCATTTTGACGGCGGCTCGAACGGGAGAAGTTATCGGCGCCCAATGGGGCGAAATCGACATGGCGGGCAAGGTTTGGACGGTCCCGGCGGCGCGCATGAAGGCCGCACGCCCCCACCGCATACCGCTTTCCGGCCGGGCGACGGCAATCCTCGAAAAGCTCCACGTGATCCGGTTTTCTGAATATGTCTTTCCGGGCCAGCGGCGCGGCAAACCTCTGTCCAATATGGCGATGGAAATGGTTTTGCGCCGCATGTGTGTCGAGGACGCGACCGTTCACGGTTTCCGTAGCGCCTTTCGTGACTGGGCCGGGAACGAAACACATTTCCCCCGCGAGATCGTCGAGGCGGCGCTGGCGCATGTCGTAGGCGACAAGGCCGAGCAAGCCTACCGGCGCGGCGACGCGCTGGAGAAGCGGCGGGCGCTCATGGACGCATGGTCCGCGTTCTGCGAGGCGAAGGAAGCGGGCGGCGCGGAAGTGATTGCTTTCAAGAGATCTGGCGAATGAGCGATACCGATCACGAATACGCCGCGACATTCGAGGCGCAAGGGCGGTGCGCCGAAGAAGCTACCGGGCTCCCATTGGTCGCGTGCACGCATTATGCGTTCGGCGAGCACTGCGGCCATCTCGTTGCCGAGGCGCAACGGATAAAATTTCGAGTGCAACAGGGGGCGCAATCGGAGCGACGGGACGCTGCACGGCGCATCGAAAAACAGGCGGCGGCGCTGGCGAAGGATTTGAGAGTATTCGTCGATACTTACGGCTACGCGCCGTCTCTTGGCGACTATTCGGCATTGCGCGCGGGCGAAATGCTCGCCGCGCTCGCAAAAGTCGAAAACCAATTTCGCCAAGAGGCGGAGAGCGCTGCGATTGCAATGTTATCCGATCGGGGATTTGCGCATTTCGCGCGCCAGATATTGGCGAGCGTTTTTCACACCCGCTTCGGGCAATGCGCGGTTGTTAATTACAATCCATCGACCGAAGTTTATTCGAGTCCATTTCTCAATTTTTGTCGCCACATTTTCGAGGCGGCAGGCGTCGAAATTTCCGACGCCGCAATTGCTAAGGCATTGCAAAGAAAGAACTAAGACAAAACGCCAATTTTCATGGGGCTGTGTCCCTTAGACGCGACACGAAAAGCGCGCCAGTTTTTGCTCACGTTCGGAATTGTCCGGACGAAAGGAGCAAGAGAAATGGAAAGCGGCGCTTTCACGGTTACCGAATTTTGCGCTTGGGCAAAGATCGGCAAAACCCTCACTTACGAACTGATCAATTCCGGCGATCTTCCCGTCGTGAAGATCGCGTCGAAAACTCTTATCCGTCGCCAGGACGCCGAGGCTCTACTCGAGAAGTATTTGAAGAAGGCCGGCGACGCCGATAAGACGGCGAAGGTCGCTTGAGAATGGCGCCTCCGAATGCGGAGACGCCCGCAACCCGGCGGAATGCGGGAAGCGGGCGTCGAAACGAGCTGCTTGGCGGCGGGCTCACGGCATCAAATAGCACTGCGACGCGGAGCCTGCAATCTGTCGCCGATCGCCGGCTCTACAGGCTCCGCCCCGTCTCGCGCGACCCGGCCGACGGTGAGCTGGTGGACCCCCGATACCCCGCGTGGTGGGCGACGATTGTGCGGCTTACGGACGGTCAGCGTCGCGTCATCTTCAGGTATGGCCGCTGGTCTGCCGGGCCGCCCCGCGACCGGGACAGCGTGCTTCACGCCATTTGGCTGGAAGGCGACCGCGCGGCGGCGCGAGCGCCTGACGGTCCAGGATGGCTCTTGGACTTTTTGCGCGGCGTCGTCTTGCCGGCGAGGCCGCGCCGATGACGCTTGCGCCCTCGCCCCCCTGGCGTCGCCAGCCGTCGCCGCCTCCCGCCCCCACTGGCGACGCCCCGTCGCCGCTCGCTGTCGCGCTCGACTACATCGAGCGGGGCTGGTCGCCGATCCCGATTGGTTTCCGATCGAAAGCGCCATCACTCCCCGGCTGGACGGACCTCCGGATCAGCGCCGACGAGGCGTCACGCTATTTTAACGGCGCGCCGGCCAACATCGGAGTTGTATTAGGCCAAAACTCATCGGGCCTGAGCGACGTTGACCTTGACTGTCCCGAGGCCATCGCGGCCGCGCCGTATTTCCTTCCAAAAACCGCAGCGATCTTCGGCCGCGAGACGGCGCGCGCGTCGCATTGGCTCTATTACACTAACTCAGCTAGTGTAAATCTTTCCGCCAACGTCTACTTTGACGATCCGATCGCCAAGGAGCGTGGCGCGAAAGCCCGCATTGTCGATTTGCGTCTTGGTCCGAAAGTCCAGACAGTCTTTCCGGGCTCAGCACACGAAGACACAAGCGAGCCGATCGCTTGGGAGCCCGGCTGTGACGGCGAGCCGGCGCGCGTCGAATGCGACGACCTTTTTCGTCGCGTCGAGCGCCTCGCCGCATGCAGCTTGTTGGCGCGGCATTGGCCCGCGCATGGCGCGCGCCATGATGCGCGCCTCGCCGTCGCTGGCGTCCTAGTCCGCGCCGGATTTTCGGAGAGCGAGAGCAAACTTTTTGCCGAGGCGCTCGCCCGCGCTGTCGGCGACGAAGATGCGAGAGACTTCGCGGCGGCGATCCGAAGCACGTATGCGCGGGCGAGCTCGGGCGAAAAATTCTCGGGTTTGCCGAGGGCGTGTGACGTCTTCGGCGATGCGATCGGGCGCGCCGTGGCGGATTGGCTTCGCCTTGACGAGAGCGGCGCCGATTTTGGGCAATCTCTTCTCGGGCCGAAACCGCGCGCGACGATCGTCGAGAACGGCGTGGTGGCCGACGCCGAGACGGGCGAAATTCTGCGGCAACCGGCGGGAGAGAGTGGACGCATCGGCCGCCTCGGCATTCTCACAAGCGCGCAATTCGTGGCCGGCTTCACGCCGCCAGACTACTTCCTCGACGGCGTTTGCCAACGCGGCTTCCTCTATTCACTCACAGCCGCCACGGGCGCCGGAAAGACCGCCGTCGCGCTCACCATTGCGGCGACGGCCGGGGGCGGCGGGGGAACGCTCGGCGGCCGTGAGGTGATGGGCGGAAAAGTCCTATTCCTTGCCGGAGAAAACCCGGACGATGCGCGAATGCGCTGGATCGCGATGGCGCATCATTTCGACTTCGATATCGCCACGATTGGCGTCCGCTTCCGCCCGACCGCTTTCGATATCTCGAAATCGCTTCCAGACCTTCGGGCCGAGGCAGAGGCCGCCGGCGAGTTTTCGCTGATTATCTGCGACACGTCGGCGGCGTTCTTTCAGGGCGACGACGAAAATTCAAACACACAGCTTGGCGCCTATGCGCGCACACAGTTGAGAAAGCTGACCGAACTTCCCGGCCGGCCGTGCGTCATCGTTCTTTGTCATCCGACCAAAAACGCATCGGCTGACAACCTCCTGCCGCGGGGAGGCGGCGCGTTTCTCGCCGAAGTGGACGGCAACCTCACGGCGGCAAACGCGGGCGGCGTCGTGACGTTGCACTGGCAAGGCAAGTTCCGTGGCCCCGACTTCGAGCCGCTCCGCTTCGCGCTCGAAAAGGTCTCGACACCGAGCCTTGTGGATTCGCGCGGCCGGGAAATTCCATCGGTCATCGCCCGGCCGCTCGACATGCGCGAGGCAGGCGCCCTGGCCGCTGACGAGCGGCGTGAAGAGGACATTCTCCTTGAGCTAATGCTTGACCACGAGGCCGCGTCGATTGCCGAGCTGGCGAGGTTGGCCGGATGGGCTACCGGCGACGGCGACACGCCTCACAAGTCAAAGGTCGCGCGTATCCTTCAATCTTTCGCGGCGGAACGACCGCCCCTCGCAAAGAAAATTCGCGCGCATTGGACACTGACCGGTAACGGCCAAGAAGAAGCCGCGCGCGTCCGCGATGAGCGAAGGAAGGCCGAGCAAAACGCCGCCCGATTTTCTCGATTGGGAGAGCCCGAATGACCCATTTCGAGCCCCAAAAAGCTGGAACGACGGCTGGAACGGCAAGAGCGAAAAACACCCCCTATCGTTCCAGAAATCGTTCCGGGAACGAAAAGCTGGAACGATTGCCCCTCAAAACAGCCTTTATGCCAATAAAATCAAGCCGTTCCATTGGAACGATCTGGATAGGCAAAACAGTAGGGAAGGGGGGGTGTTTACACCCCCTCCCCTGTTCGGAACGTTCCACACCCTTCCTAGGAAGGGAACGCTGGAACGATGGAACGATTTTCACGGCATGACCTTAACAATAAAACAAGGAGCCGCCGATGAGCTGCAAAGCTGAAGTTACAGCCTTCGTCCACTCCCCCGCACGCATCGAGTCCCGTTTCGACGGACGCCCATTCGCCAAACTCGCAGCGCGTGAGAAGCACGGGCGCGCCTGGAACGTGGTCGCGGTCGAAGACGCGGTGCGCGCCGCCGCCATGGCCCTGCGCCCCGGCCAGCGCATTCGCGTCGTCGGCGTCCCGAGCTTCCGTATCGACGACAGCTCTCATAGTCCGCGAATGAGGCTCGACCTTCGCGCCGACAAGATTGAGGTGCTCGGATGACCCGCCGGCCGCCGCTCACGCGCGACCTCTTGTCGAGCCTCGGCTTCCGCCTCCGCGTTATCGAGACGATCGGCTCGCGCCTCCCGCCGGACGCCCCGCCCGAAGCTGTCGCCGCCGCCGCCCGATCGCTCGCGCGCGAGCTGCTCGCCGACTTCGACCGGCCGGACGGCGACACCCTTCGCGAACTTCAACAGGCGGTCATGACCGTCGTCGAGGAGGAACTGAAATGATCCTTCACGAACTCGCCCGGCGCGTGGAGCGCCTCTCCCCGTCTCGCCGCGATCCGCATTCCTTTTTCGAGGAGCGCGCCGAGATCGCTCACGCCCTGCGCCAGCTCGCCAGAAACGACCCGCCCATGCGCGAAACGCGAGCGCCAGCTACCACGCTAGCGCACACATCGAAAAGCGCGCCAGCGGGCTTCTGTGGCCCGCAGAGAGGAAAGGCACGATGACCGCCGATGAACTTCGAGAGCTGGCCCGCCTCGCCGCGCAGCTCGCCGACGAACTCGAAGCGAGGGAAAAGTCTACCGCGAAGCCGGATCGCACGCTCTCAACTAACGAGGCCTCGAGGATCGCTAAACGATCGTTCTCATCACTCTACCGCGACGCACGTCAGCACGGTTTCGGATGGAAACTACCGACCGGTAGTTGGCAGTTTTCGGAACGAGGCTTGCGTGCGTTTCTTAGAAAAAATCCGGCGTTGGCGAATTTGGCGAATTTGGCGAGCGCGACGGGGTTTTCTTGGCGATGGAGTCGGCGCAAGTTGATGTGAACTAACGAGGCCCACATGAACTTTCTCAACCCCTTCCGCACCGAGTCCGCCGAAGTCCGCGAGCCCGGCAAGGGCTCCAATCCGACATTCGTCGCCGATCCGATCGACCGCCTTCCTCCTCCCGCCGCAGACAAGCTCCGATCAATCCGGCGTGAGGCGTCCGACGCGCACGCGGTGTTGCGACCTTTGCAAGACGAGCTGACCGAATTGCGCGAAAAGCGCCAGCGCTCTGAAGTGTGGATCGGCTCTTACATTAACGGGCGCCATGATGGTCGCGCACATCGCGAAGACGACCCCGCGATCGTCCGCGAACGCGAAAAAATCGCGAAACTGACAGCGGAAATCGATCGCTTGCAGGCCGCGTATGACGAGCGCGCGGCGAAATGGCGTCACCTCGCCGCCGTGCGCGAGACCCTCGAAAGTTATATCAAGCGCCTGAGCGACCCGGTCGAGGCAGCTCCGCCTGTTGCCGCGACGCTCGGCAAGGGCGAGACTCATCAGCAGGCGGTCGCGCGCGTGCGCAAGCAATTGGAAAAATTGCGCGAGGACGCCCAGGCGATCGAAGACGCGCCGTATCACTCCAGCCACGCAAAAAAGCTCGCGCGCGAAAAAATCGAAGCGCTCGCCGAGCGGGGCCGGCCGAATGTTTTGGTCTCAATTGAGGCCGGGCGCGATTTCGAGTTTGCATCCAAAATCGAAGGCGGCGGGGCCGTCGCGATCGCGGGTGAGATGCACGCGCTCCCGTTCAACCGAGCCGTTGACATCGAGGCGACTTTCGCTTGGCTCCATCGTGACGCGCTCATCGCCGCGATTGAACGCGAGATTGACGAAAATTCGGACGACGCGAGTGCGCTTTCCGACGAAACCCGTCAGAAGAAAAGCCTGCAAATCCGCGCGCAAATTCTCGAAACCGAGAGGCAGGAAGAAGCGATTGTCTGCATGGCCGCCGAGTCCGGCCTCGTCATCGCCCGCCGCGCCGACGCCGATCCTCGCGCGGTTCTTGGATTGAGCGACGCCGCCCCGGCGCCGCGAAACTAAGGGCGAGGCGATGAGCGCGAAGGAAAGCCAAAACGTATCGTTCTATGCTGGCGACCGCGTCACCCTTCGCTTTCCCCTTGCCGACGCCACAGCGCTCGCCCCTGCGGCTCTCACAAGCCCGGTCGGGCATTTCAGGATGGCGGGGACGCTTGCGGGCGTTCCTGTCCTGTCGAAATCGTCTCCAGCTTCCGGCGCGTCCGTCCTGCAAGAGAACATCGGCGACGTGTCGTGGTGGGTGCTTTATGTCTATTTTGAAGAAGAAGACACGAAGACGATCCCCGGCCGATATTTCTATCAGATCAGGGTTGTTCCGACTGAAGGACCGTCCGTGGTCGCCGCTGGAATGATCAACATCAAGCAACTGATCAAGACACACTAGGAGATACCTAATGAACCTAAATCCCGAAGCGTTTGCCAAAGAGCCGCCGGATTATGACCCGGCAATCTCGCCCATGTCGAAGCGGGGCGAATACGAAGCGGCGCTCGCCGCTGGGCGCGAGCCCGTCGTTCCGTCCGGTGACTTCTGGCACTGGTTAGGAGAGACATATCCGGCGCCGAAGCAAGCCGCCGTCAAAGCTCCCGATGCGTCGGCGCGCGCGTTATGGGCGAAGGCCGTCGCCGCGCAGAACGCCATGACGGCGCAGACGCAGGGCGAGACGTCAAAGCCCGCCGCGGCTAACAACCACGGGTGGGACGAGGTCGTCGCCAAGATCAACGCGGAAGCGCGAGGAAGGCGCTAATCGAGATTCGCCGCGCGAGTTCTTTTCCCTACTCGCGTGGCGAAGGCGGCGACCGGGCGCGCTCATCCGGTCGCCGCTCCATAGAGAAATCCTATAGACGCCGCACAAGCATTGCCTTTGCCATTGCAAGCCTATGCTGAGCCATTCCGCAACGCAGCATCGGCTAAGTAATTGAAAAAATTGACTAAGGTTCCTTTTGCAGTGCAGCGAGGCGGACGCGGGCGGCGACCCCGACCTTTGATTATATTAGATTTTTCGATTTTTCCGGTTCCGTTCCGGTCTAGTCTATCGAAAAGCCCTATAAATCAAGGAAAAATGACCCATGACGACACGAAAAAGAGGGGCGACGGGACCGGCGGAACGGGCCGTTTCGACGATCGACGACCGCACGCTCGTGAGCGTCCAGAGCGCCGCCGATTTGCTTGGCGTGACCCCCCGCTGGGTGCGCCAGCTCTGCGCAGATGGCCGCGTTGCGAAGGCGGCTCCCGGCGTCGTCCCTCTCGCCGAAGTTATCCGCGCCTATATCGCGTCTCTCAAAGACGAGTCGAAGAAGACGACGAAATCGGAAGCGGCCGCCGAAGTTCAACGAGCCCGCGCCGAAGAAATCCGCCTCCGCGTCGCCATCAAACAAGGCGAGCTCATCCCTATGACGGAAATCGAGCCTGTCTTTTCCGACATCCTTGGAGAGTTGCGGTCGCGCCTTGCCGGCGTGCCGGCGGCGTGCACACGCGACCTGGCCTTGCGCGAGACGATCGAGGCGCGGCTTGAAGAGGCTCTCGACGAGGCACGCGGCGATTTTGACAGGCGCGCCGAAGAGCTGGCCAGCCCCGGAGGGAGCAAGAAATGAACAGTCAGGTTCCCCCCGGCATGACGACCAAAGCCGACGTGCGCGCGCGGCTAGATGCGTATCTTGAAGACGTGTCGGCCTCGATCCTGGCGTCGCTTGACGTGACGGAGATGACCGAGGGCGAGCGGGCTGAGGCTGAGGCGGGCGTCGGGCGCGCGATCGCGGCCGCGCGCCTGAACTTCAACCGCAAGATCGCGAACGGGTGACGGGCCTGCTACGCGACCTCTTCGAGGCGCTCGGCGATGAACTGGTTTATGCTCTCGCCGGCCTTTGCCGCCAGCTCCGCAACCCGCTTGTGAAGCTCGGGGGTGATGCGAATGGAAAGCGTGCCGGAATAAGGCCTTTCGGGTTCAACGCCGCGCTCTTTGCACCAATCGCGGTAATCTTCGATCGTGTCTGCGAATGCCTGGCGCAGTTCGGCAAGCGTCTCGCCCTCGAATGTGAGCATTGCACGGGCGTTGATGACGCGGCCGTGCATTATGCCGGCGTCTTCGTCGATTTCGACTGTCGCCAGATATCCGTCATGCGTCATCGTCGTCATGGCCATACACCCGCCATCTTCAGAAACTCTCGGACTGAAGCGACGGCGCCCTTATTGGTTTCCGGCTTCGGGTGCGGGCGATGAAAAACCGCCTCAACGCCGTTTAGCAGGAACCGAACGCGGGAGCCGCGTCCTTCCGAACGCTCTGCGCCGAGCGCGACCAAGAGGCTTTCGATTTCCGTCCATCGAATGTCCGACGGGACGGGGCGGGCGAATATCGCCTCAATGGTGCGCCGGTGCTTGGCGTTCATATGGGTCTGCTACCACGAAATGGTAGCATACGGAAGTGAACGGAAGTGAACGTGAGCGGAAAAAGCCACCCTCGGCCTGATTGCGTCCCATGTCGGAGCGGTTCTCCGCTGCGGCGACTTGGCTATTCGCGAGACGGGTGGCATCCCTGTCGTCAACTCCCGCGACGTGGCGGAGAAGTTCGGGAAGCGGCATAGCGACGTTTTGCGCGATGTTGATACGATTTTAACGAACGCAGATTTGCGTTCGTCGAATTGGTTCCGAGAGACAGATTATCTCGACGTCAAGGGCGAAAGTCGCCGTTCATTCGACCTGACACGCCAGGGGGTCACCTTGCTCGTCATGGGCAGGACTGGCAAAGAGCGCGAGAACTGCGCTGATTTTTGCTTTAGGGATTCCGGCGGATGAGAGTTGCGCAACCAAAGCCTCGCGCTGCTCTTTTTCGAATTGAATTTTATACTCTGGATCAACGGCGGCGACAGCGCGCTTTGCATCATTGATGCACGCCTGACGACGCGCAGGGACAGATTTACCTTTCGAGTTCAGTTGCATCGCGCGCGATGGGTTAATCCGTTCTGGCTTTTCGTCCAGACGTAATCTCTTCAGCGCGGAACTAACCGGGCAGGAAGCATCGTAGAGGTGCAGGGGCGTTCGCCCCTTTCCGCCGGCGAGCGCGTATTGATTTGATTTGCGGCATATCGCGTGCATCGCCCGCAAGACGGAGTTTGTTTCCGCCCGTGTCGGAGGACGCTCGAATAGCTGAAATCCGTAGCATTCCGCTGCTAGTTGAGCCGCGGGAAAAAAGACGCAGCCATGCGTTTTCTGCGCGATCTCGATTTGCCCTAGAATACAATTCATTACGCGCCCGTGACCCTTGCTCATAGCGATAACCCGCCCGTAAGTGTTGCCTCAAACGCTATATTTAGGGCGCTTGTCGCAACATTTAAGCCTTCTTCAGCCGCACGCCCGGCCCGCCGCCATTTTCGGCAATGAACTCGACCCCCGCCGCCTCGAGGGCGGCGCGGATGGCGGCGACAGTGCGGGGCTTCAGGTCTTCCCCGGCTTCGAGGCGGGAGATCGTGTCTGTGGAAACGCCGGAAATCTTTGCCAAGTCTCGCACGCCGATCCCGAGGGCGACCCTGGCCATCTTGCATTGAACCGCGAGCATTTCTAGACACCGTTCCGATTTTTCTTGACTACGTTCCGATTCATTGCTTATCGTATCCGCGTTCTGATTTCTGAACAAGGTAAAGCAACGCGGAAACCACCATTTCCGCGAACGCCGGAGGCTTGCCCAATGGACCCCGCTTTCTTCTTCGCCCTCGCCCCCTTCGCCGCCTTGTGGCTGGCCTTTGTCGCCCATGAGGCGAGCAAGGCCGTTTCCGCGATCCGGGGAGGCCGCCGCCATGGCTGACCCGATCTTTGCGGCCATCGCCGAGTGGGAGCGCCTCGAAGCGCTTCACATTGAAGCAATCAATGCGGCGGACGCAATCGACGACGAAGACAGCGCCGAATTTGCCGCGGCGGACCATGCGCAAGACGTGGCCTGTTCGGCCGTCGCCGATCACGAGCGGAGGATTCTCGACATGCGCCCGCAGACGGTCGCGGGGGCGCTGGCGCTCCTGCGCTTCATTGCGACGATCGAGCAGGACTACCTCGGCAATGAGTGGAAGAAGGGCGACGCCATTCGCGCCTGCGCCGATCTGATCGAGGCGGCGCCATGAGCCAGCGCCTATTTGTCGAACTGGACGGCAACCTCCGCCACCGCCTCGAAGCCGTGGTCGATATGCTGATTGACCTTCTCGACCAGTTGGACGGCGACCCAGACCTGGAAGACGACGACGCGGAGGAAGTCGCTTGACCGTTGACCCCGCAATTCTCGCGGCCGCCGCCGCCGAATATCACGAGCAACGCGGCGACCGGTCGCGCATCGTCGTCGGGCTTCCGGCCGCGCCACAAGTCGAACTGGTCCGCGCCGACGCAATCGAGCCAGAGCCCATTCGTTGGCTCTGGCTCGGCTGGATGGCGAAGGGCAAGCTGCACATCATCGGCGGCTCGCCCGGCGCCGGAAAGACGACCATCTGCCTGCGGATGGGGGCGACTGTTTCGAAGGGCGGCGCATGGCCCGACGGCTCACACGCGCCCATTGGCAACGTCGTCATCTGGTCCGGCGAGGATGACCCCGCCGACACTCTTGTTCCCCGCCTGATCGCCTCGGGCGCGGATATGCGGCGCATCTTCTTCGTCGGCGGCGTCTACAGCGGCGATATCGCCCGCGCCTTCGACCCTTCCCGCGACATTGGCCCCTTGCAGGCGGCGATCGAACGGGCGGGAGGCGCGGCGTTGATAATCGTGGACCCTATCGTGAACGCCGTGACCGGCGACAGCCACAAGAATACGGAAACCCGGCGCGGCCTTCAGCCTCTCGTGGACCTCGCGGCGGCGACGGACGCGGCCCTGATCGGGGTGACGCATGTCGCGAAAGGCTCGGCGGGACGGGAGCCCCTGGAGCGCCTCTCCGGCTCGCTGGCCTTCGGCGCCGTGGCGCGAATTGTCCTGATGGCGGCGAAGAAGGCAGAGGACGACGGGCCAGCGCCGCGCATCGTCTGTCGCGTGAAATCGAACATCGGTCCCGACGGCAATGGCTTCACCTATGAAATATGCCAGACGGGCATTGTCGGGCATCCGGGCGTCGAAACGTCCTATGTCGAATGGGGCGAGGCGGTGAAGGGAAGCCCGCGCGAGCTGCTTGGCGAGCCCGACGGCGACAAGGGGCGCGCCGAAAGCGACGCCGAGACGTTCCTGAAGGCGTTGCTTGCCGACGGGCCGATGGCGGCGAAGGACGTGAAGGAAGCCGCCGAGGCGAATGGGCTGGCGTGGCGGACAGTGAGGCGGGCGCAGAAGGCGCTTGGCGTGAAGGTGGCCCGCTCTGGATTCGGACCGGAAGGGCAATGGACGTGGAGCCTTCAACCATAGGTGGCCAAAGATGGCCACGCGAAAAACCTGGCCACCTATGGCCACCTATGAGCGAGACCACCAAAGATGGCCATAGGTGGCCAAAAAAAGAGATAGACGGCTTTGGCCACCTATGGGCCGGAGGCTCAACCAGAGGACAATAGACGATGACCATTCACGATAAGACCGTGCTCGAGCTGGCCGCGTTATTGTGGCGAATCCGGCTCGCCGGATGGGCACTTAAAGTCGGGACGCGCACCATATCCGCAGGCCGGGCGCTCGTGGCGCTCGGGGAGCGGCTCACCCCGAGGACGTGAGACATGGCGACGCCCGCTGGCGGATATGACCGGGCCGCGATCCTCCGCGACGCTCACAAGCGCTACAGGGACGGCAAGCGCCTCGGGCTCGGGTGGAGCTGGTCGCAATGCCTCTCGACAGCATGGGCGGCGGCAAAGCAACGGCGGGCCCTCGCCGAAGACGCGAAGAAAAGGCAGGGACAGCGGAATGACCTGAAGCCGCATAACATTCGGGCAGATCTGCCCAGAAGTTCAGAGGCGGACCGTCCACGCGAACAGGCTGCGAAGGTCGTCGCCACCTGAGCGCCGGCCAGCTTGCCCTCATCGCCCTCGATCTCGAAAAACTCTTCGCCGAAGACGCGAAGAAAAGGCAGGTCGAAGCCGGAAAGCAATTCGGGCGAGGGCAAGAAAAGCTTGTCGCAGACCTGCGACAAGCTAAGGACGGCAAGTCCACGCGAACAGGCTGCGAAGGTCGTCGCCACCTGAGCGCCGGCCAGCTTGCCCTCATCGCCCTCGATCTCGAAAAACTCTTCGCCAAAGACGCGAAGAAAAGGCAGGGACAGCGGAATGACCTGAAGTCGCAGAACATTCCGGCAGACTTGCCGGAATGTCGCCAACGTGAGTCCCGCGAACAGGCTGCGAAGGTCGTCGGCGCTTCCGGGCGCGGCGTGAGTTGCCTTGCGGATTGCGGCTTGCCTGTTTAGGTTGAGCAAACGCCGGCGTCGTCCATTCGCCGGAACACGAGAGCCCCGCGACCACGGATGAACTGGCGCGGGGTTTTTTCTATCGAGGGCCTCGATATGATCGGCGTTCCCTTCCTCGATCTGAAGCACGGCCAGTGCAAGTTCGCCCTGGGGAGCATTGACGATCCGCCGGCGCTCTTCTGTGGCGAGGCTTCCGCCACGGGCTCGCCCTACTGCGCGGCGCATCATGCCATCTGCTATCCGCCCAGGGCGAAGAATGAGAGGGGCGGCTTGTTCGCCATCGTTCGCCGACAATCGCGACAAAATGGCGGATTGGATGGCGGATTGGCTCCGCTGCAACATTCATAAATTCTTTGAATACAAAGATTTATGCACAGAAAATGGCGGACACCTCTTCCGCCAGTTTGCAGTCGCAAACCCAAAACGCCTTCCCCTCAGAGCCGAAAAACCTCGTTATTTCCGAAGGGTTTGCGGCCGATATCTCCACGTCAGAGACGACCGAAGACCGAATTTTCGGTCTCTGAACGGCTTTTGTCTCAGGAGGTCACCACGCCCCCCATTTCGGTGGAGATAAACAACTTCAATGAGTTGCATGCATTTTAGATGTTTCTGTTTTGCAACCCTTTTCGCCGCCCGGATGACTTAGCAACCCGGCGTGGAGGGCGCGACTCGACGCTCACCAATGTTCCTGCTATGTTCTATCAATCAGAGGCGACCTTTCGAGGCGAGCGCCATGGCGAGCATCACCTACTTCGTCGTGCTGTCATTCATTCGAGACGAGGACGGCGACCTCATTCCAGAACGCCCGGTCGAGCGTCAAAGCGCGCAGTCGGCCAAGTCATATGCCAAGGCGCTGGTCACCGCCGGCAAGGCGGGCGCGATCGCATTCCAAAGAACCGGAGATCCAAGCGTCGGCGAATTCGATGAGGCTGAAATCCTTGCGCGAGAAGGCAACGTCCCCGACGATCTTTTTGATTTGGCCCTCTAACGCTGCCTGCATCGGTAGGCTTCACATTCGATCCCACAAGTCCTCTGGCCACGCCTCAGGGGCGTAAACGAGTGGCAATTCCAGCTCAGGCGTGTAGAGGAGAGACAGCCGTTCATCCTCAATCGGACAATCGCCATCCCAAGCATACGACACTGAGCCATCCTCGCGAGACGATACCCACGCCGGCCAGTATGTTGGATCAAGCTCAAATTTGCGCGCGAAACCGCGTAATTTATAAAGTCCACTATAGTTTTTCATTTCGACTATCAGTCGACGCCCATGCAACTCTACTTCTACTGTTCCAAGGTACAGCCTCTTTATTGCGCCGTTCTGCCATTTCTCGATCGGCTCAATGCTTTTCGCTGTATCCCGGAGAACTACCAGCATTGGGTTAAACTCCAAGATAATTTAGTTGTGAACATCACGTTACCCATGGGCGACCTGTGACCACGCTATAACTCCGTTCATTCTAAGGCAATTACGCTGATCGCCGCGGTCCACACTTACCGCGATCAAGACTCGATGCGAGATTAAAGCAATTGATCCCTCGCGGGATTAGGTTCCAGTTTCCATGGCACCTGAGCCCCGCCAGCTTAGTCTAGCGGTCACCCGAAACGGCGATATTCTGCTCGATCCACGGCAGAGTGGCAGTCTCGGTTAGCGCCTCAAGCGAAACCCGACACGGTCGCTGCTCAATCACCAACGCCTGCAGCACGTCGGGCGCGAGATAAGCAAGGCGGAAATAGCGGCTGACGAAAGAGAGGCCGAGATTCTCCGTCTTCGCGATCTCCGTCAAAGTCGCCACTTCTCCCCTATCCAATTTCCTCCGCCAACCCCACGCCCGACCGATCGCTCGCAGCACATGCGGATCCTGCCGTCTGGCGGTCAGCGCCTCGACGTTCTCTGGCGGCAGGATCTTCGGCCGGCCATTCCGCTTCTTGAACGTCAGCGGAATGAACACCCGGATCGTGGCGGGTTGACCGGTCATGCAATGGCTTCCTTTCCTTCCGGCGAGAGCATTTCGCGAACGATGGCGCCGACGTCGTGATTGCAAAGATCAACGGCGACGCCGCCGCTGCCCACCGTGACGCGCTCGACAACCAGCTGGACGATACGGGCCTGCTCGGCGGGAAATAGCGATCCCCAGAGCTCGTCGAAGCCCGCGAGAGCCGAGACCACCGCCTTCTCGTCGGGCTCCTGCCCGGCGTTGCGCAACGCCTCGATCGCGCGCGCCGCCACCTCCGGCGTGCGCAGCATGCGTCGCATCTCCCCGATCACCACACCCTCGACCATGCCTGCAGGGAGCCGCTGTGGGCCCGTGGGCGCGCTCGTGGCGCGGTTCTTTATGAGGTCCATGGAGGTGTTGTAGCGGTAGAGTTTTGCGCCCTTCCGGGCCGCCGTGGGCGTCATGGCGACTCCGCTCTCCATGAAGATCAGCCCCTTCAGCAGCGCCGGGGTCGACGTGCGGGTATTGGCGGCGCGGGCGCGCGGGCTCTCGCCCAGAATGGCGTGAGCCTTGTCCCAGAGATCCGCTCCGATGATCGCCTCGTGCTCCCCCGGGTAGGACGCTCCCTTGTGGCAGGCCTCGCCGAGATAGACCCGGTTGTTGAGAACTCGATACAGGAAGCCCTTGTCGATTAATGCGCCACGCTTGTTTCGCAGCCCCTTCTCGGAGAACTCCTTCGCAAGAATTGTCGCCGAGCCCAGTTCGACGAAACGCTCGAAGATCATGCGGACTGTCGCAGCCTCCGTCTCATTGATCACGAGTTTGCGGTCTTTTGCATCGTAGCCCATCGGCACGAATCCGCCCATCCACATCCCGCGTTTGCGAGAGGCGGCGAACTTGTCACGGATGCGTTCGCCGATGACCTCCCGCTCGAACTGGGCGAAGGAGAGCAGAATGTTCAGCGTCAGCCTGCCCATGGAGGTCGTGGTGTTGAACGACTGGGTCACGCTCACAAACGTGACGTTGTGCCGGTCGAAAATCTCGACCAGCTTAGCGAAGTCTATCAAGGAGCGCGACAGGCGATCGATCTTGTAGACGACGATCACGTCGATTAGGCCGGCCTCAATGTCGGCGATCAGCTGCCGGAGTGCGGGCCGGTCGAGATTACCCCCGGAGTAACCGCCGTCGTCGTAGCGGTCGCGGGCGACCCAACCCTCGGCCTTCTGGCTGGCGACATAGGCCTCGCAGGCCTCGCGCTGGGCGTCGAGGGAGTTGAATTGCATGTCCAACCCTTCCTCCGAGCTTTTCCTCGTGTAGATCGCGCAGCGCTGGCGCTTGGGCATGGCGATGACGGAAGCGGACTTGCCTTTCATTTGCGCCCCCGCGACTCGCGAATGCCGAAGAAGCGCCAGCCGTTCCATTGCACGTCGGTGATGGCTCGGGCGATGGCGGAGAGGGATTTGTATTTGCGCCCCTGCCACTCGAAGCCGTCCGTCAGAACGGTGACGGTGTGCGCGATACCCTCCCACTCGCGCACGAAGCGCGTTCCGGCGACAGGGCTACGCGGGTCGCTGATATTTGAGCGCGCTGGAGCCTTCCCCTCGACCTCATCGGCCAGCGCATCCAGCATCCGCCGTGTCTCACGGCCGAGGCCGCCATAGGTCAGTTCCTGGATGCGATAGCCAATCCGCATCTCCAGGTTGCTGCGGCTGTAACTGATTGGCGGCGCGTCGAACAGCGCCTCCCACTTCTCCCGCAACTCCTTCACCGACATCTTCTTCAGCGCCGTCAGCTGAGACAGAACCGACCTGTCCAGCGCCGGGTCGTCGCCCGGCGCCGGCAGTCTATCGATCTCTTTAGTCGCACCTCTCATCATCGCCCTCCAACTCGGTTGCGCCGTTTGCGACCGTCACACCGGTGTTCCGGGGCGAGAATGTCCACTAAACTGTCTCCGGTTTCGGGAGATAAAGAACTCGACTTCTGAGACCACATGCGCCTCAGGCCGGCGGCGAGGATCTGGCCGAGTTCGGACAGGCGTTCATGATGCGACAAGCAACTTGGCGCAACCGCATTGGGGCCGGAGGAGGGTGCAGGCATCAAGACCGCTCGCGTGCGTTTCGGAATTCACGAACGGTAGGCAAATCACGCTGGTTATGCAAATAATTCAATGTCTTATCGAATTTCCAAGAGTCGCATAGAAGTGCTTCGCAATTCCGAGAAATAGAAAATCACCCCATGGGCGGCGGGGCCCGCGAATCATTACGCGGTTATGTGAGGTGCTGGACCTGGACGTCGCCCCAACGCTGGCTCAGATATTGAGCGACTAGGCGGCGATGGCAGTGGTGAGGTTTATCCTCACTGCAGAGGAGACAACCATCATTTATCGCCTCTTTGGGAATGGACTTCTCTATCTGACGCTTGTCCATGAGTTCAAGGAACTCGCACTCATATTTGCTCCAGTTTTTATGCTCCTTTCGGTAATCATCTAGCATCTTCTGGGTCGGTGCCAAGTCCGGGAAATGCACATAACCGATTCCACAAATTTCCTTCAGGAAATATTCAAGGTCGTCACGCTTGGCGAAGCCCGCTAGCTGCGAGACATTGTTTAGCCGTACGTCGACAATTCGCTTTGCTCCAGAAGATCGCAACAATTCGAAAAATTTTTTGGCACTTTTCTTCGTGAAGCCGATCGTAAATATCTTCATGCTACTCCTCCGACTCAGCATTGTCGTCATTCGTATATGCGACCCGACTCTCCTGGACCGCTAAAGCTTCTCGTAATAAATCCTCTTTGTCCCGGAACAAATCTTCGCGCGGCAGCCCAACCAGATCCAACAGCCGCTCCATGGCTTCAGCATGTGGCTCCAGCTTCCCGTTCGCGTGAATATGCTTTATGTCGAATGCTTCACTTTCCAGGGCGCGCGAGACCAGCAAGGTTCTATGACACTCGAGTGGCTCACGCTCAGCACACATCAGCGCAATTCTGTGGGTGCTCGCGCCTCTCTTTAAACGCTCGATTCCTTCGTGGAACTCCGCTCTCTGGGCAAGGCGTGAATACTGTACGCGCCCCTTCACATAGCAACTGGGATCATCCGAACGCGCGCCCAACTCCTTGCCCAAGAAAACATATTTGATACCGTGCTCTTTGAGATACTCGCCGAGGGCCGCGCGATTGAATTGAGGTGTCAATGGCGGGGACAAAATGTGCATGAAGGCGGGGTAAAAGTGTACCGGTCTGGTTTCGAGAAAAGGGCCGCACGGCCCTTGTAGTTTAGTTGACGCGGGCGTTGAGGCGCGCGGAGCGTAGCGCAGCGCGGTTCAACGCGCGCGACGGCGATCAGTTCGTCGTGTCGGCGCCTCCTTTGTCGATTGCGGGCGCGTCGGGGAGATCGCGGTTTCGCCGTTGCGCTTTCTTTGCGGTCGAGAGGCGATAGCTCCCGCCGTTCATTTCCAGAATGTGGACATGATGGGTGAGCCGGTCGAGCAATGCGCCGGTGAGACGCTCGGAGCCAAACACCGACGTCCATTCATCAAAGGGCAGATTGCTGGTCACCAGCGTCGCACCGCGTTCATAGCGCTGGCTGAAGACCTCGAAGAGCAGCTCTGAGCCGACCGCCGTGAACGGCGCATAGCCCAGTTCGTCGACGATCAGCAGTTTGACGGTGTTGAGATGCTTTTGCAGCGCGCGCAGGCGGCGCTCGTCGCGCGCCTCCATCAGTTCGTGCACAAGAGCCGCGGCGGTCGTGAACGCGACGCTGAACCCCTTCTGGCAGGCGGCGAGCCCCAGGGCGAGCGCGACGTGGGTCTTCCCCGTTCCGCTTGGCCCAAGGGCGATGCAGTTCTGTCGCTTCTCGATCCATTCGCACCGCGCCAGCTCCAGCACGAGCGGCTTGTTGAGTGAAGGCTGGGCGGTAAAGTCAAATGTGTCGAGGCTTTTGACCTGCGTAAAGCGCGCCAGCCGGATGCGGCGCTCGACATTGCGCCGCTCGCGATCAATGCGCTCCAGTTCGCACAGGCGTAGCAGATAGCGCGGGTAATCGGCGCGGTCCTGCGCCGACTCCAGCGCCACCTTCTCATATTCGCGCGCGAAGGTGGGAAGCTTCAGCGCCTTGAGATGATTACCCAGCAGCACCTGCGGCGCGACGATCGTCTGCGAACCTGGCTCATGCGAGGTGGTCATGCCGGACCTCCCGCGGTCGTCTCCATGACGCCCGCGATGACGCTCGCGCCGGCGACGAGCCCGAGATAGGCGCGCGGATCCGTCGCGCCGACCGTAGCCGCCGGCAGGTAGGGGTAGAATGTCAGATCGAGCCGCGCGGGCCGGTTCTCCAGCCTGGCCAGCAGCAGCATCTTCACTGCGTCAAAGCTGATCGCGCCAAGACGCAGCGCCTCCGCGACCGCCTGTTCGACCTGATGCTGATGAAAGTCCTCCATCAGCCGCAGCACCTGGATGAACTCGCGGCGCCCGCTATTCCCCATGCGCGCCTCCATCAGCCGCCGCAGACGATGCACGCAGTCGGCCAGACGCCAGTCGTCGAGCGGCGCGGCCTGATCGAGCGCGCGGCTCTTGTGTTCGAGCAGGGCGAGATAATGCAGCGGGTTGTAGATGAACTCGGCCTTGCCGTAGCTGCGCGCATGCACGGCGATGGTCTCCCCGCCGCAGACAATCTCGACCCGATCGACATAGCCCTTGGCCAGCACCTCCCGATGGCCGAAGCGCGTCGGGACCGAGTAATCGTTGTTGCGGTAGCGCACCAGCGCCATCGACGACACGCGCGTCGCGACCTTGTGACAGGCGTCATAGGGAGCCGGCGGCGCCGGCAGGAATGCCGCCATATCCGCCTGCATGCGTTCGCCGATCGGCGTCGACTGGCCGCGCAGGATCGCCCGCCGTCGTTTCGTGCAGGCGTCCAGGAACCTCGCGTTCAGCGCCTCGAAACTCTCCGCCACGGGCAGTGGCGTCATGAAGTTGCGCCGGACATAGCCGACAAGCCCCTCGACCTTGCCCTTGTCATTCCCCTTGCCGGGCCGGCCAAAGCGATCAGCAAAAAGGTAATGGCTCTGGAGTTCCGCAAACATTTGCGAACGCAGACGCTCTCCACCCTTCACGATCCTGGCGACCGCGAGACGCGTATTGTCGTAAAGAATGGACTGGGGGACGCCGCCAAAGAAGGCGAAGGCCGCGACATGGCCGTCGCAGAAGGCTTCCGCCGTCTCCGCCGGATAGGCCTTGACGAAGCAGCCGTCCGAATGCGGCAGGTCCATGCAAAAATAATGAAAGCGGACCTTCCTGCCGGCGATATAGGCGTCCGCCTCGCCAAAATCCGCCTGCGCATTCCCCGGTCGATGGCTGAGTGGAATAAACATCTCGCGCGACCGCAACTGCGCCTGCGCGACATATTCCCGGACGATCGTGTAACCGCCGGAAAACCCTTCTTCGTCCCGCAGCCGTTCGAATATCCGCTGTGCCGTATGACGCTGCTTGGCGTGAACAAGCCGATCATCCGCCAGGACCTTGTCGATCCAGGCCATATACGGCCCCAGCTTCTTCGAGATCGGCCGCTCCCGACGCCGATACCCCGGCGGAACCGAATATTGAAGCATCTTCGTGATCGTATTGCGGTGCACGCCGAAGCGCCTGGCCGCTTCCCGCCGGCTCAGCCCTTCCGCCATCACCGCGCGTCTCACCCGGGCATAGAGTTCCACTGTGAACATCCTTTCGGCCTCTCCATGCCAGTCGATGACATCGAGTTCGGCCTATCAGGACCGGTACACTTTTGCGCCGCCGTCAAAGCAGCCCCCAAAGCCGGTTCAGTGGTACACTTTGCCGCCGCTGTTCATAGGCGTCGCAATAGAAATCCGCTCCACGCCTTTCGGGGGTCCGTAACCTTCTTCGTCGCCGCCGAAGAAACGATCTTTAGTCGCCATCCGCCCTGCCCGAGCGCCCCGTCAGATCGGACGGGCGTCCCCGGTAGGACGCAGACCGCGCTTTGCCCCGCGATACGCCGCGCCTCACCTGCCTTGGAAAACAATGGCGCATGTCGAATAAAAAATGCATTTGCGAGCAAATCATGACCTCCGGCAGGCATGTTTGATCCGAATAGGCCCGTCGCGGCAAGTCCTGCGCAGTCGCGCGGCCGGCTGCGGGGTCGATCCATTCAATGACTTTTCTAGAGGGTGTTATGTACTTTGGTGATTGATTGTCTTAGTAGAATCGGATGTCTCCGATTCGCAAACCTTATCCGTCTGACGTCAGCGACGAAGAATGGTCGCTGGTTGCGCCTTATCTGACGCTCATGGACGAAGGCGCGCCGCAGCGTCAACATTCGCTGCGCGAGCTGTTCAACGGCCTGCGTTACGTGCTGCGCTACGGCATCGCCTGGCGCGCCATGCCCAACGATCTGCCGCCATGGTTCGCCGTGTATCAGCAATCGCAGCGCTGGCTGTCGGCGGGCGTGTTCGAGGCGCTTGCGCAGGATCTGCGCGCCCAGTTGCGCGTCGCTTCCGGGCGGGCGGCGGAGCCGACGGCGGCGATCATCGACAGCCGCACCTTGCGCTCGACCCCTGAGAGCGGCCCACGAGCGGGCTATGACGGCGCGAAGCGAAAGCGCGGCTCGAAGCTGCACATGGCAGTCGACACATTGGGCCATTTGCTGGCGTTGCATGTCACGCCGGCGAATGTCGATGACCGCGCCGAGGTCGGCAAGCTCATCGCAGCCGTGCAGGATGTGACAGGCGAAAGCGTCGAACTCGTTTATGTCGATCAGGGCTACACCGGCGAAAAGGCGTCCGAGGCGGCGAAGGCGCAAGGCGCCGAACTGTGCGTCGTCAAACTTGCCGAAGCGAAGTAGGGCTTCGTGCTGTTGCCCAAGCGATGGGTGGTCGAGCGTTCATTCGCCTGGGCGACGCGATGCAGGCGGCTCGTCAAAGACTACGAGCGCTATGCTCAGACCCTCGCAGGACTCCACGTCGTCGCCTTCGCATGTCTCATGCTCAAGCGCGCAGCAGATTTCATGATCCAAGGTGCATAACACCCTCTAACAAATTCCGCGGCTTTACTCCCGGCTTCGATGTCGTGGCTGTCGGCGCCTACAAGACCCAAGCGCGCGCCCAGTCCGTTCTTCGTCGCGTAGCCGCATGCGTGCCCGACGCCTACGTCAAATACGGCGAACATCTGGGAGAATAGCCCCGCGTCCAGTCGACGCTTCAAGGCGTCCACGGCAAATCGCATCGACGTTGTACCGGCGATCAACGACGAGGGGCCCGCGCCTGCGAAAAGCGCGACCGGAACCGTTTTGGAAACTCAATGATTTCAGGGCTCCCTTTACATTAGCGATTACTGAAGTTGCTTCCAGTTCTCGGCAATGAAGCCGCGTGCGTCGATCGTCGTGACCTGTTCATCGACGCGCGCCTCGCGTCCCACGCATTTCCAGGAATAAACCGTATCGTGACCCGTAGCGAACATCGGCACATTCTCCGCATCAGGATTATCTTTGCAAAACGCAGACGCGCCACTGGACGTTCGACTGGCGTTCGCCTTGTCGCAAACAAGATTGGCTCCGTAGTTGCAGAGCCATGCCTTGCCGCCCATGCAACGATATCTCGTGCTCGTTCGAATAAAGCGGTCTGAAACATCCGATGACAGGCCAAAAATTTGCCGCGCTGGTTGCACGAGTTCAGCGGGCAACCCCTTCAGATGATCATCATCGCCTTTCTTCGCGCAATAGGCGCGAACATTTTCCGCGCGCGCGGCCGTAAATGGTGAAAGGCCGAAAACGCCGATGGTCAATAGCAGGCTCAGGCGGCAGATGCGTCGAAATTTCATCTTCTCTCTCCTTTCGCGAGCGCTGCGACATCGGCCCATGGCGGCCGCGAAGCTCTGCTGGATGTCGGCCAAGGTCGTCAAACGCCGTATCATATCACGTCGACAAGCGTCGTCCGACACGCAAATGCGGTTTAGAATTTCGTCTGCATTCGCAGCGCTGCAAAAGTAGCACGCGACGTCGTCGCATACCACGGATCTATAATTTGCAGATCGGCGGTGAGCCGCAGCCACGGCGTGACCGCATAATTATAAAAAGCCTCTACGCCGCTCTCACTGCGTCGATAAACGCCCGATGCGGCAAGTCCACTCAGCAACGATTCGGAAAGCCCATAGTGGAAATAGCCGACCCCCCAACGGTCGAGTTCGCGGCCCGGGAGCAGATTATTTCCCGCGAGGCCGCCGAGCACGGTCCATTTGACCGGATTCGGGTTGCCGTCCGTAAGCGTAATCAGTGAAAACAGTCCCCAGCCGATCGAAGGATCATCGCTGCTTTGGAAAAGATACTGCTGCAAGGCGTAGGATATGAACCAGTACCCTTTCTTCGTCACGGACGCGCCGCCCACCAGACGTCTCCGCAGCCCCTGAATATCGTCGAGATCGAAGCCGCGAGCATTACTGTAAGCGCCGCGCACAGTGTGGTATCCGCGCAAGCCGGAAACGTCGATCGGAATGGTCGCCGTGCCGGAAACGACGACGCCCCGCTCGAAAGGGTTTTCGATCACTCTGGAATTTTGCGCGTTGCGCGGATCAGCGACCGCCAGCGTGAATTTTCCTACCTGCGTCTTCAATGTCGCCGTCGCGCCCAGCGTGTAGGTCGGCGAAACAACGACTCGGTCGGCAAGCGTTCCCGGCGACGTCACGCCAATTCCTGTCGCCGGCGCCGCGAAGGCGCGGTTCATGAAGGTCTCGACGCCGCCTCCGCCAATGAGTGGCGTTTGCGAAGCGAGCGTCATCGTATTGACCTTGCCCGCGCCGATGGAGAAGCTCTCGCCGAAATCCTGCGTCACCGCAATCGACAACGCGGAGTGATAGCCGTCGCGCTGCACGAACGCCTGCGCGGCGCTGACCGGAAGCAAAGTAAGGTCAGTATTATTTATCGTTCGCCCGAAATAGTGCTCATATTGCGCATTCAAATGTAGACCCTGCCAGAGACCCAGTTTGTGCGCGTCTACCTTCAAGAAGGCATCCAGCTTGCCGCCATAGCGCCAGGTCTTCGAGGCGTCGCCCGCGATCTCGCCCTGATATATCTGCGTGATCCAGACATCGGGCATGATGCCGATTTTGCGCAATTGCGCCTTGGGACCGTCCGGCGTGTCGGTCAAGGAGCCTTGCTTGAGCAAGGACGATTTGGCGTCCTCGGCGAATGCGGCGCTCGTCAAGCCGACGACGAGAAATGAGGCTGCGGCGATAGCTTTCTTCTCTGAGGTGACGCCTGCCCGATGCAAGGGAATTCCAATTTACTCGATGTCTCGACGCCAGCATGAAATACTGACGAGCGTTGAAGCGGATGAATCAAGATTGCTTCATTCGAGCGGTCCGCGCAATGTGGCGCAGTTACAACAGTTCGCGCAGCGACGTCCCGAAAAGCCGATATCAACCTATCCGGTGATGAGCTTTCGCCGGAGCGCGGCGATTTCTGCGCCCAATCCCGCAACTACCTGGTCCACACTGCGCGCTACGGCGTTGGAGAGAGGCGCGCCGATTTCAAAATTTTCAGCCTCAATGGCGTAAACGATGCATTGGGGCGGCATTTGACCGAGCGCGCGCGCAAGTTCGAGCGCCTCGGCAAGGCCAATTCCATGTGACGATAGGCCGAAGCGCACCCGGGGGATTTGCGTTTCGGAAGCGTCGAGGCGCAGAATGGCGCCCGGCGTGGCGCCCGAGACACAGGCGTCGATCATGAATGCGGCATGCGCGCCTTCGAGATGCGCGAGCAATGTCGTCGCCTCCCCGTCGATCTCGACGATTTGGACGCCCTCGAGAATTGTTTCGCAAAGGCGTCTCGCCACTTCCCGTCCGGCTGCGTCATCTCCACGGTCAGGATTGCCAATTCCGATGACGATGATCGAGCTCGCCTCGCTCGGCATCGAGTCACGCCCTGTCGATATCGAGGCGAAGGAAATGCGTTGCGCAGGAAATGCACGGATCGTAATTGCGAACGGTCTGTTCACAACGATGACGCAGTTCTTCCTTCGGAAGGTCAAGGAAGGATCCCACGAAGTCTGTCAGATCCTCTTCGACGCTCGGCTGATTTTGCGAGGTGGGCGGCACGATCTGCGCATCGGCGATTTCGCCGTCCGCTTCGAGGCGGTAGCGGTGATAGAGCAGCCCGCGCGGAGCTTCTGTCGCCGCGTAGCCGACGCCGGCGCGCGGTTCGTATTCGACGAAGGCGCGGTCTGGTTGGTCGTAATTTTCGATTATACGCAACGCCTCGTCACAGGCGTAAAGCACTTCGATCGCACGGATGACGATGCTGCGAAAGGGATTGCGGCAGATGACGCCCAGGCCGGCTTCGACCGCAGCTTGTTTCGCAAGCGGAGAGAGCCGATCGTAATTTAGGCTATAACGCGCGAGCGGACCAACTAGATAGGCGTCTCCATTGTCACGGAGGCGAGAGTGCAGCGCTGTCGAATGTTCTTCATGCCGCTCCTCGAAATGCTCGTCATATTCAGTCGCTGGGATATCGAGCCCCCGGTTCGAGACAATGCGTCCCTCGTTGAAGGGATATTCCTGCGGATGCCTGAGGGAGACGAAAGTGTAATCCCGCTCTCGGTCGGGAAAGTCGAAAGTAGATGTCCAGCGCACCGTCTCGAGCGCTGCATCACGCGCCCATTTCAGCTTTTCGGCGAGCGGCAGTAGCTCGCGCTTCCGCGGCGCGCGGTGAAACCCCCCGACCCGCACATTGATCGGATGGATCTCACGTCCGCCGAGCAATTTCAGGATATCATTGCCGGCCTTCTTCAACTGGAGACCGCGGCGCACAACATCGCCGTGATCACGCGCCATGTCGATCGAACCCTCATAACCGAGGAAATCCGGCGCGTGCAGCATATAGATGTGCAAGGTGTGAGACTCGATCCACTCGCCGCAATAGAGGAGCCTTCGCAACTCACGAAGGGGTCCGTCCACTGTCACGCCGAGGAGGTTCTCGAGCGCATGCACGCCGCTCATCTGATAGGCGACGGGACAGATGCCGCATATTCGCGCGACAATGTCGGGCACTTCGGCAAAGTCGCGGCCACGTAAAAATGCTTCGAAAAACCGGGGCGGCTCGAAGATCTTGAGCTCGGCGCGCTGCACTTTCCCGTCGCGAACGACGACTTTCAGACCGCCTTCGCCCTCAACGCGAGCGAGATAGTCAACCTTGATCGTCTTTTGCGCCATGGCGCTCGCTCTCCTCGCGAAACGGCTGTGCGTTTGCATTGAATGTGCGATAAACGCGCTCCAGCGAGGGCGCATCCATTCCAAGCCCTGCGAGCCATTGACTCAACGATGGCGCATTGGGCGTTTCTTTGGGCCCAAAGCATCCGTAGCAGCCACGGTCATAGGACGGACACAAGGCGCCGCATCCGGCATGAGTGACCGGCCCGAGACAGGGTGTCCGATGCGCCACCATCACGCAGACATTGCCTTTCAGTTTGCACTCGATGCAAACGCTGTGCGCCGGCGTCGCGGGACGCCTTCCCGCGAGAAAGGCTGAAATCACTTCCACAAGCTGCGTCTTGTCGATCGGACAGCCCCGCAATTCGAAATCTACCGGGACGTGATCAGAAATCGGCGTCGAGGCGGCGAGAGTATCGATGTAGTCGGGCCGCGCATAAACGATCGACACATATTCCTTGACGTCGGCGAAATTGCGCAACGCCTGGATGCCGCCCGATGTCGCGCAGGCCCCGATCGTGATGAGTTTCGAAGAACGCCGTCGCACTTCGTATATGCGTTCGGCGTCATGGGGCGTCGTGATCGATCCTTCGACGAGCGAGATGTCGTAATGGCCGCTTATCGCCGCGCGCGTGGCCTCGGGGAAATAGGCGATCTCCACAGCATCGGCCACGGCGAGGATCTCATCCTCACAGTCGAGAAGGCTGAGCTGGCAGCCGTCGCAGGAGGCGAATTTCCAGACCGCGAGTCTTGGCCTTGCGCTTCTCGCGCTCATTTCAGATTTCCTTTACCCCGATAAGGCGCCGCAGTCGATCATAGCTGAAAACTGGTCCATCGCGACAGATGAACACTGGCCCGAATTGACAATGCCCGCAATGTCCGATGGCGCATTTCATATTGCGCTCCATCGACAGATAGATCGCTTCGTCTCCAACGCCCGCCTCACGAAGCGAAGATGCGACGACGCGCATCATCACCTCGGGACCGCACACCATCGCGATGGTTTCCTGCGGATTGATTTGCGTTCGCGAGATGAGCTTGGTGACGGCGCCGACATGCCCGTACCATTCGGAGGCGGCATGATCGACCGTCGCCTCGACGTCGATATCGAAACGGCCACGCCAGCTCTCGACCTCACGCCGGTACAGAATGTCCTCTGGCGTTCGCGAACCATAAAGGAGCGTGACCTTGCCGTAGTTTCCCCGTTCGCGAAGGAGGTGATAAATCGCGGGGCGCAACGGCGCCAGACCCAGTCCGCCAGCCACGAGAATGACGTCCTTGCCGCGCGCCTCAATCAACGGCCAGCCTACGCCGAATGGTCCGCGCACGCCCATCGGATCGCCGGGTTTGAGCTGCGTCAACGCCGTGGACACCGGCCCGACAGCGCGAATGGTATGAATGAGGCCGCCATCCGCTGGATCGCCGCTGATGCTGATCGCAGCCTCACCGACGCCAAACGCCGTAAGCATATTGAACTGGCCGGGCGAAAAGATTTCAGGCGCTCCGCCTTCCATTTCGAGTTCCAGCGTCCATGCCTGCGGCGCGTCACGACGCCGGCGCAAGACATGGGCCACTCGCGGAATCATTGCCGTTGCGGCGTCCGCCGCGCGTGTCGCGACGTCAGACATGGGAGCCGTAGATGTCCAGCATTTGCATACGCGTCGAATGCAGCCGCTCGATCAGCACCGCCATGAGGCGCTTCGACAATTCATAACCGAGATCATGATCCGCCTCACATTTGTTGCGCAGACACGCAGCGTCTATCGCGATGGCGCGGGTGAGCTCGAGCGCCTTGGCGTCATATGTCCATTGGTAGGGCGGAACGAGCCATGTTACGCCGAACACCTCCCCGGCGCCGAGCGTCAGAAATGTCGCGGCGCTACGGCCAGGCGCCGATATCTGGAGCGCGATGCGGCCTTGCCGGACCAGATAGAGTTGATCGGCGGGTTCGCCTTCGTGGAAGATATATTGGCCGGCCTCGAAGCGGACATTCTTGGCGCAGCCGCAAGCGAGCTTGCAAAAGCCCTCGTCGAGATCGGCGAAAAACGGGTGCTCGTGAAGAATGCGTTCGAGTGTCTCCAAGGCCTCGCTCCTCAAATTTGCTCACTATCGTGGATTGCGTGCGCTTCTTCGGTAATATCGATCCCCACCGGACACCATGTGATGCAACGGCCACATCCGACACATCCGGAGGAACCAAACTGGTCGAACCATGTCGAAAGCTTGTGCGTCATCCATTGGCGATATCTCGCCGCAACGCTAGAACGGACGCTTCCACCATGGATATATGAAAAATCCATCGTAAAACAGGAATCCCATCGCCGCTCCCGTGCGGATTCCACGCCTTTCAGATCGCTGACTTCATCGACCGACGTGCAAAAACAGGTAGGACACGCCATTGTGCAATTGGCGCAGGAGAGACAGCGCTCCGCAACCTCGTTCCAACGCGGATGTTGGAGATTGCGCGAGAGGAGCTGATGCAGGTCGACGGCGGGCATTTCGCGTCCCATGTTCGCCGCGGTCCGCTGAACAACGGCCCGCGCCCCGTCGACTTCCGCTGCACTCGCGGGACGATTAGGCAATTCCTCAAGAATCTCCCGCCCCGCCTGCGAACCGGCTTCGATCACAAATGAATGTCCGTCGTCGGAGATGAGTTCCGTAAGGGCGAGATCGAAATCGCCGTCGACTTCCGGCCCCGTTCCCATGGAGGCGCAGAAACAGGAGCCTCCCGCCTTCCCGCAATTCACCGCCACAAGAAAAGCGCCCTCGCGTCGCGCACGATAATGCGGGTCGACATATTCGCCGCCCAGCATCACCCGGTCCTGAATGGCGATTGCGTGAAGTTCACAGGCGCGAACGCCGATGAACGCCAGTTCCTGCGCCGCAGTCTCGGCCGGCTCGACCTTGACCTGATCGCCGTATCTTTCGGCCCGCCAAAGACGCAGCTTCGGCGGATGGAGAAAACTCTTCCAAGAGTGCGGACCGACCGCATAGCCGAACAATGCGCCGTCGTCGCGGCGCCTCAGGTGATAGCGGCCCGCGTCCTGATCGTCGGTGAAGCCGGCGGGGAGATCATCGACAGCGGCAATGTCGTCATATGCGATGACTTTGTCGCGAAGCGTCGGACCGATCACGCGGCGCCCGCGGCGTTGCAACGCGTCTATCAACGCCTGCAAACCCTCTATCGTCATGACGTAGTGTTCAGTCGGCCGCATCTTCTTTCCTTGAAGGCATTATTGATGGAACCCCGGTTGCGCTTCAAAGCGGTTCTTTGTCGCTGCTTCTAACCGTGGCGAAACGCCAATTTCCCGGAGCTTAGATCACGAATTTGAAATTCCAATATCAGCGGGCTTCGGAAGGCGCGGAGATGCGACGCTCGGGCCGCTGCGGCTCCCGTCCGGCCACGATCGAAAAACGCTGGCACAACGAGACGAAAGCTGAGCGCATGTATTCGAGTGACACGAGGCTGTGTTCTATAATCAATCCTTGCATACCATGCCCACGCTCTGGTTATTGGCTCCGATTTTAGCGCCGGTCACTGGTCCCCTCGCTTTTTTCAATTTTGGCGCTTTTCATCAATCCAAATATCATTAGCTTTGACTTGCATCTTTACCGTAACCCAAGCATGAGGGACAATGAAATGATCCAACATAGCGGGACTTCTATGTTCAAAGCAGTCGGGTTTGTTGTCGCAATATTGGCGTTTTTTCTTGTCGTTATGCATCAGGCAGCTCAGATATTCCGCTAGAAATACGTAAACAAAAATATATTCAGGGTTTAAGCTTCTACAGCCGAGGGTTCAGGATATTCGTCGATAAAGACGTTGTGGCGACTCCAGCCTGCGGTCGCCATATCCGGTGACGGCGGAGACGTGGTTGGACATTGTTTAGTCTCCGCCGTCACAAAATATTTCTGCATTTCTCATATTTTTAACCTTCCCGGAAAGTGAACGGACAGTTCCACCCGCCGCTGCATTCGCGCCGTTCGCGCGTCAATTCGACGCCCCATGCGAACGATTGCTCGAATGTCCCAGCTTTGCAGTCACCAAAAACCATGCATTAAGTCCGTCGCCGCCCGCGCGGTCGCCGCGGTGTCGTCCGCCGCAGGGCGGGCCGCAGCGGCGTGAAAGACGCCGGCGAATTTCACGGGAGGCGCAGGAAATCGGCGGATGCGGAACACAGTTCAGCAAGAAAAAACGCAGTGCCCGAGCCAGGGGGATTGCGCGAGCCCATCGGCCGCCGAACAGCCTCCGAAGGGCATGAACATTCTCCTGCTCGGCGGCTCCAATGCGGGCCTGAGGGACGGCTGGGCCACGCAACTGCAGATGCGGGCGGGTGCGCATGTCGTGGAAAACAGATTCCTCGGCGCGGTGGGTTCGCTTTACGGCCTCATGGCGCTGCTGAAGCATCTGCGCGAGGGCGCCGCTCTTCCGGACCTTGTCGTCTTCGAATATTGCCTCAACGATGTGCTTCTGGTCGACGCCGGCGTTCTCAGGGAGCCGCTGATCGTCGATACGCTCGACGCGATCGTGAATCTCTGCGCGGACGCGCGTCTTCCACTGCTGTTTCTCTGCCTCGAACCCCGGCCCGACGGCCCGAGACAATCGCGTAAAGCGCTCGCGCGCGTGCAGCCGCTTTACATGGCGGCGGCGCGGCGCGCGGGCGCGCCCTGTCTCTGGCTCAACGAAATCTTCAACGACGAATTGACGAAAGCGGACTACCAGGACGAGAACCATCTCACGCCGGCGGCTTCCGCGCGCGTCGCGGAAGCCGTGCTGGCGTCGATCGGCGCGGGCGCCTCGACCCCGCGGCGGATCTCCGTGGAATCGCCGCGTTTCGATTACGTCGACGCGACGCAGGCGCGCACGCAGGGACCCTGTCATTTGCGGCCTCTCACGACGCGCGTATTCGCCGGGCCTTTTCTCGACATCGCGCGCGGCGGCGCGAGCTTCTGGACAGGTGACGGACGACTTGTCGGATTGATGCTGCAATCGACCGAAACGAGCGGCGTTTATCTCATTCGCGCGCAGAGCGGGACCTATCGCAAGAATCCCTGCTCCCGGATGCAAGAGATCGTAAGGAATCTGGTGCTGCTTCATTACACGTCGCGCGTCATTTCAGTTCACGGCGAAGTGGAAATCTCCATGCCGGACAATGAAGCGCGTCTCATGAACGTTGCCGAGGACCGCACATTGCTTGCGGTCCCCCCTGCTGCGCCCTTCGCGGCGCAAAGGCTCGAGATTCACGGCGTGATGTTCTGGCGCCCGCGTTCGATGCTTCATCGCCTGCGCGCGTATTTTTCACGCTGAAGCTACATCAGCCGGTTGGCGTTCTGCAGTCGCAGGATGAGGCTGAAATCGACGCCGACCGGCCCATCCGCCCCGAGCAGCGAGGCGCCGTAGAGAATGGCGTTTGACGACGCCGTCGCCGACGATACCGTTCCCTGATTCTGCATGTCGTACATCGCCGAAAAACGCGCGATGAAGGCGGTTAGCTTCTTGGGGTCCTTGAAGTCCTCAACGTTCACCTTGGCTTTCAGCAGCCGCGCCTGCGTATCGATATTCTGCGCGGAGGTTCTCGGCGAAATGTCGAGCGCGGTCTGCACGACCTGCACCAGCTTCTTGTCGGCGAGAACGCCATAAATGCTGGTCAGGCCCGGCGCCTTTTCGCGGAAATAGAGAGCAAGCTCCACGCCCGGATTCCGCTTGCCCTGCTCGGCCTGCATCGCCTGCTCGACGAAACGGGCGGTGACATCCTGGATGAGTGTGGCGGAAGGAACGCCGGCGCCCTTGGCCGAGAAATCGAATGCCTTGGCGAAAGCGAGGATGTTCGGGTTGTTGAGCGTTCTCGCGAGCGCCTTGGGATCATCGACGCCTTGCTCCATCACCTTGCGCATCAGGCCGATCGCAAATGTTCTGTCGCCGAGACCAAAGGCCTTCATGGCGTAGTTGAACAGGCGTCGATCCTTGAGAAAGGCCTCTATCGACGTCGCCTTGCCGATATTCTCCTTGAAATATTTCGTCTCGAGCGCAACGTCCGGCGCCTTGGCGGTGATCGACCGCCACCTGCCGAGATCATTGGCGATGGAAAGATATGATGCAATCGTCGTCATCGCATGCGCCTTCGCAAAGGGCGCGCCGAACCACGCGCGCCCGTCTCGAAAGTCACGGTTAGCAGACAAGGCTTTACGGAAAACTACGAGACCAGATAAATACGGCTCATGTCGACATTAATACTGCGCTTTACTGCGCACGACGCACGGGGAGCGTCATTTCTTGCAGGGCGGCGTCGGCGAGATTGTCAACTCGCTCATCTCGCCCTTCAGGACGAAGTCCCCGTAATCGAGCTTCAGGGCGCGCGACACCCCGTTCTCGTAGAGGTCGAATGACAGAACGTAAATGGGCTGGCCGTCGCGTTTTCCGGGCTCGAAATAGGAAACCGCCACCGGCCAGCGGGCCATGCCCTTGAGCGCGTCCGCCTGCGCGGCCTTCTCCTGCGCGGGCGCCCCGATTGGCTTGCCGATGAGCGTCAATGTGTCGAAAGCCTTGTCGCCCTCGCCGGTGCCGTCATAGACGCGGGCCTCGATCAGCGTTTCGCCAGCGCGCGCGGCGGCTATCACGCGGCGCAGATGTTCCGTAGGAAACAGCGTCGGACCATCGATCTGCAAATGAGCGCGTTTGGGCTTGGCGATGTCTATCGAAATGCCCGAATTCTTTGTTTTCTGCGCCTTGCCGTCGATCGCCTCGGTGGACGAGTTGTCGACCTTTGTTTCGATCTTGAAGCGATAATCCGCGCCGTCCGGCGCTTCGAAGGTCGCCGAACGCATGTCGGAGAGTTTCGCGGCCCCCTCAGCGGGCTGAAGTTCGGTGATCTGGCGGAAATTCTGCACGTATCCGTCACAGGCCGAGCCGGAGAAATCGAAGGCGATTCGCCCGCGCGCCTGCGCCGGCGCCTTGGCGCCCGAGCCTTTCGCCAGGGTCAGATCGTAAACCGCGCGATGCGACGCAAGCGGAACCTGCGTCTCCGCCTTCGCGAAAGGAAGCGGCAGAAGCGTGAGTGCGCAGGCGCCGGCGGCAAACGCGCGAAAAAGGATCATGGAACTCGTCTCGATGCGGCGAACGCGCGCCTGGGGCCTGCGCGCGCAGCCATTGCGTCGCGCGCGCGACGAAATTAGGGTCGTGGCCGGCATGGAGCAAATGATTTTGTAGATGGGGGGCGCGCCAGGCATGACGACTGCATCGGAAACCACGCCGCTCGCGCGGCTCGCCGCCCTCGGGCTGACCTTGCCGGCTGCGGCGGCGCCGGTCGCCAATTATGTTCCCTGTTCGCGCGCGGGAAACCTGCTGTTCGTATCCGGGCAGTTGCCGATAGGCGCCGGCGGGATAGACCCCGCCCACAAAGGCAAGCTCGGCGCAGGCGTCTCTCTCGAAGCCGGACAGGCGGCGGCGCGCCAGGCGGCGCTCAATGTTCTGGCGCAGGCCGACGCCGCGGTCGGCGATCTCGCCCGGCTACGCGCGGTGCGCATCGGCGGCTACGTCAATTGTGCGCCGGATTTTGGTTCGGTCCCGCAGGTCGTCAACGGCGCCTCCGATCTCTTCGCCGCCGTCCTCGGCGACAATGGCAGGCATGCGCGTTTCGCTGTCGGCGTGGCGCAACTTCCGCTCGACGCCGCTGTCGAAGTCGAAGGGATTTTCGAGATCCTCGCGTGAACGCGCGCAACCACGCATGGATCGCCGCGCGACCCGTTGCGCATCGCGGCTTGCACGACGCGGCGCGGGGAATCATCGAAAATTCGATCGCCGCTGCGCGCTCGGCGGTCGCCGCAGGTTACGCCATTGAGTGCGACGTCCAGCGCACGAAGGACGGCGAGCTCGTGGTCTTCCACGATGAGCGCCTTGAGCGACTGACCGAAAGCGCCGGCAGGGTCTGCGATTTCACGGCCGACGCCTTGGCGCGGATCGCCTTGCGCGGCTCCAGCGAAAAGATCCCGCGTCTCGCCGACTTCCTCGCAGCGATCGGCGGCAACACGCCGCTCGTCGTCGAGATCAAGAGCGACTTCGATGGCGATCTGACCGCGGCGCGGCGGGCGGCCGCACTGCTCGCGCATTATCATGGGCCGGTCGCCGTCGAAAGCTTCGATCCCGAGCCCATGTCATTCTTACGCGAAAACGCCGAAGCGCTCGGCGTCTCACATATACCGCTCGGCATGGTCGCGGAGGCGCGTTACGATGAAGACGATTGGCCTGCGCTGACAGCGGCGAAGCGCGCCGAACTGACGCATTTTCTGCATTATTCCCGCACGCGCCCCGACTTCATTTCATGGAATGTCGCCGACCTGCCGCACGCTGTTCCGCTACTCGCGCGCGAAGGTCTCCATATTCCGGTTACGACCTGGACCGTGCGCTCGCGCGAGCAGGCCGGGCGCGCGAGACAATGGACCGATCAGATCATTTTCGAGGGCTTCGCGCCATAAAGCAGTAGAGGCGTCCGGCGGCGCCAATCACGCGGCGCATCTGCGCAATATCGCGCAAGGACAGGCTTCTGGCGCGCCGCTATTTTCACAAGGCCTGCAAGCTCGATCCGGATTTCGCGGCCTGTGATTTCGCCCGTTCGGAGCTTCACGAGATGGACAGGAAATGACGCTCGATATTTGAAATGACGTTCCCCGGGCGAGCGGCGCAAATGCGCCCGCCCGGGAAAGTTGGCAGGTCATGCGGCGACGAGGCCATTGTTGTTAGGCGTCAGACCACGCACGTTTTTCAATTCGACGCGGATGTTCTTGTCGCTCGCGGCTTTGATGAAGTCCTCGAGCGTCTCCATGATATCCTGATCGATGAAGGTCGCACGCGAGCCGTCGATCATCAGATAGCTGTCTTCGTCGATGCTCTCGAGATAGGTGCGCAGCGGCGCCTTGTTGAGGAAGGAAACGTCCTTCTGAAGCCGGAGCAGATAATTCTTGCCGTCGCGCGTCAGCGTGAAGGCCGAATGATAATTCGCCCGCAGCACGAAGAACAGCCCTACCGCCATGCCGATCGCCATGCCCTTCAGAAGATCCGTGACAAGGATCGCGGCGATGGTGACGGCGAAGGGCGCGAACTGATTGAAGCCCTTTTCATATTGCTCCTTCACCAGTTTCGGCTTCGCGAGCTTGTAACCGGTGAGCAGCAGCACCGCAGCAAGGCAGGCGAGCGGGATCATGTTGAGCACAGTCGCCAGAAACATCACGCTCAGCATCAGCAGCCAGCCATGGACGATGCAGGCCACCTTGGTGTGCGCGCCCGCGTTGATATTGGCCGAACTGCGCACGATCACCGCCGTGATCGGCAGGCCGCCGATCATTCCGCTGACGAAATTGCCGACGCCCTGCGCCTTCAGCTCCTGATTGGTCGGGGCCGTTCGCTTGAGCGGATCGAGCTTGTCCGCCGCCTCCAGGCTGAGCAGCGTCTCCAGGCTGCCCACAAGGGCCAGAGTCGCCCCGGTAACGTAAATTTGAGGATCGGTCAGCCGGCCAAAATCAGGAAATTTGAGCTGATGAGCGAAATCGATCGGCCCCGAAATCATCGGCAGAGTAACGAGATGTTGCGACGCAACCGCGAGAGACGGCAGGAGCGCTTGCGCGACCGCGTTATATGTCACACCGAAGATGACGGCGACGAGCGGACCCGGCACGAGCGAGAGGACGCGATGTTTCTTGATCCGGGACGTTTCCCAGAAAAGCAGGATGGCCATGGACGCGAGCGCCACGATCGTCGCGCCGGGCGAGACGGCCTTCAGCGACTCCCACACGAATGAGAATGTCGCGCCCTTGTCGTCCTCGACGAATGAAAGATCGCTTTCCGCATCCGCGTCGTACCCGACCGCATGCGGCAACTGCTTCATGATGAGGATGAGGCCGATCGCCGCCAGCATTCCCTTGATGACGGCGGACGGAAAATAGGCGCCGATCAGGCCGGCGCCGAGAAAACCCATCGCAAGCTGGAAAATGCCGGAAATCGCGACGGCGAGAAGCACGCCGTCGTATCCGAATTTCTCGATCGCGACGGCCACGATCACGGTCAGGCCGGCCGCGGGGCCGGAGACGCTGAGCTGGGACCCGCTGACGACCGATACGATCAGGCCGCCCACGATGCCGGCGATGACGCCGGCGAAAGGCGGCGCCCCAGACGCCACGGCGATGCCGAGGCAAAGCGGCAACGCAACCAGAAACACGACGACGCCCGCCGGAATGTCATGGTCGAGGTAACGCAGGTAATAGTCGAAATGCTTCTTCAGCACGCTCACGCACTCCTGTTGAGGGTCTTGCCGCCAGTCCCGCCGATCAGAAGCCGTCGACGTCGTATTGCTGGTAGATAACGTCGACGTCGCTTCCAGCCGGAAGCGTCACCAATTGCTGCAGCACGCCGTCATCCAGCCCATAGACCCAGCCGTGAAGCATTGGACGCTGGTCGTTCTTCCAGGCGGTCTGCACGATGGAAGTGTGCGACAGGCGGCGCACCTGTTCGATCACATTCAGTTCGACGAGCCGATTGGCCTTTTCGACGGACGTGTCCAGAGCGTCGATCTCCGCGCGATGCATCCGGTAGATGTCCTTGATGTGCATCAACCATTTGTTGAGCAGCACCAGATCCGGACGCTGGCGGTCGAGCGCGGCTTTCACGCCGCCGCAATTGTAATGGCCGCAGACGATGATGTGCTGAACCTTCAACACCTGCACCGCATATTGAATGACGCTGAGGCTGTTGAAATCCGTCGCGATCACCTGATTGGCGATATTGCGATGAGCGAAGATTTCGCCCGGCTCCGCATTCACGATGATGTCGGCCGGCACGCGGCTGTCGGCGCAGCCGATCCACAGAAATTCGGGCTTCTGATCGGCAGCCAACCGCTCGAAAAAGTCAGGCTCGCGCAGCTTTTTTTCTTCGGCCCAGGCCTTGTTTTCGAGCAGCAGTCTCTCGTGTGATTTCATTTGAAGCCCATCAAGTTTATGCTCACGGCGCAGCCGCAAGGCGACGTGCCCCCCGAATGTTACAGCATTGCGACTGGAAGCGTCGCTTATGCTCGCCTCCGGCTTCGCCACGTGTCAGCGGGCCTCGGGCGCCATATTTACACGGTTCGGAAACATTGCAGAAACGTGGCGTCGTCTCAAGAGCCAAATCGTTGATTCTATAGGTCCACTCTGAACTATTTGAATTACGCCACACAGCTTTCGCTTGATGAGCGCGGACAGTAGCGCAGCTGCTTTCCCTGCAGTTCGCGCCACACCATCGGCAGGGTCGCGGTGATGTCGTCCGCAATCAATCCCGGGCCGAAGATTTCCGCGGCGCGCGCGTGCATCCAGGCGGCGCAGGACGCCGCTGCAAAAGCATCCATGCGTTGCGCAAGAAGGCCCGCGATAATTCCTGTCAGCACGTCGCCCGAGCCCGCGGTGGCGAGCCACGGCGTCGCCCAGGGCAGGATCGAGGCGCGTCCGTCGGGCGCCGCGACGACCGTGTCGGGCCCCTTGTAGAGCAAGACCGCACCGCTCACGCGCGCCGCATCGCGCGCCTTGTCGAGCTTCGAGCGAAGGGCGCGATCACTGTCGCACTCGGAAAAGAGGCGTCCGAATTCTCCGGCGTGAGGCGTCATCACAACGGGTCCGGGCGCCGCGCGCGTCGCGCGCCAAAGACGGAAAGGATCGTCAGCGAAACTCGTCAACGCGTCGGCGTCGAGCACCGCGGCGCGGCGATAGGCCTGCGGCGTGAGCGCCGTCTCGACCTGCCGGCAGCTTTCCTCGCTCACGCCGAGGCCGGGACCGATCGCCACGGCGTTCTTGCGCTCGTCCGACAGCACGGCCGCAAGGCCCTTCGCGCCATCCGCCGGACGCACCATGACCGATGTGAGCGCGCTGGCGTTGACCGCGAGCGCCTCGGTCGGGCTCGCGAGCGTGACGAGCCCGGCGCCTGCGCGCAAGGCCGCCGCCGCGGAAAGCCGCGCCGCGCCGGTGAAGGAAGCGCCGCCGGAAACCACGAGCGCGTGGCCGCGCGAATATTTGTGGCCCTCGATCTGCGGCAGCGGCAGTTCCTGCTGCCAGAGCGCCGGCATGTTCACGAAGGTCTTGACGTCGATCGTCGCGAGCGCCGAGGAGCGGATGCCGATATGGGCGCAGGTCAGCGCTCCGCAGCGCGAACGGCCCGGCAGCAGCAAATGGCCAGTCTTCACGCGAAAGAAGGTTACGGTCGCGTCGGCCTCGACGGCGGCGCCGCGAATCGCGCCGGTCGTGCCGTCGACGCCGCTCGGAATATCCACGCTGACGACATTCTGCTTCGTCTCGCGGCGCCACTGGTTCAGCCGCTTCACCAGCGCCTGCGCCTCGGGATCGAGATCGCGCGCGAGGCCGGTGCCGAACAGCGCGTCGATCACCAGATCGACCCCGGTGAAATCGCAGTCCTGCGCAGGAATCACCTCGCCGACCCAGCCCGCCGCCGCCCGCGCCGCGTCGCCGCGCAGCTGATTCGGCGGCACGAGAGACGCGACGCGCACCTTGTAGCGCTGCCCGCGAAGCAGCCGCGCCGCGACATAACCGTCACCACCGTTATTGCCCGGCCCGCAAAGCACCAGCACGCGACGGCCGCTCGTGCGTTGCAGAATCTGGCTGGTGACGCGCGCCAGCGCCGCCGCCGCCTTCTCCATCAGCGCCATGCCGGGCACGCCGCTTTCGATCGTCAAGCGATCGGCGCGCGCCATCTGCTCTGTCGTGAGAAGCTCGAGAGGAAAAGGACCATACGGCATGAGCCGGATGGTGACCGAAGGCGACGCCCGGCGCAATGGGCGGCGCCGCGAGAATGACGGAAACGCCTCAATATTTGGCGCCGCATTCCGTCGCGCCAAGCTTTACGCTATGTGTGCGGCTCATGCTGACGGCTATCCTTCTCGCCTATGACCCGCCTGCGCAGCCCCTGCGCGGCGACTCCGTGGCCCGCAGTCTCGGGTCGCTTGTCGAAGCCTGCGTTCAGGGGCTTGTCGCCGACGCCGTTCTCGTCGGGGCGCCGGAGCGCGGATTTGGCCGGATCGCCGATGACGCGGGCTGCGCGCTCGTCGAGACGTCGCGCCCGGACGAGGGGCTGGCGCAAGCGCTCACGCTCGCGCGACATGACGATGTCCTGCTGATGCTCGCGGGTTATGCTGTCGAACGCGGTTTCATCGACGAAGTGCAGGACAATTTCGCCTATGGCGATCACAAGCGCCCGCTCGTCCTTCGCGCGGCGCCGAATTCGTTGCTCACACGAGTTGCGCCGCAGCTCGCGGCGCCTGTCGGAATCATCGCCCGCAGAAGTGACCTTCGCGGCGCCGCCTCGTCCGATCTTGCGCGACTGACAAAAAAAATGGTGGGCGTGGATCTGACGACCCGCGCCCGCCGCATTTTCTAGAGCCTCAACGCGCGAAAGTGTTGCAGGCGTCGATGCTGCCGGTCTGAAGGCCCTTCAGCAGATATTGCGTGCGTTGCGCCGATGAGCCGTGCGTGAAGCTGTCGGGCACGACATAGCCGCGCTGGGCTTTCTGCAGACGATCGTCGCCGATCGCCTGAGCGGCGGCGACCGCCTTTTCGATGTCGCCTTCCTCGAGGAACTGCCGGCGCGCATTGCCGTTATTGGCCCAGACGCCCGCGAGGCAGTCCGCCATCAGCTCCACGCGCACGGAGAGGTTGTTGGCCTCCGCGCGACTTGAGGCGCGAGCCTGGGCGCGCTGCACCTTGGGCAGGATGCCGAGCAGGTTCTCGATGTGATGCCCCATCTCATGCGAGATGACGTAAGCGTAAGCAAAATCGCCGCCGCCGCCGAAGCGCTGTTTCATGTCCCGGAAGAAGGAGGTGTCGAGATAGATGCGCTGGTCGATCGGGCAATAGAAAGGACCCATCGCCGACTGCGCCATGCCGCAACGCGAGCTGGTGACGCCGTCGAAGAGGACGAGACGCGGCGGCTGGAACTGGATGCCCTTCTGCCGAGGCAGCACTTCCGACCAGACTTCCTCGTTGGAGCCCAGCACCTTGGAGACAAAGAGGCCCAGCTGATCCGTTGGCGCGCCCTGCTCCCCGCGCGGCGCCTCCTGACGCGTGACCTGGCTGGGCCCGCGCATCTTGTTCAGCATCTCGGCGCCGCCGATGAGAATGGCGGGATTGACGCCCAGCGCCCAGCCGATGATGCCCAGTATGACCATTGTGCCGAGGCCGATACCGCCCGCGCCCATGCCGGGTCCTCCGGCGACCATCGGTCCTTCCTGGCCGCGGCGGTCCTCAATGTTCTCGGATGTCTGTAAATCTTCCCATTTCATATTCGCTGGCTCCGCCGGGGCCGAACTCAGGGCCGCCCGAAAACCTATTTAATGGACGCGGGCGGGCCTGTGTAGGGGAATAGCGACGGCTCAGGCCTTCTCGGGCAGGTTGAGCCGGATGTGCAGCTCGCGCAGCTGCTTCATGGTGGCGTCCGAAGGGGCGCCCATCAGCAGGTCTTCCGCGCGCTGGTTCATCGGGAACAGCGTCACCTCGCGCAGATTCTCCTCCTCCGCGAGCAGCATGACGATGCGATCCACGCCGGGCGCGATGCCGCCGTGAGGCGGCGCGCCATACTGGAAGGCGCGATACATGCCGCCGAACTTCTCGATCAGCACGTCCTCGCCATAGCCCGCGATCTCGAACGCCTTCTTCATGATCTCGGGGCGGTGGTTTCGGATCGCGCCCGAGGACAGCTCCACGCCGTTGCAGACGATGTCGTATTGATAGGCGAGGATGTCGAGCGGATCCTTCTCCTCCAGCGCCTCCATGCCGCCTTGCGGCATCGAGAAGGGGTTGTGCGAGAAGTCGATCTTCTTGTCGTCCTCGTTCCACTCGTACATCGGGAAGTCGACGATCCAGCAGAATTCGAAGACGTCCTTCTTCGAGAGGCCGAGTTCATTGCCGATGCGGATGCGCGCCATGCCGGCGAGCTTGGCCGCCGCCGTCTCCTCGCCCGCCGAGAAGAACACGGCGTCGCCCGCCTTCACGCCCGCCTTGGCGGCGATCGCCGCCTGCGCGTCGGCCGGAATGAACTTGGCGATCGGCCCCTTGCCGACGAGCGCGCCGCCTTCGTCCTCGAAGATGATATAGCCGAGGCCCGGCGCGCCTTCAGACCGCGCCCAGTCGTTGAGCTTGTCGAAGAAGCTGCGCGGCTGGCTTGCTGCGCCCGGCGCGGGGATGCCGCGCACGGTCTTGCCGCGGAAGGCCTTGAAGGTGACGCCCTCCCCCTCGAACTCGGCGCTGAGATCGACGATGATCAGCGGATTGCGCAGATCGGGCTTGTCGGAGCCATATTTCAGCATCGCCTCGCGGAACGGAATGCGCGGGAATTTCTGCGTCACGGCCTTACCGTTCGCGAACTCCTCGAAGACGCCGCGCAGCACCGGCTCCATCGAGTCGAACACGTCCTCCTGCGTGACGAAGCTCATCTCGACGTCGAGCTGATAGAATTCGCCCGGCGAGCGGTCGGCGCGGGCGTCCTCGTCGCGGAAGCAGGGCGCGATCTGGAAATAGCGATCGAAGCCCGCAACCATCAAAAGTTGCTTGAATTGTTGCGGAGCCTGCGGGAGCGCGTAGAACTTGCCGGGATGGAGGCGCGACGGCACGAGGAAGTCGCGCGCGCCCTCGGGGCTGGAGGCGGTGAGGATCGGCGTCTGAAACTCGAAGAAGCCGCCCTGCTTCATGCGTGTGCGGATCGAGTCGATGATACGGCCGCGCAGCATGATATTGTTGTGGAGCTTCTCGCGGCGCAGGTCGAGGAAGCGATATTTCAGACGGGTGTCCTCGGGATACTGCTGGTCGCCGAAGACCGGCATTGGCAGTTCGCCGGCGGGGCCGAGGACCTCGATCTCCGCGACATAGATTTCGACGTGACCCGTCGGCATGTCGGGATTCTCGGTGCCGGCCGGGCGCTTGCGCACCTCGCCGTCGAGGCGCACGACCCATTCAGAGCGCAGCTTCTCGGCCTGCGCGAAGGCGGGCGAATCGGGATCGACCACGCATTGCGTGAGGCCGTAATGGTCGCGAAGGTCGATGAACAGCACGCCGCCGTGATCGCGGATGCGGTGGCACCAGCCCGAAAGGCGAATCTTCTGGCCGGCGAGCGCCTCGGTCGGCTCTCCACAATTATGCGAACGGTAGCGATGCATGGGCCGCTTTCGGTTGGGAATCTCGGGAAACGCCGGAGAGGCCCGGCGACGCGCGCGAGAAGAAGCGCAATGCGGTCGTCCCTGTCAAGCCAAGAGGCCCCCCGCCGCAAGTCCCACCCGGCGGCCTATTTCCTGAAAAACGTCTCCGCCGTCGCGCTCGCCGCAACCTTGGCGGCGCGGCCATTCTCCAGCCGCGCGATCTCGTACTTCAGCGCGGCGATACGCGCGTCGATTTCCGCGACAGACAGGAGGTCGAGCGGCTGGCCGATTTCGAACGACGGGCGGCGCGGCGGGTCTTCGTCTTCACTTTTCATATGTATACAACCCTCAGTTGTAATTTGACGTTAACTGTCGCGCTCTAGCCTGCTCCCCGCAAGCGCCCTTTCGGGCGTCAGCATGATTAATCGTCGAGGTCGTTCGCAAGAACGCGACTTCCATGCAGAGGCGCTGTCGGATGGGCTATATTCTGTCGATCCTGCTCTCGATCTTCCCGCTTCTTGCGTGGAACAAGATCCGCGAACTGCTGACTCCGACCGGCTTCGAGACTGCGATGCGCGAAGGGGGAACGGGCCTTCGTGGCGACATGATGCGCTTTCTGGCGCTTCGTCTGGACGCGATGCAGATCACCGAAACGCAGTTCGTGGTCACGTCGCTGGTTATGGGACTGCTGCTGATTTTCATCGGCTTCCTGTGCGACGTCCTCCTCCACGACCGAGGATTCGGGCCGAAAGGGAACAGCGGCGTGCTGCTGTTCGGCGCCGCCATTTTCTCGACGGCCTGGGTGGCGCTGGCTCCGAAGGAATATATCACGATCTTCTCGGGCACGGTTCTGATCTCGGCGGTCGGCGGAGCCGTGACGCTGGTGGCGGCGGCCCTGTTGAAGCGCGCCCTCGCCGCGGCCTTCGACGGTTTCACGAGCAAGGGGCCGTCACGGCCCGAGGGCGTCTCCATGCGTCATGCGCGCGGCAATCCAATGACCGTCCTGAGACGTCGAGTGGGTTCCAGCGGACACTGAAAAACGCCGAGAAAGTTACAGGCCGACCGGACGAAAGGCGTCCAGGCGAGCGCGACGGTCGCCGCCCGCGACGATAGGTAGTCACCCGTGAACTATCCATAAGGCGCTGTTGAGACACTGTTTTCCGTATTGGAAAAGTATCGTTTTTTGCAAGAAAGCGGGTGCTTTCGGTCTGTTTTCCGGCGATTTGATCTGGGCGGCATGGCGTGATTCTCTCCTTTTCGGGATCGAAAAGGGAGACGCTTTCGATGCGGCCGAAGGAGCGACGCGACAGCGGGCAGAGCGATCTTTTCCGGGCGCGGCTCGATCAGATCGTCGACAGGGCGCATCCGCTCGTAAAGCTCGCCGCGGCGATCGACTGGGGCTTTCTCGAGCAGCGCTTCGGCGCGGTTTATTCCGACGGTCCCGGCCAGCCGCCGCTGCCGACGCGGCTCATGGCCGGCCTCGCGATTTTGAAGCACATGCACGACCTCTCCGACGAGGTTTTGTGCGACCGCTGGCTGGAAAACCCCTATTATCAGCTGTTCTGCGGCGAGGAGTTTTTCGCCCATCGGCTGCCGTTCGACCGCTCGTCGATCACCCGCTGGCGCCAACGCATGGGCGAGGAGAAGCTCGCGGCGCTATTGCAGGAGAGCCTGTCCGTCGCGACTCGCACCGGCGCAGCGAAGCCCGCCGACTTCACCAAGGTGATCGTCGACACGACGGTGCAGGAGAAGGCCGTCGCCTTCCCCACCGACGCGAAGCTCATGCACCGCGCGCGAGAGAGGCTTGTGCGGCTCGCCAAAAAGCATGGCGTCGCGCTGCGCCAGTCCTATGAGCGAATCGGCAAATACGCGCTCATCGACCATCAGCGCTACAAGCACGCCAAACAGCACAAGCGGGCGAACAAGGCGCTGCGCAAGATCAAAACATTCCTTGGCCGCGTCATGCGCGACATCGCCCGCAAGGCAAAGGGAAACGAGGCGCTCATCGATGTCTTTCGCCGCCCATTGTGGCTGGCCGAGCGCGTGCGCGAGCAGCGCCAGAACCAGAGGGGCAAGAAGGTCTACAGCCTGCATGCGCCGGAGGTGGAATGCATCGGCAAGGGCAAGGCCCACAAGCCCTATGAGTTTGGCGTGAAGGTGTCGGTGGCGACGACGCTGCATCGCTCGAAGGGCGGGCAGTTCATCGTTCACGCCAAGGCGCTGCCGGGCGCGCCTTACGACGGCCACACGCTGGCGACGGTCATCCCCGAGATGGAGCAAATGATCGGCGCGCCGATGCAGCGCATTCTCGCCGACCGCGGCTACCGCGGCCACAATGCCCCGCCAGAGCGCAAGTTCCGAGTGTTCATCGCCGGCCAGAAACGGCGCATGACCAAGGCGATCAAGCGCGAGATGAAGCGCCGCTCCGCTGTCGAGCCGGTGATCGGCCACGCCAAGACCGACCACCGCATGGGCCGAAACTTCCTCGCCCACGCCATAGGCGACGCCGCCAACGCGGTGCTGGCCGCCGCCGGCTACAACTTCAGACGCCTGCTGGCCTGGCTGAAGTTTTTGCGCGCCTTCATCGACGCGCTCTTCTCAGCCTATGGCGAAGCCCTGTCCGCAGCTTCAAGCGCATTCTTCACGGGAGACTAGGTAACAGTGGAAAATCGGCGACGGCGCTTGTCGCGGCCGAGGTTTGCGCCACACTTGAAGGACGAGGCTCCGTTCGTCGGCGGCGGACCGCCGAAAGCGCGGCGCGGAGCCCGCGGAGACAGAAATGTCCTTCTCTCCCTTCAGTCGCCCGACTGACATCGAGGCGGCGATTGCTCGTTTGCGCAGTCGCTGGGCATGGTTCGTCGCCTTCGGCGCCTTCGCCGTCGCGCTGGGGCTGGCGACTCTCGCGCTCGCCAATGTGGCGACGATCTTCTCGGTCTATCTCATCGCCCTGTTCGTCATCATGGTCGGATGGTCGGAGATCATTCTGGGCGTCAACGCCCACATTTGGAGCCATCGGCTGCCGCTCATTCTGGTTGGCCTCCTTTATGTCGTCGCCGGCTCCTTCATGCTCGCCAATCCCCTCACCGGCGCGGCGGCCTTCACCCTCCTGCTCGGCGCCGCCCTGCTCGCGACCGGCGTCGCGCGGGCGGTCTTCGGCGCAAGCCTGCCGGAAGGGCCAAGCGTCTTCATCGTCCTTGCGGGGGCGCTGACCAGCGTGCTCGGCATGATCATTCTCTTCGACTGGCCCGATAATTCGAGCTACGTGCTTGGACTGTTCCTCGGCGTCGATCTGCTATTCTACGGCGCGAGCTGGATCGGATTTGGCCTATTGGTCCGGGAGCGCTAAAGCTGAGATAAGGCGCGCTCCGCCCATTATTCCAACCCGTAACCAAAGACGCGGGAAGAAGAAACAGATGACGAAATGGGTCTATAGCTTCGGCGCGGGTCGATCCGAGGGCTCGGAGTCCATGAAAGACCTCCTGGGCGGCAAGGGCGCCAATCTCGCCGAGATGGCCTCCCTTGGGCTGCCGGTTCCGCCGGGCTTCACGATCACGACCGAGGTCTGCGCCTGGTTCTACGCCCACGGCCACACCTTCCCGGCGGACCTCGAGGCGCAGGTGGACGCGGCCCTCGCCGAAGTTGGCCGGGTCGCCGGGCACGCCTTCAACGACACGGAATGGCCGCTGCTCGTCTCCGTGCGCTCGGGCGCGCGCGCCTCCATGCCCGGCATGATGGACACGGTGCTCAATCTCGGGCTCAACGACGAGACCGTCGAGCGGCTCGCCCGTTTCTCGGGCGATGACCGCTTCGCCTGGGACTGCTACCGCCGCTTCATCGAAATGTATTCCTCGGTCGTGCTCGGCGTGGAGCATCACATCTTCGAGGAGCGGCTCGAGGAGATGAAGGAAGAGAAGGGCCAGACGCTCGACACGCAGCTCTCCGCCAACGACTGGCGCGCGGTCGTCGCGGCCTTCAAGGCGATCGTGGAGGCGAATGCGGGCTGTGGCTTTCCGCAGGAGCCGCGCGAGCAGTTATGGGGCGCGATCAAGGCGGTATTCTCCTCCTGGATGAACCATCGCGCCATTGTCTATCGCCATCTGCACAACATCCCGGAGAGCTGGGGCACCGCCGTGAACGTGCAGGCCATGGTCTTCGGCAACATGGACGCCAATTCCGCGACCGGCGTCGCCTTCACGCGAAATCCGTCGACCGGCGTGCGCGAGCTCTACGGCGAATATCTGATGAACGCGCAGGGCGAGGACGTCGTGGCGGGGCTGCGCACGCCACAGCCTCTGACGGAAGTCGCAAGCCGCGCGTCGCCGGGCGAGAAGATTTCGCTCGAGGCGGCGATGCCAGCCGTCTTCGCGGAATTCAAGGAATATGCGGACCATCTCGAACGCCATTACCGCGACATGCAGGACATGGAGTTCACGGTCGAGCGCGGCAAATTATGGATGCTGCAGACGCGCAACGGCAAGCGCACGGCGCGCGCGGCCCTGAAGCTCGCAGTCGACATGGCCAATGAAGGGCTCATCACGAGGGCTGAGGCGCTGACCCGCGTCGAGCCGACTTCGCTCGAACAATTGCTGCATCCCACCATCGACCCGGCGGCCAAACGAGACATCCTCGTCACCGGCCTGCCCGCCTCGCCGGGCGCGGCCTTCGGCGAAATCGTCTTCAATCCGGAAGAGGCCGAGACGCTCGCGACCTCCGGCCGCAAGGTCATCCTCGTGCGCACCGAGACGAGCCCCGAGGACATCGGCGGCATGCACGCGGCCGAGGGCATCCTCACCGCGCGCGGCGGCATGACCTCTCACGCCGCGGTCGTCGCGCGCGGCATGGGCAAGCCCTGCGTGACCGGCGCGGGCGCATTGCGCATCGATTATGAGGACCAGAGCTTCACGGTCGCGGGCAAACGTTTCGTGAAAGGCGACCGCATTACCATCGACGGTTCGGCCGGCCATGTGATCGCCGGCGAAGTGAAAATGCAGCGCCCTGAACTCACCGGCGAATTCGCCGTGCTGATGGACTGGGCGGACGAAACGCGCCGGATGAAAGTGCGCGCAAATGCGGAAACGCCGTCGGACGCGAGAGCCGCCCGCCGCTTCGGCGCCGAGGGCATCGGCCTTGCGCGCACGGAGCACATGTTTTTCGAGGGAGAGCGCATTGTCGCCGTGCGCGAGATGATTCTCGCCGACGACGCCGCCGGCCGCCGCGCCGCGCTGGAAAAGCTTCTGCCGATGCAGCGCGAGGACTTCAAGCAGCTCTTCGAGATCATGTCGGGCCTTCCCGTAACCATCCGCCTGCTCGATCCGCCGCTGCACGAATTCCTGCCGCACTCCGATTCCGAGATCGCGACGGTGGCCAAGGCCATGGGCGCGGACCCCATCAAGCTGCGACGCCGCGCCATGCAGCTCTCGGAATTCAACCCGATGCTGGGATTTCGCGGCGTCCGCCTCGCGGTCGTGTTTCCCGAAATCGTGGACATGCAGGCGCGCGCGATCTTCGAGGCGGCTATCGAAGCGAGCATGATCACAGGCGCGCCGGCGCAGATCGAGATCATGGCGCCGCTCGTCTTCGCCCGCGCCGAGCTCGATCTCGTCAAGGCGCGCGTCGCGGAGATGGCGAAACTCGTCGAGGACGAGACCGGCATCCGCCCGCGCTATCACGTCGGCACAATGATCGAACTGCCGCGCGCGGCGCTGCGCGCCGATGAAATCGCGCCCTCGGCGGATTTCTTCTCCTTCGGCACCAACGACCTCACACAGACCACGCTCGGCATTTCGCGCGACGACTCCGGCTCCTTCCTCGGCGTCTATGTCGAGAAAGGGATGCTGCCGCGCGACCCCTTCGTGTCGATCGACCAGGAGGGCGTCGGCGAACTCGTCGCCATCGGCTGCAAGCGCGCCCGCGCCGCAAACCCGAAGGTCACGCTCGGCGTCTGCGGCGAGCATGGCGGCGACCCGGCGTCGGTGGCCTTCTTCGAGCGGGTGGGGCTCGACTACATCTCCTGCTCGCCCTTCCGCGTGCCGATCGCGCGTCTGGCCGCCGCACAGGCGGCGCTTGGAAAGAAGGCGGTGAGCACCGCGTAAGAGCCCGTCCGCGCCGCCGCTATTTACTGACGCAAAAAAGGACGGCGCCATTCTGGGAATGGCGCCGTCCTTTTTTTGCCTTGCGCTTTTCCTCGACCGCGGAGTTCGCGCAAGGGGCGACAAGCTCGCCTTTGGAGACGTTACTGGATCATCTTCACCGTGCGGCCGACCTCGGGGGCGCCGACGTCGCCCTGGGGAGCGATCCAGTCGGGAACCCATGTGAGCGCCACGACGACGAAGGCCGCAAAAGCGATAACCCACATCAGGATCTTGCCCATTTCGGCATTGCTGTGCACTGCGAGCGCCATATCAGACCTCCACGATATGATGCGCCTCGACGCAACTGGCGTCTTCTGCGCCGTCGACTGTTGCGACGGGACGTATTGGGAGACGTGGGACCATTCCACCCGAAGGCAAGCAGTCCAGTGAGAAAAAATATAATTAAACCATTAGCTTGGCTGCGTGTCAGGCGGGGCGTTCTTCAGCCGCCCCATTCGGAAGCCGCGGTCAAGAGCTCTCGAGCTCTGCGTCCCGGTGGTTCATCTCGAACCGCCGCACGATGAGACGGACGAGATAGAGGCCGAATTCGGGGTTCTGGAAATAAAGCTGCTCGAACTGCTCATAGGTGATGACGAGGAGGCGCACGTCGCTCGCGCAGCGCGCTGTGGCGGTGCGCGTTCCATGCGCGGTGAAGAGCGCCATCTCGCCGAAAATATCTCCCGGCGCCAGGACAGCGCCGCACTCCACGATCTCGACGCTCCCCTCGACGACGACGAAGGCCTCGGTCGCCGGGTCTCCCTTTTCAAAGACGAGATCCGTCGCCCGCAGGCTGCGTGGATGCATGAAGGGCTTCAGCCACTCGATATTGAGATCGCTCTCATTGGCCTGGCGCACGCTGGCGATGAGGCGGCGCATCTCGCGCATGCGCGTGGCGTTCAGCGGAAAGTTGATGGCGTGCTTGACGATCGTCGGCAGGCTTCCCGTCCCGAGACCGACGATGACGCCGAGCACATTGCCGGACATCGCCATCATGCGCAACGGGATCATGCGCTTGGCGTAGGCCGCGCCCACCACGGTCGCCGCCTCCGCCCAGGCGAGCGCCGCCAGCGCATATCCCCCCATGTCCCGGGCCGTCTCGGACGAGGCCAGAGTCGCGGCGGCGTCGATCACGCTCTCGAACATATTCGTCCCTCATGGTTTTCGACGCGCTTATCGCGTGGGGCGAAAAATGCCAAGCTCCGTCGGACCCAAACTGGACTTTCTCACGCCCATGCTCAAATTGGGGACATGCGACAGGCGACACGAATTCTCCGCATCGACACGACCGGCCGCGGCTTTTTCGAAATCACCGTAAATATCTGCGATTTCGTGCGCAGCGCGCGCATGAGCGAAGGGCTGCTCACGGTTTTCTGCCGGCACACCTCGGCGTCGCTGCTCATCCAGGAGAACGCGGACCCGACCGTGCTGCGCGATCTCGAAACCGTCTTCGCGCGGCTCGCTCCGGAGGGCGCGAACTACATCCACGACACGGAAGGCCCCGACGACATGCCCGCCCATATCCGCGCGGCGCTGACGCAGACGCAGCTCTCCATTCCGCTCATCGGCGGCGCGCTGACGCTCGGAACCTGGCAGGGCGTATTCCTCTGCGAGCACCGCCGCCGTCCGCACCGCCGCGAGATCGCGCTACATCTGATCGGCGAGTAAATCAGCGTCACGGAAATCGAGGCGTCGTTCCTTGCAAGCTTGCCGCAGCCTTGCGCCATTCTGGCACGCTCGCGCTCGCGCCGCAGAAACGGTTCCGCAAGCCTAATAGTCGATAAGATTTTACGTAAATTCGCATCCGGGCGAGCGGCGGCTTGATCGCGATCGCTTGCGATTGCCGCCGTCGGACGTGGATAGGCTTATGCGTCGTCAGTCTAAAGCGCGTTGGGTGAATAGCGTCATGGGGCCCTGGGCGTTCAGCGTCATGGCCCCCTGGGCTCTGGGCGTTGGCGTGCTGGTGTCTTTCACGGCCGACGCCGGGCAGGACTCCGCCGGCGACTGGAACGTCGCCCCCCTCACCGCCCGCGCCCGCGCGACGAACGCCCCCGCCCCTTTCCGGCTGGCTTCTTTCGGCGACGCCGCGACCGGCGATTTCGGCATATCCGGCCAGAGCCGCGCTTTGGTGCAAAGCGCGCGGCTGATGGTCGGCGCGCCGGAGGACATCCGCTCCATCCCCGACGAGAGCGAGCCGCATGTCGATCTCAAGCCGGAAGTAAAGAATTTCCCGGAGGTCGACCGCACGCACAAGGGCGATCCCGTCGTCGCCATGCGCCCGACCTTCGACACGCATTTGATCACGCCGGAAAAACTCGGCATCCTGGAGCCCGCGCATCTGACCTTCCGGATCGAGGGAAAGAGCGCGGCGCGGACGGCGATCAAGCTTGCGCCGCGCGGCGTCATGCCGGGCGATGACGCAATCTACGAGGCTGAAGCCGCCAAGGCCGACGCGCTTTCGACCACTCAGACCCAGAAATCGACAGCCGCCGCCTCGCCGACGCAAACGGCCTCCACCGCGACGCCGCCGGTCAGCGAGCCTGCGCCCGCGACCGTGAACCCGGCGCTGGCCGAGCGCGCCCTGCACGGCGCCACGCCGCAGGTCTCGCGCGCCATGGCGCTCAGCTCGTCGACGCCCGCGCAGCCCGACGCGATCCCGATCGAGGTCTCGTCCTTCCCGCGCGCGATGCTCGCTTTGGGACGGACCGAAACCGGCGCCGCGCGTCCGGATTACGCCGCGCTGATCGATCACGACAAGCTTGATCGCGAGAAGCGTTGTCTTGCGGAAGCGGTCTATTTCGAGTCGCGCAGCGAACCGGAGGCCGGACAGGCGGCGGTCGCGCAAGTGGTGCTCAACCGCGTGCAGAGCGGGCTCTATCCCGCGAGCATCTGCGGCGTCGTCTATCAGAACCGGCATCACTACAAGGCCTGCCAGTTCTCCTTCGCCTGCGAGGGAAAATCGCTTCGCATCACCGAACGCGAGTCATGGGAGCGCGCCGTGCGCATCGCCAATGAGGTGATGGACGGGCGCACCTACATCACCGATGTCGGCCGCTCGACGCATTATCACGCGACATATGTGAAGCCGCGCTGGGCGCGCGCGCTGACGAAGATGGACGCGATCGGTCGTCACATCTTCTACCGGCTCAAGCCGGGGCAGACGTAGCCGGCGGACGCCGGACCTGACTCGCCGGCTCCCTGCTCCGCGTGGACGAATAGATCACGATCCACGCGATGAACGTCAGCGCAAGCCAGACCGACGCGAAGGGATGCTCGATCATCATGTAGCTTATTGCGTTCATTTTCCCCTCACAACGTGTGCAAGCGAAACGCCGAAAAAGTGAACCAAGCGCTTATGCTCAACTTGCAGGCGATGGCGCGGCTGCGCGGCGGAAACTAGGCGCGGCGCGTTAAAAACGGCGAAAGAGCCTGCGTAAACGCACCGTCAATTGCGGCGGTGGTTAACGCCGCTCGCTATTGCATCAAGGTCGCGCGCACGAGACCGCGCACGGAATTGCCGAGATAGAATTCTGGCGGTAGGTCCGCGAGCCGCAAGAAAGCTTCCCGCGCGCGCCCGTCGGCGAGAAGGCGCGCGCGCAGCGTTCCCGGCAGGAGGCCGCACGACAGCGGCGGCGTCAGCAGAATATCGCCCTGCGGCGCGAAGATATTGCAACGCGCGCTTTCGCAAACTTCTTCGCGCTCGTTGAGAAAGAGAACTTCATCCGCGCCGCAGCGCTTCACCGCTTCCGCAAGCTCGTCCTCATAAAGCGCGCGGCGCGTCGTCTTGTGACGCAGGAGCGGATCAGCGGAAGAAAAGCGCCGATGCGCAATTGCGACGCGCCAGACCGTTTCGGGCGGAACGGGATCGATCGGCGTGACGCTTGTTTCGATCCCGCCGTCGCGCGACAATACGAGCCTCACCCGCAGACGCCGATCCACGGCGCCGCCGACGGCCGCTTTCAAGGCGGCCCGCGCACGCGCCTCATCGTAAGCAAATCCGAGCGCCGCGCTCGATGAAGCAAGGCGCGCGAGATGCTCGGGCAGGAGATCGAACCCGCCGTCGCGCGTCCATAGCAGCGTTTCGATCAGCCCGAAGTCGTCGGCGCGCCGGTCAGGAATCGGGCCTTGATCAGACATTCCTCATACTCTTCGCGCGCGCGGCTGTCGGCGACGATTGCCGAGCCGACATTGCAGACGAGTTCATTATCGGGAAAGAGCGTCAGCGTGCGGATCGCGACATTGAAACGGATGTCGCCGTCCGGCGCGATCAATCCCAGCGACCCGCAATAAACGCCGCGCGCGGCGCATTCGAGATCGCGGATGATCTCCATGGCGCGAATCTTCGGCGCGCCGGTCACGGAGCCGCAGGGGAAAAGTCCCGTGAAGAGATCCGCGAGCGTGACGTCGTCGCGAAGGCGCGCCTCGATCCCCGAGGTCATCTGATGCAGCGTCGGATAGGTCTCGATGGTGAAGAGGTCCGTGACCTTCACCGAGCCGACTTCCGCGAGCCGCGACAGGTCGTTGCGCAGCAGATCGACGATCATCAGATTTTCGGCGCGCGACTTCTCGTCCTCGACGAGATATTGCGCGCGGGCCATGTCTTCCGTCGGCATGAAACCGCGCTGCGCCGTGCCTTTCATCGGCCGGGCGCGAATGTGCCGGCCCTGCGCCTCGAAGAAAACCTCCGGCGACAGCGAAACGACCGTCTCCTCGCCGAGCGCGACCACCCCGCCATAGGCGACGGGCTGGCGCTTGCGCAGGCCGCGATAGAGCGTGAGCGGATCACCCTCGTATCGGCCGTAGAGCGGGAACGTCAGATTGATCTGATAGACGTCGCCCGCGTAAATGTAATCTCGGCACTGCTGGAAGCGCCCGGCGTATTCGGCTTCCGTCCAGGCGGGCGTGAGCGGAATGCGCGGCGCGGCGCCTTCGGCCGGCGGCAGCGCCCATTGCTGCGGCGCGCGAAAAGCCCCGAAGAGCAGGAGCGGCGTGCGCGAGCGCGGCGTGACCTGCGTCGCGAATTTCGGCTCCAGCGCATAGCCCAGCTCATAGCTGGCGTAGCCCGCGAGATAGAGCCCGCGCTTCGTCGCCGCCTCCATGCGGACGAAGGCCTCCTTCACCTCGGCTGGCTCGCGCGCGGTGATGATCTCCTCGGGCTGGTCGAACAGCAGCGCCCGGCCGGCGTCGCGCCCGTCCTCGAAGACGACGTAAGGCCGCGCCGGCGCGTCGGTTCGCGTCAGGGCGGCGGGGCGTTCGGCGGCGTCGTGCATCTCTTGCGGGGCTCGGTCTAGCGGGGCGATGTTACAACAGACGCCTTCACGTATGAAAGCTGGCGGATTTCCGCAACACGTCAAATTGGCGGCGCTGACAAAGGATTTTGCTCTCGCTCCCGCCACGGGCTATGGAAGGGGATGTCCACCGCGCCGCAATCCACGCAAAATCTGCGCCTTCTCTTCGTTGGCGACGTTCTCGGCCGCTCCGGCAGGGCCGCGATCACCCGCTTCGTTCCGCGGCTGCGCGACAAATGGGCGCTGGATTTCGTTGTCGTTAATGGCGAGAACGCCGCCGCCGGCTTCGGAATCACGGAATCGATCTGCGAGGAGATGCTCGCCGCCGGCGTCGATTGCGTCACGCTCGGAAATCACGCCTTCGACCAGCGCGAAGCCCTCGTGTTCATCGAGCGTCAGCCCCGCCTGCTGCGCCCGGTGAATTACCCGGCCGGAACGCCTGGGCGCGGAGCCAATCTCTTCTCGGCGGCGCGCGGCCAGCAGGTGCTGGTCGTCAATCCGATGGGCCGCGTCTTCATGGACGCCATGGACGATCCCTTTGCGGCGATGGAGCGGGAAGTCGGCGCCTGCCCGCTGGGCGTCGGCTGCGACGCCATCATCGTCGACATGCACGCCGAGACCTCGAGCGAGAAAATGGCCATGGGTCATTTCCTCGACGGCCGCGCCTCGCTGGTTGTCGGCACCCACACCCATGTGCCGACCGCCGATACACAGATCCTGCCCGGCGGCACCGGCTACCAGACCGACGCTGGCATGACCGGAGATTATGATTCGGTCATCGGCATGGACAAGGAGGAGCCGCTTCGCCGCTTTCTGCGCAAGACGCCCGGCTCGCGCTATGAGCCCGCCCATGGCGAGGCCACGCTCTGCGGCGTCGCCGCCGAGATCGGCGCGGACGGCCTCGCGACAATGATCGCGCCGGTGCGGCTCGGCGGGCGTCTGCGGCAGGAATGGCCGCAGGACTGGGGCGCGCCGTAGAAGACGCGCCCGCGAGAGATCAACGCAGAAGCACGTAGCCGCGGCGCTGCAGGCAGCGATCCACCACCAGCCGGTAGTCGCTCGCCGCCATGTCGGCGCCAGCCGCCGCCTGGGCGCTTGCGGCGGCGCCCTGCGAACCGATCGCCGCGCCCGCAGCTTCCGCAGCGCCGCCGCCGGCCCAAAGGCCATTTGCCGCGCCGAGTCCGGGAACCGGCACGTAACGCGCGATGTTTCCAGCCGTCGCCAGCGCCGCGCCCGCCGTCGCCTGCTGCGCCCCGGCGGCCGCCTCCGCCGCGCCAGCCCGCGCGGCGTTCTCCTGCGGCGCCGCGCGATTGCGGCAGAAGGTCAGATCCTTCTCGTATTTCTTTTCCTTGAAGCCCCTCGCGTCGCGATCGACGAGCGGCTCATAGATCGCTGCTTCGCCCTGCTGCGCCGCAACCGGAGCGGCGGCGGCGAATGTCAACAGGCAGGCGAAACCGGTAAGCACGAACTTGCTTGAACGCATTTTTGTCAGCCCCCCACAGACCTCCTTCAGAGGTCCGAAACGCGGGAATCATAATTGCTTGGCTCAAGCATGTGAAGGCGGCGCCCCCGGGATGGCCCGCTCAGGGCCTCCCGCCACCTCGCCACTCCTTCACGACGGAAAGCGCATTCTGAATGTGCTTCGTCGAGCCGTTGTCCTCGACCGCCGAAAGAATTTTGCCCTCGGGCGAGATGACGTAGGAGATGCGATTGGCGAACACTGGCCCGGCGACCGGGACGCTGAAGGCCGCGTCATAGGCCTTGATGACCTTGAACTCCGGATCGGCGCCGACAGGGAACCTGTCTCGACATTCCGTTTTCGAGAACTCGCGCTGCGTCTCGATCTTGTCGCCGGAAACGCCGATCACGCTCGCGCCCATCGCCTCGAATTGCTCCATCGCCTCGGCGAATTCATGCGCCTCCACCGTGCAGACGCTCGTGAAGGACTTGGGATAGAAATACAGAACCACCGGCCCTTTCTTCAGCGCCTCGGCGAGAGAGAAGGTGAAATCCTTTCCGCCAAGGGCCGCCTTCACGGTGAAATCGGGCGCTGGCGCTCCCGGTTTCAGCGCCGCGAGGGCCGCGGTGGCGAAAAGCGCGAAGGCGAGTGACAAGGTCGTTGTTTTCATCGGGGGCTCCATGAGACACCGCGAAAACTAGGCCTTTGCCCGAGACCTTCAAGCGCGCGTCAGATATGGATCGCCCGACCGAAGGCGTCCAACACGCTTTCATGCATGGTTTCCGAAAGCGTCGGATGCGGGAAGACCGTGCGCATCAGCTCCTCCTCAGTCGTCTCCAGGTTCATGGCGATCACAAACCCCTGAATCAGCTCCGTCGCCTCGGCGCCGATGATATGCGCGCCGAGCAGCCGACCCGTCCGGGCGTCGAAGATCGTCTTCACCAGCCCCTCCGGCTCGCCGAGAGCGATGGCCTTGCCGTTGGCGAGATAGGGGAAGCGGCCGATTTTCAGCTCCAGCCCCTGCGCCTTCGCCTTCTCTTCCGTCAGGCCCACCGATGCGATCTGCGGATGGCAGTAGGTGCAGCCCGGCACGAGCGATTTGTCGAGCGGATGCGCGTCCTTGCCCGCAATCGCGTCGACGCAGGAGACGCCCTCATGCTCGGCCTTGTGGGCGAGCATCGGCCCGCCCGCGACGTCTCCGATGGCGTAGATCCCCGCGACATTGGTGCGGCCGAGCCCGTCGGTCTTGATGACCCCGCGCTCGACCTCGACGCCGAGCGCCTGCAGCCCGAGATTTTCGACATTGGCGACGACGCCCGCGGCTGAGAGGACCCGATCGAACGCAATCGACGTTGTCGCGCCATCAGCGCCCCTGAGCGTCGCAACGACGCTGTCCGCCTGCTTTTCGAGCCGCGCGACGGTTGTTGCGCTGTGGATGGCGACGCCCTGCTTCTCGAAACTCTTGCGCGCGAGGGCGGCGATCTCGGCGTCCTCGGCCGGCAGGATTTGCGGCAGCGCCTCGACCAGCGTCACCTCGACGCCGAAGGTGCGGTAGAAGGAGGCGAATTCGACGCCGATGGCGCCGCCGCCGACAACGAGCAGCGACGTGGGGAAGCGCTCGGGCTTCAACGCCTCGAAATATGTCCAGACGAGCCGTCCGTCGGGCTCGAGGCCAGGCAGCGCGCGCGGGCGCGCGCCGGTGGCGATGACGATATGCTTGGCCCGATAGGCGCCCTCCCCCAGCGTGTTCTTCGGCGCCGGCAGTTGCGGCGTCACCGGAGCCTTTTTCGGCGCGGCGACGCGCACCTCGCCCTTCCCGGTAAGCGTCGCTTCGCCCCAAATGACGTCGATCTTGTTCTTCTTCAGCAGGAAGCCCACGCCGGCGTTGAGTCGCCCTGCCGCCTCGCGGGAGCGCGCCACGATCCGTGCGGCGTCGAAGCCGGGGGCGGCGCCCGTGACGCCAAAGCGCTCGCCCTCTTTAGCGAGGCGATAGACTTCGGCCGAGCGCAGCAGCGCCTTTGTCGGGATGCAGCCCCAATTGAGACAGATTCCGCCGAGATGCTCGCGCTCGACGACCGCGGTTTTCAGGCCGAGCTGCGCGGCTCGAATCGCGGCCACATAGCCCCCCGGCCCGCCGCCGATGACAATGAGATCGTATGCCTCGCTCATGAGCCGCCCTCGCCGCGGCGCGATGCGCGCCGCTCGCCCCTGTTATCCGTCCGCGCCGCTGACGTCGAGGCGCGGGATCATACACGGGGATTTGGAGCTGCGTCGCCAGACAGGCGAGATGAGGCTCGGGAGAAAAAAAGCGCGTCGATGGCGAAGGGGAGGAGACCCTGGCGTCGACGCGCGCGGCGGTCGTAAGCATGTTCCTGGTTTACCGGGACCGCCGGGTTTGGTTCGGGCGTTCGACACGCACCGGAATGGGCCTCAAAACGGGCGCCGCTATCGTTCCGCGCTCCAGAGCCTCGATCAGCGCGCGCCACAGACTGCCCAGTGAAAATGTGTGTTTCCTAATCCTTTTCATGGTCGCTACTCCTGTAAGGACTACCTCAAGAGCAACCGCCGAAAAGCGTCGTTTGATCCATCATTTGTCAAAAATATTTTAGAACCGATCTAAAAAAGCCCCCGCCGGCGGACCGGCGAGGGCTGCTTAAATTCAGTTTTTACAGCAGCTTACGCAGCAGCCGGCAGAGCGCTCTTGGCCTGGGCGACGATCGCGGCGAAAGCCTCCGGCTTTTCGATCGCGAGCTGCGACAGCACCTTGCGGTCCACCGCGACGCCAGCCTTGGCGAGACCGTCGATGAAGCGCGAATAGGTCAGGCCATGCTCGCGGACGGCGGCGTTGAGGCGCTGGATCCACAGAGCGCGGAACACGCGCTTCTTCGCCTTGCGGTCGCGCGTAGCATATTGCATCGAGCGGTCGACCGCGGCCTTGGCGGTGCGAATGGTGTTCTTGCGGCGGCCGTAAAAACCCTTGGCGGCCTTGAGCGTCTTCTTGTGCTTGGCGTGGGACGTGACGCCCCGTTTTACGCGAGCCATGACGAAACTCCTCGATAGAATTCTGCGGTTGGGTTGGGACGGTTAGCCGTTCGGCAGGAAGTATTTCTTGATATTGTCGCCGTCGGTCTTGAACAGAACATTCGTCCCGCGCAGATTTCTGATCTGCTTGTTCGTGCGCTTGATCATGCCATGGCGCTTGCCCTGCTGGGCGTACACCACTTTTCCAGTGCCGGTGATCTTGAAGCGCTTCTTGGCGCCGGATTTCGTCTTCAGCTTGGGCATTTTGCTCTCCTGGGCCTTGGCCCTGTTTTTCTTGGCGCGTCCGACTGGGTCTGGACCTTGAGGACGCAATTCGCGCGAGCGAAAAAGAACCGCCACGGCAGCCCATCACTGGCCGGGCGGTTCTGAAGGAGGGCTTATAGGCGCAAGTCGTCCACAAAAGCAAGTGGCGCGCCGGTAGACGAGCGCCGCCACGACGACATATTTTGCGTCGCGGCCGGACCGGCGATCAACGTCGGCGCAGGGACAATAGTGTTCTGAGAGCAGGAAACGAGGGCTGACGAATGAACATACACGCATCGATGACGGAGGCGGCCGTCACGGCTGAATGTCCGGTCAATTCCCACAATGAATGGGATCCCCTGGAAGAGATCATCGTCGGCCGGCTGGAAGGCTCCACCATTCCGTCGGATCACCCCGTCGTCACCTGCAACATTCCCGGCATGGCGGCGCGCGCGCAGGCGCTGGCGGCCGGCTTCCGCTTTCCGAAATTCATGATCGAGCCCGCCCAGGAGGAACTCGACAATTTCATCAAGGTGCTCGAATCGCTCGGCGTCACCGTCACCCGGCCGGAAGCGTTCAACCACAAGGCCAAATTCTCGACGCCCCACTGGTCCTCGCGCGGCTTCTGCAACTCCTGCCCGCGCGACTCCATGCTCGTCATCGGCGACGAAATCCTCGAAACGCCCATGGCCTGGCCCTGCCGCTATTTCGAGACGCATTCCTACCGGCCGATCCTGAAGGACTATTTCCGCCGCGGCGCGCGCTGGACCTCGGCGCCCAAGCCCCAGCTCACCGACGAGCTGTTCGACCCGAATTTCAGGCTCCCCGAAAAGGGCGAGCCGATGCGCTACATCCTCACCGAATTCGAGCCGGTCTTCGACGCCGCCGACTTCTTCCGCTGCGGCCGCGACATCTTCGTCACCCGCTCGAACGTCACCAACGCCATGGGAATCGACTGGCTGCGGCGGCACCTTGGCGAGGGCTACCGCATTCACGAGATCAAGAGCCGCTGCCCGAACCCGATGCACATCGACACGACGATCCTGCCGCTCGGGCCGGGCAAGATCCTGATCAATCCGGAATACATCAACCCGGACGAACTGCCCGAGATCCTGAAGAAATGGGACATTCTCGTCGCGCCGGACCCGGACCCGATCGAGGACCGCATTCTCAAGATCACGTCCATGTGCGGCAAATGGCTGAGCATGAACATATTGATGGTCGACGAGAAGCGCATGATCGTCGACCCGCATCACACCAACATGATGCGGCAGGTGGAGAAATGGGGCTTCGAGCCGATCCCCGTCCCCTTCCTGCACTACGCGGCCTTCGGCGGCGCCTTCCATTGCGCGACGCTCGACGTGCGCCGCCGCGGAACGCTGGAGAGTTATTTCTAGGACAAATGTCCGGGGCGTATCAGCGAGACGAAAACGCAATCCTCGGGGCTTTCCGGCGCGGCCAGAGCCGGAAAGCCCTCAGGAGTTCGTCCCGAGACGAAGACCGATGATCCCGACGACGATAAAGATTATCGACGCCAGTCGCCAGGGCGTCGTCGGTTCGTTGAACAGATAGACGCCGACCAGCGTGACGGCGGCGACGCTGCCGCCTGTCCAGACGGCATAGGCGGTGCCGGCGGGAATGGTTTTCACCGCAAGACCGAGACAGCCGACGCTCGCGATCATGAAAAACAGCATGATCACCGACGGCCAGAAGCGAGTGAAACCGTCGGCGTATTTCATGCCCACGAGCCACCCGACTTCGCAAAGACTGCCAATCATCAGAATGACCCAGTCCATTTCGTAATGCCCTCGTTCGATCGGCGCGAATCTCCGCCCGTGGCCTTGTTGGCGTTCTACGCCCTGCCGCGTCAAGGACCAAGGTTGAGCCGGGTCGTTTGAATTTCCCGGCCCGCGCCCCAGATAGATGGTCGTCGAACTCGCCGCCAAGAGGCCGCTCATGAGAAAAATTGTCGGCGTCTATCCTGCGCCTGCCGGCGTGCGCTGGGTCGGGGACGGTTTTCCGGTGCGCTCGCTCTTCTCCCATCATGAACATGGCGCGCGCGTCAGTCCGTTCCTGCTGTTCGATTATGCCGGGCCCGCCGATTTTTCGCCGACCGGACATCGGCGCGGGGTCGGCCAGCATCCCCATCGCGGATTCGAGACCGTGACGATCGTCTATGATGGAGAGGTAACGCATCGCGACTCGACCGGCGCCGGCGGTCTCATCGGACCGGGCGACGTGCAATGGATGACGGCCGGCTCCGGCGTTTTGCACGAGGAATATCATTCCGAGGCTTTCGCGCGCTCGGGCGGGCGTTTTGAAGTCGTGCAACTCTGGGTCAATCTGCCGGCGCGCGACAAGATGACGGCGCCGCGCTACCAGACGCTGCTCGACAAGGACATTCCGCGAGTCGAGCTGCCGGAAGGCGCCGGCGTCCTTCGCGTGATCGCAGGCGAATATGACGGAGTCAAAGGCCCTGCCCGGACTTTCACGCCGATCGACATCTGGGACATTCGGCTCGACAAGGGCGAAGCGGCGAATTTCACGCCGCATGAAGGCCATTCGCTGATAATCGTCGTGCTCGGCGGCGCGATAGAGATCAACGGACAGGCCAGGGCGAAGGAAGCCGAGGTGGTCGTCTTCGAAATGGGCGGCGGAGCGTTGAGCCTGTCGGCGCTGGCCGACACGAAGCTCCTTCTCCTTAGCGGCGAGCCGATCGACGAGCCCGTTGCGCAGCAAGGCCCTTTCGTGATGAACACGGCTGAAGAGATCAAGACGGCGTACGCCGATTACGAGTCGGGTCGTTTCGGCGCCATCGCGCCGCAAGACGCCTGATTAAACGGCGCCGCGCCGTTCGATCGGGCGCGGCGAGAGACGCAGCTCCTCGAGGGTTAGGGCAAGCCGCGAGAAATCCACGGGTTTCGTGAGAAAGGCGTCGACGCCGGCGGCGCGCGCGGCGCTTTCGTCTTCCTCCTGCGCGCTCGCTGTCAGCGCAAGGATCGGCGTCCTCGGCGCGCCGGCGCGCGCCTCGGCGTCGCGAATGCGTCGCGTCGCCTCGCGGCCATCGAGCTCGGGCATGAAGAGATCCATGACGATGACGTCGAAAGGCGGCGACGCGTCGCCAATCGCCGCCCGGACCAACTCCACCGCCTCGGCGCCGTTGCGCGCGCGCGTCACGCTCGCGCCGAGCTTTTCGAGATGACGGGTCAGAATGAGCGCGTTGACGTCATTGTCCTCGGCGACGAGGGCGTTGAGGCCGGCAAGCGCGCGGACAGGTTCGGCGGTTTCGTGTTTCGGCGCGTCGATGCCCGCCGGCGAAAGGCGCGCGACGAGAGAGGCGATTCGGACAGGCTTGACCAGCCATCCGTCGAAATCGCGCAAGGCGGCCTCGCCGAATGCGCGCCGCTCCAGCGGCGAGAAAAGTAGAAACAGGCGCCGCGCCCCGGCCGCGCGCGCCGCCTGCGCGAGACGCGACGTGACGGGCGCGCCCAGGGCGCAATCGACGATCACCACATCGAGCGGCGGCGCGGCCGTCCGTTCGAGGCGGGCGATTCCCGCCGCTTCCCCCCCGGCGACCTCCGCGTCCGCGCCCGCCGATCGCAGGCTGCTCGCGAGATAGGGCGCCTCGAACAGGCTCAAGGCGATGATCAGCGCGCGGCGTCCCGCGAGCGGCCTGGGAGAATCCATCTTCGTCCGCGGCGGAGCGGGCAGCGTGAACGCAAAAGTGGATCCTTCCGGAGATGTGACTGCGAGCGTCAACACGCCGCCCATCTGCGCGACGAGGCGGCGTGAGATGGCGAGGCCGAGACCCGTGCCGCCGTGTCGGCGCGTCTCCGAGGCGTCGCCCTGCTCAAACTCCTCGAAGATCGCGGCGCGCGCCGCCTCTGGCACGCCCGACCCGGTGTCCTGCACTTCGAATCTCAGCATCTCGCCGTCGCGCCCGACTTTGACGCCGACGCCGCCGTGATCGGTGAAATTGACCGCATTGCCGATAAGATTGACCAGCACCTGCCGAAGCCGCGCCGGATCGCCCTCCATCTCCTGCGGCGCCTCCGGCGCAATATGGCTGGCGATTTCAAGCCCCTTTGCGAGTGCGCGGGGCGCGAGTAATTCGACTACGCCTTCAACGAGCGGCGCGAGCGCGAATGTTTCGCGCCTCAATTCGAGTTTGCCCGCCTCGATCTTCGAAAAATCGAGTATGTCGTCGATGAGTTGCGCCAGCGAGCGGCTCGAATCATTGATCGCCTCGACATAGCTCGCCTGCTCGGCGTCGAGACGCGTCATCGCGAGAAGCTGCGCGAGACCCATGACGCCATTCAACGGCGTGCGGATCTCGTGGCTGACAGTGGCGAGAAAGCGCGACTTGGCGAGGCTCGCGGCCTCCGCCCTGTCGCGCGCGGCGGCGGCGGCGCGCAGTTCCCAAATTTCATCGCGCAGGCGTTCGAGCTCAGATTCGACCTGGCCACGACCGCGCTTTCGGGCCGCGACGAAGATCGAGACGGCGAGCAGCGTAACGACAAGCTGCGCCGCGACAAGAATCAGAATGTCCTTCGCGCTCATTCTTCAACCATCAGGCCGCGATCCTTCCAGCCGCAAGCCCCGCGCGGTAGGAGAGCGCCTCCGCAAGATGCGGGCGCGCGACCTGAGCGGCCCCGTCGAGATCGGCGATGGTGCGCGCAAGTTTCAGCACGCGGTGAAATCCTCTCGCCGAAAGCGCGAAACGGTCGGAAGCCTCGCGAATCAGCGTCGTCCCCGCGGCGTCGAGCATGGCGACGCGCTCGATGACGGCGGCTGGCGCGGCGGCGTTGGCGGCGACGCCCGGCAGACCCAGCGCGTCATAGCGGTCGCGCTGCAGCGCGCGGGCGCGTCCGACGCGAGCGGCGACCTCGCGCGACCCTTCCGATGGCGGCGGCAGCACCAGATCGGCGGCGGTGACGGCCGGAACTTCAATTTGAAGGTCGAAACGGTCCAGCAAGGGGCCGGACAGGCGCGCCTGATATTGCGCGACGCAGCGCTCGTTGGGCTGGCGGCGACAGGCGTAGCCCGGATCGAGCGCGTGACCGCATCGGCAGGGGTTCATCGCGGCGACAAGCTGGAAACGCGCGGGATAGACGGCGCGATGATTGGCGCGCGAGACGGCGACCTCGCCGGTTTCGAGCGGCTGGCGGAGACTGTCGAGCGCCTGCGGCTGAAACTCCGGCAATTCGTCGAGAAACAGCACGCCATTATGGGCCAGCGAAATTTCGCCAGGCTTCGCATGCGTTCCTCCGCCGACGAGCGCAGGCATCGAGGCCGAGTGATGCGGCGCGCGGAAGGGACGCCGATCGGTGAGTTCGCCGCCGGCGATCTGCCCGGCGACGGAATGGATCATCGAGACCTCGAGCAGCTCGCGCGGCGTAAGCGGCGGCAGGATCGACGGCAGACGCGCGGCCAACATGGATTTGCCGGCCCCGGGCGGCCCGCTCATGAGAAGATTGTGACCGCCGGCGGCGGCGATCTCCAGCGCGCGCTTGGCGCTCTCCTGCCCCTTGATGTCGGCGAGGTCGGGAAGGTCGGCGGCGAGCGCGCGCACTGCCGGTTCGGGCCGCGCGAGCGCCTGCGTTCCCTTCATGTGATTGACGAGCTGGATGAGCGAACGCGGCGCCAGCACCTCCATGTCGCGCGACGCCCATGCGGCCTCCGGACCACATTCGCGCGGGCAGATCAGCCCCTGCCCCCGCGAGTTGGCGGCCACCGCCGCCGGCAACACGCCCGCGACCGGGGTCAACGTTCCATCGAGCGCGAGTTCGCCGAGCACGACGAAACCGTCGAGCGCGTCCGAAGGAATGGCGCCGATCGCCGCCATGACGCCCAGCGCAATGGGAAGATCGTAATGGCTCCCCTCCTTCGGCATGTCCGCGGGCGCGAGATTGACCGTAATGCGCTTCGCGGGCAGGGCGAGCCCGGAGGCGATGAGCGCGGCGCGCACGCGCTCCCGCGATTCGGCGACGGCCTTGTCCCCAAGGCCAACGACGTTGAAGACAACGGAGCCGCTCGTGATTTGCACCTGCACGTCGACTGGCCGCGCCTCGACGCCTTCGAATGCGACCGTCGCAACTCTCACCGCCATGACCTGCGCTCCGAAAAATTCGGCAAAGCCTGAAACAGCACCAAAGTAGCGTTCAAGCTTTTCACGCGCAAGAACAATGTGAGAACGCCTCATGTGGCTCGAGGGTCCCGGACCGTCGCGCCGCGGCGGATTCATTGGCGCGGCAGTTGCCGAGAAGACAAAATTGTTTAGGCTCCTCTCGACTCGAAGGTTTATCCAGAAGGAGGCCATACTATGCGAAATCTTTTGTGGAGAAGCTCTGCGGCAATGGTTTTCACGGCTGCGACGCTCGGTTCTGCGCCTTCCGCGAGCGCCGCGCAATGCGGCAACGGCCCCGGCGGTTTCGAGCGCTGGAAGCAGGATTTCGCCGAAGAAGCGCGCGCCAGCGGACACGGACCGGGCGCGATCGACGCCCTGATGGGAACCCATTATAATACAGCTACCATCTCGGCCGATCGCGGCCAGAAAAGTTTCCGCCTCTCGCTCGATCAGTTCATGGCCAAACGCGGCGCCTCGGCCATCGTCGCGCGGGGGCGTTCGCTCAAGCGCTCCCAGGCGGCGCTGTTTTCGTCAATTCAGCAACGCTACGGGGTCCCGCCGGGACCGCTTCTGGCCATCTGGGGCATGGAGACGGGGTTCGGCGCCGTGCTAGGGAATCAGCACGCGCTCTCGGCTATTGCGACGCTGGCCTATGACTGCCGCCGGTCGGATTATTTCACGGACCAGCTGAACGCAGCGCTCACGCTGATCGATCACGGAACGCTGTCGCCAAACGCGCGCGGGTCCATGCACGGCGAGATCGGTCAGACGCAATTCCTGCCCAAGAATATCCTCAACTACGGCGGCGGCGGCAATCTCGACAACGCGGGCGCCGCGCTTTCCGCGACGGCGAATTTCCTCCGGGCTCACGGGTGGCGTCCGGGCGCAGGATATCAGCCCGGCGAGCCCAATTTCGATGCGATTCAGGCTTGGAACGCCGCTTCGGTCTACCAACGGGCCATCGCCATTATTGGCCGTCAGATCGATGGCGGGGGCGGCGAGTCCGATTGATCCTTCGGGAGCGGGAGCACGCGCGATTCGGTGCGCAAATCTGAAAGGGTTTGCGCACCGTTGATATAGAACACGGTTTGGCCGGGCGCTCTCTCTTGAATTATCTCTGAAATCTCAGAGAGCCCGCTATTGCCCTCTCTCGCGAACTCGCCAGAAGGGAGCAAGTGGTCGCGCCGGCAAATCTTCGCCGGCGCTAACGGAGCGGCTACTCGGCGGCGGCGCGATAATTGTCAGCGTCGTCCGGATCGTCCTTCGCCTTGCCGGCGCTCGGCTTGTCCGGACTTTCCGCCTCCCCATCCTGATTTGCCGTCGTCTCTCCATGGTCTGCGCCTTGTGGGTCGGCGTCATCCCCGAGTCCCGAATCGGAAAGGGGCGGCGGCGATTTGAAGGCTGCGGCGGCGGTCGCGATCTGCGGCGGCGGGTTGCGCCTGCGGTGGACGAGATAAATGCCTGCGACCGCCAGCACGCCGAGACCCATCATCAGATAGACTGGCAGATCGCGCATGAAAGTCTTGTCGACGGAGAATGGGAAGCGCGACACCCAACGCTCGCCATGCTCGCCGATCACGGTCACGATGCCGACGAAATAGCCGGGCTCGTTGAAAGTATGCTCGAAATTGATCGTGCCGGTCGGATAGATCTTCGGCTCGCGGTAAGCCACGGTCACCGCTTCAAGATTTTCGTTTTCCTTTTCCTCGCCGCCGACGTCCTTGACGATGCGCAGCTCAACCTTCATGTCTCGCAGCTCGGCCTGCTCGGCGTCGAGCACCATGATCATCGGGCCGGTCGAGGGGATGTCTTCGCAAAATTCGTTCTTGGAGGCCTCGGGCAAATAACCGGTGAAATTCATGATGTCGGGGCCGATGAACAGGCGGCACCGACCCTCAGCGGCGCCAAGCCGCCCATGCGCCTCGGCCGGCGCAGCAGCCGCGCCCGCGACGACAAGAAGAGCTGTGGCGGCCAGAAGCCGGAGCGGATCACGGCAACTCATCGTCGGAGCACCCGACAACGCGCCTCGCACCGATCTGCCGAACGATAAGACGAGGCGCGACATTCTCTCATTCAGTCTACTGAACTGAGCAGATTCATCGTCACGCATATTCTCCTCCTGGTCTTCGTGCGACAAGGACACGCGACACTTGGGGTTTGCTTCGCGCCGCGTTTTGCCCTCACCGCGGCCGTGAGGGTCGGACGACGCCGTTGTCGAATGTTACCGCATTCTTGCGCGACAGCAAGGGTGCGACAATCGGTCATCTATACCGCTCTGCACTAATCACGCAGCCGGAAAGCTGGCCTGTCGGCATTCAAATTTCGCCATTCCTACAACAAATAAGCCGTCGTAGCCCGATCGGAAGGGTTTTTGCGCCGCTTTCGCTTGTGCGAAAGGCGGCGGCGCGGGCGCCCCCGAAAACGGGGGCCGAGGGATGTCGAAAGCGGACGATCGCCGGAACGATTAAGCCAAGTATTACCTTAACAAGAGTTCATCCGAGCCCGCCTTGTCACCCAGTTTGGACCAAGCCATATTGCAGGTAGCCAGAGAGGCTAAGGCCACAGCGCGTCGGTAAAGTCCGGGCGACTGGCCATGGAGATCGAGAGGGTCACAATGTCAAACTACGACCGCAACACGAGCTTCGGCTACGGCCGCGGGGTCGCTCGGTCAACGACGGCCGAGATCGACGAGGGGCTGCGCGCCTATATGCTCGGCGTTTATAATTACATGACGATCGGCCTTGCCGTCACGGGCCTGGTCGCGCTCGGCACCTACATGCTTTCGGTGGCCAAGGTCGGCGCCGGCCAGATCATTCTGACCCCATTCGGCCAGATGATCTTCACCTCGCCGCTGCGTTGGGTGATCATTCTGTCGCCGCTCGCCTTCGTGATGTTCCTCGGCGCGCGCGCCACCACCATGTCGGCGGCGACGGCCCGCAATCTGTTCTTCGCCTTCGCGGCGGTGATGGGCCTTTCGATGTCGTCCATCCTGCTGGTCTTCACCGGCGCGTCGATTGCGCGGATATTCTTCATCACCGCAGCCGCTTTCGGCGGCCTCAGCCTTTATGGCTACATGACGAAGCGGGATCTGTCGGCATTCGGCTCCTTCCTGGTGATGGGCGTGTGGGGCCTTGTCATCGCCGGACTCGTCAATCTGTTCCTGCAGTCCACCGGCTTGCAGTTCGCCCTGTCGATCATTGCGGTTCTGGTCTTCGCCGGCCTGACCGCCTGGGATACGCAGAACATCAAGGACATGTATTACGAGGGCGACGGCTATGAAGTCGCGCAGAAGAAGAGCGTGTTCGGAGCCCTCTCGCTCTATCTCGACTTCATCAACATGTTCCAGTCGCTGCTGTATCTGTTCGGCCAGCGCAACGACTGATCCGCCCCGCGATCGTGAAAAGCCCCGCTTCGGCGGGGCTTTTTTGTTGGCCGCTATTCGGCGCCGACCAGTTTCAACCCGCGATCGAGCACGCGAATGACGCGTGCGAGATCATGCCCGCGGCGCATGACGAGGCCGGTGGCGGCGATGACGGCATAGGCGCCCTGCCGACGCGCGAGTTCGGGATTTTTCTCGATACGGTAGAGCGGCGCCTCGCTCGAGCGGCGGAAGATGGAGAAGACGGCCTTCGCCGGCGTGAAGTCCAGCGCGTAATCCCGCCACTCTCCGGCGGCGACTTTCGCGCCATACAGATTGAAGAGCATGTTCAATTCGCGCCGATCGAAAGATACTGGCGCGTAGCTGCGCGCTTCGCCTCGTCCGCGATTCTGCTCGCCCCGTTGCGCGCGGCCGGCGCCCGCCACCACGACGAGGGCGGGCCGGGAGGGGCTGGGCTCCGTCGTCTCCGACTCCGCCATGCAACGATTCTCCTCGAACCTCCTCATGTTCGCGCGATGCGACGCCGGGGGCAAGCCTTTCATGTCAGCCTCGTGACAATAATTGCGGCGATCGGCGCGGCCTTAGCAAATTGGAAAGGAAAAATCACATTTCCGCCGGTATTGAGCCCCTTGCAGGCCAAACGATGTAGACAATATCTACGTGTTGCCCCGACAGGCTTCGCGATGGGCGTTTCCGGTTTTCGTCAGCCCCCCAGCCCCCCGGAATCGCGCGGCGCGAGGATCCTGAGCTATCGTGGCGATGGGCGGGTCGGCCGGGATATTCCCGCGCCGGCTCGTCTGCCCGGCAGATCCGGGACAGCGTGCCGATTCGGCGTTCACAGCCGGCGGTCAGGCGTTTTTTCCAAAGCTCCGGACTTGCAAAATCGTCACGAATAACGAACTCAAGGGCGCGGCCGATTGCGGCCCATTTTCCCCCTTTTATCGTTCTCTCCCGGGATGGAGAGGAATCTTCTTCTGGAGACGCCATGACTGACGACGCTGCTTCCGCCGACGCCGCTTCCCTGTCGCGCGAGCCGAGCGAAGCCGCCAATTTCGGCTTCGAGGCGGATGTCACGCAGCTCCTGGAGCTGATGACGCATTCCGTATATTCGGAGCGCGAGGTGTTCCTGCGCGAGCTGATCTCGAACGCGGCCGACGCCTGCGAGAAACTGCGCTACGAATCGCTTTCCAACGAGAAACTCGCCGCGATGGCGGGCGCGCCGCTGGTGACGATCTCGCTCGACAAGGAGAAACGCACCATAACCGTCGCCGACAATGGTGTCGGCATGTCGCGTGACGAGCTCATCAGCGCGCTCGGCGCGATCGCCAATTCCGGCACGCGCGCTTTCCTCGAAAAGATCGGCAAGGAAGGGAGGGACGCGGGGTCGTCCCTCATCGGCCGATTCGGCGTAGGCTTCTATTCGGTGTTCATGGTCGCCGACAATGTCGAGGTTGCGACGCGCCGCGCCGGCGAGGACAAGGCCTGGCTGTGGACCTCGCAGGGCAAGGGCACATATTCGATCGCGCCGCTCGCGCTCGAAGACGCGCCGCCGGTCGGCGCGCGCGTGACGCTGCATCTCAATTCCGAAAGCGACGAATTCCTCGAGCCGTGGCGCATCGAGAGCATCGTGCGCGAACATTCCGGCGCCGTCTCGACGCCGATCGATCTCGTCGAGGAGCCAGGCAAGGAGCCGCGGCGCATCGCCGACGGCGTCGCGCTGTGGACGAAGCCGAAATCGGAGATCACGGAGGAGCAGTATCTCGACTTCTACCGGCAATTGTCCGGCCAGTTCGACGAACCCGCCCTCACCGTGCACTGGCGCGCGGAAGGCCGCACGGAATATACGGTCCTTGCCTTCATTCCGGGCAGCCGGCCATTCGATCTCTTCGATCCGGGGCGCAAGAGCAAATCGAAGCTCTATGTCCGCCGCGTGCTGATCTCGCGCGAGGTGGACTTGATGCCGGCGTGGCTGCGTTTCGTGCGCATCGTCGTCGACAGCGCCGACATTCCGCTCAACGTCTCGCGCGAGATGGTTCAGAAAAGTCCCGTCATCGCCTCAATCGGCAAGGCGGTCGCGACGCGCATCCTTCAGGAGCTGACGAAGCTCGCGGAAAATGAGCCGGAGAAATTCGCGAAAGTCTGGGAGAACTTCGGCGCCGTTCTGAAGGAGGGCCTGCATGAGGATCCCAGCCGTCGCGACGGTCTTTTCGCCATCGCGCGCTTCGCTTCGACGAAGTCCGAGGGGAAGACGCGCACGCTGAAGGATTACGTGGCCGATCTGCGCGAGAACCAGACGGCTATTTATTATATCGCCGGCGACGATGCGAAGCGCCTTGCCGCGAGCCCGCAGCTCGAAGGATTCCGAGCGCGCGGAATCGAGGTGCTGCTGCTCGACGACGCGGTCGATTCCTTCTGGGTCACGAGCGCGCTGGGCTTCGATGGCAAGCCTTTCAAATCGGTGACGCAGGGTCAGGCCGACATCGATTCGATTGCGCTTCTCGACGAGCCGAAGGAAGACGCGACTCCGGCGACGGAAGTCGGCGACCTTGTCGCCGCGCTGAAGGAAACGCTCGCCGAAAATATCGAGGACGTGCGCGTCTCGACACGATTGACGGAAAGCGCCGCCTGCCTCGTCGCCTCCGACAGGGGACTTGACCGGCAACTGGAACGAATCCTCGCGGAGAGCGGACAGAAATCGATGTTCGGCAAGCCGGTGCTGGAGATCAATCCAAGGCATGCGGCCATTGCCGCGCTTGCCGCAAATCTGCGCGACAAGGGCCGCGAAGGCGCCAAGGATGGACTCTATATGCTGCTCGATCTCGCGCGCGTCGCGGATGGCGAAACGCCGGTCGATCCGGTGGCCTTCACGCGGCGACTGAGCGCTCTCATCGCGAAAGACGCGTAAAGGCAATGGACGCAGGCGGCGGCGCAATGACGACATCCGAAGCGCGCGAGGAAACGCCCACGCGCGCTCAGGCCATTGCGCAGGTCGCTAAATTTCTGGTCGCCGGCGGCGTGGAAGAAACGCAAGCGCATGACGATGCGCGCGCGCTGCTGCGCGCCGCCGCCGATCTTTCGAGACTCGAACTCGCCATGCGACCGCAGGCGCCGCTCGCGGAGGAGCATGCGGACGCGCTTTCGCACTATGCCGCGCGCCGCGCCGCGCGCGAGCCCGTGTCGCGCATTCTCGGCGAACGCGGCTTCTGGACGCTCGATCTTCTCGTCGCCCCCGATGTGCTCGATCCACGTCCCGATACGGAAACGCTGATCGAGACGACGCTCGACCTGATCGGCGAGAAACGCAACGAACCGCTTTCAATTCTCGATCTGGGCACGGGCTCCGGAGCCATCGTCTGCGCGCTGCTCAGCGAATTGCCGAGGGCGCGCGCGGTGGCGGTCGACCTTTCCCCGCAGGCCTGCGCAGCGGCGGCGAATAATCTCGCGCGTTGCGGATTTTCGAATCGCGCAAGCGTGATGCGCGGCAGATGGGCGGCGGCGCTATCGGAGCGGTTCGACATCATCGTCTCCAACCCGCCCTATGTGCGCGCGGGAGAAATCCCCCAGCTCGACCCAGAGGTGCGGCTTCATGATCCGGCGCTTGCGCTCGACGGCGGCATCGACGGGCTCGACTGCTACCGGGAGATCATCGACGATCTGCCACGGCTCGTCGCGGACGACGGACTCGTGGCTTTCGAAGTCGGCTCAGATCAGGCGGTGAGCGTCGCTTCGCTTCTCGGCGCGCAGGGATTCGGCGTCGAACGCGTCGGCCGCGACCTTGGCGGGCATGAAAGGGTCGTGGCGGCGCGGCGCGCGCGGTCGCGGTCGTGACATATTAGCTACAGTGCGCGGTTTTTCTGCCCTTTCCCGCGCACGCGCCCTTGGCGGCGGGGAAGCGAGTCACTATAGTCAAATCAAATCCAGCTGATCGTCGACATCGAGATAGGGGTCTCGAAAAATCCGGCTTCGCCGCGTGAGCGGAAGCCAAGGACCAGCCGGCAAAAAGCCGGTGTCGAAGCTGACATGATCCCGGCGGAATGAGGCGACAAGAATTTGTCGCGACGCGCATCAATTTGAAGCTGCGCGTGACGTGTGACCGCCACGGACGTTTGTCGCTCGCTCGACCTGCGGCGCGGGCCGCGGGCGACGCGCACGGTAAGTGCAGCGGGCGGAACGACGGCAATTTTGGGAATACGCAAGGTGGGGCGCGCGCAGACGCCTTGCGCCGCGCGCGAAGGATCGGAAAGGCCGGCCGTGCCGACGGTACTTTCAAGTCTGCGGATGAATGAAGCGACGCAGCGGACCGTCAAAGAGCGAAACAACGCACGGTGCGTGCGAACCTCTCGGGGAGTTTGATGAGACCAGGACAAAACAAGAGAATGCGGGGTCGCAGCGGCCGCAAGGGGCCCAATCCCCTCACCCGCTCCTATGAGTCGAACGGCCCCGACGTGAAGATTCGCGGCACCGCGCAGCATATCGCCGAGAAATATCTGCAGCTCGCGCGCGACGCGCAGTCCTCCGGCGACACGATCATGGCCGAGAGCCTGCTGCAGCACGCCGAACACTACTTCCGGCTGATCGCGGCCGCTCAGGCTGCGCAGCAGGTCGCTGGCTTCGGCGGACGTCCGCAGATGGAGGCGGAGGTCGATCTCGGCGACGACGACGACGATTTCGCGGCCCTGCCCGACCGTTTCGCGCCGCTCTCCGAGCGCCTGCCGCCGGCCGCCTATCAGGCCCAACCGCAGCCTTTCGCGCCGCAACCCCAGCCGCAGCCGCATTTCGTCCAGCCGCCGCAACCGCAGCCGCAACCGTTCGAGGAACGCCCGATAGGCGAAATGCGCCCCGAGCGCATTGAGCGCGCGCCGCGGCCGGAGCGTGCGCCCTATGGCGAGCGTGGCCGTGATCGAAATGGGGAAGGCGGCGAGCGTCCCCCGCGCCATCAGGCCGCCTATGAGCGTAATCGCGACGGCCGACGGTTCCACCAGCGGTCCGAAACCGCCGAGGCTGCGCCTGCCGCGGCTCTGCCGTCGTTCATCACCGCCCCGCCGGCGCGTCCGGTCGTCAGCGAGACCGAGGCCCCCGAGAGCGCGCTGACGACGCCCTCCCGCCCCGCCGCCGCGCGGGAGCATGAAGGCGTGAACTTCCACCTCAGCTCGCGCCGCCGTCGCCGGCCGCGCGCCGCAGCCGACGAGGCCGCTGGCGAATCGCGGCAGGAGGAAGCCCCGCAGGCGAGCGAACTGCCCTTCGAGCCCGACCACATCTGATCGGGATCAGACCAATGCGAGCGCGTCGCCCCGGGTGACGCGCCCGCCCCTCTCGATGCGGGCGTAGACGCCGCAATCGATATGGCCGAAAGCCTTGCGGATCGTCTGCACAAGATCCATGTCGCGCCGGCCGGAGCCCGGCTCGACGCCCGTGGCGGCGCAACGGTCGGTCATCTTCAGCACCGTCAGCGTCGCGCCGCCGAGTTGAAACGTTTTTCCGGGCCAGTCCGCCTCGGCCCAGCGCTCCGCCCTGTCGATGTAGAGGTTGGCGCGAAAGCGCAGCGGATCGACTGAGGCTCCCTGCACCTCCTCGATCGCCTTCACGCTCGCCAGATTGACGAGGGACACGAAGCCCGACTTCGAGTCCGTGAAACGAAAGCCTTCCGGCGCCTGGAGCAGGCGAACGGGGCCGCGGATTTCGTCGCCGAGAAAGCCGGTCAGAAAAGTCTCGATCGCCGCGCGACCTTCGGCGCTCCGCAGATCGCCCCGCGCGACCTCCCGCCCCTTCTGCGCAATCGTCAGCACGCCGCTCGCATGGTCGTAGCGCGTCGCCAGGCCGGCAAGGGCTCCGTTGCGCATCAGCATCAGGAATTTCACCTTCGGCTGATGCTCCGGCGCGGCCGGGTCGAAACCCGAGGGGCCGTTTTCCAGCGCAAAGACGCGGTCGCCGGGGAAATAGCCGTCCGCGTCGAGGTCGGCGAATTCGAGCGCCTCGGGCGAGAGGCCCTTGACGGGATAGCGGTAGATGGACGCGAGGCGCATGATTGCTCCGATTGCGAAAATTCGCTGCGACATTAAGTCCGGCCGATCAAAAACGAAAACGCCGCGACCAAGACGAAGCGCCCTCTTTTCAGGACCCGGGGGCTTTCCCATATCGCCTCAGAGGGTCGCCGCAAGGGACCGAAAGATTTGGACGCGAGGCGCGCCGCTTGGATGGGCCGCCTCAAGGTCGAAAGGGGTGCAAATGAATTTCGAGAAATACACCGAACGCGCGCGCGGTTTCGTGCAGTCCGCGCAGTCGCTCGCTACGCGCGAGGGGCATCAGCAGTTCACGCCCGAACATTTGCTGAAGGTCCTGCTCGATGACGAGCAGGGTCTTTCCGCCGGTCTCATCGACCGCGCGGGCGGCAATTCGCGCGAGGCGCTGGCCAAGACCGAGGCGGCGCTTGCGAAGCTCCCCAAGGTGATGGGCTCGGGCGCTGGGCAGCTTTATCTGGCGCCGGCCACGGCGCGGCTTTTCGACAACGCCGAGAAGATCGCGCAGAAGGCGGGCGACTCTTACGTCACCGTCGAGCGGCTGCTGCTTGCGCTCGCGCTGGAGAAGGACGCCGAATCCGCGAAAATCCTCGCCGCCGCCGGCGTGACGCCGCAGACGCTTAACGCCGCGATCGAGGATCTGCGCAAGGGCCGCACCGCCGATTCCGCCTCCGCCGAGAACGCCTATGACGCGCTCAAGAAATACGCCCGCGACCTGACGGAAGCGGCGCGCGAGGGCAAGCTCGACCCCGTGATCGGCCGCGACGAGGAAATCCGCCGCACCGTGCAGGTTCTGTCGCGCCGGACCAAGAACAACCCGGTGCTGATCGGCGAACCCGGCGTCGGCAAGACGGCGATCGTCGAAGGCCTCGCGCTGCGCATCGTCAATGGCGACGTTCCCGAGTCTCTCGAAGACAAGAAGCTGCTTGCGCTCGACATGGGCGCGTTGATCGCGGGTGCGAAATATCGCGGCGAGTTCGAGGAGCGGCTGAAGGCCGTGCTCAACGAGATCACTGCGGCCGAGGGCAAGATCATCCTCTTCATCGACGAGATGCACACGCTGGTCGGCGCCGGCAAGGCGGATGGCGCGATGGACGCGTCGAACCTGCTGAAGCCAGCGCTCGCGCGCGGCGAGCTGCATTGCGTCGGCGCGACCACGCTCGACGAATATCGCAAGCATGTCGAGAAGGACGCGGCGCTCGCCCGTCGCTTCCAGCCCGTCTTCGTCGATGAGCCGACGGTCGAGGACACGATCTCGATCCTTAGGGGCTTGAAAGAAAAATACGAGATGCACCACGGCGTGCGCATCACCGATTCGGCGATCGTGGCGGCTGCGACCCTGTCGAACCGTTACATCTCGGACCGCTTCCTGCCCGACAAGGCGATCGACCTCGTGGACGAAGCCTCGTCGCGCCTGCGCATGCAGATCGACTCGAAGCCCGAGGAGCTCGACGAACTCGACCGCCGCATCATCCAGCTCAAGATCGAGCAGGAGGCGCTGCGCAAGGAGACCGACGCGGCCTCGAAAGACCGGCTCGTGAAGCTCGAATCCGAGCTTGCCGATCTGGAAGAAAAGTCGTCGTCGCTCACGGCGCGCTGGCGCGCGGAGAAGGACAAGCTCGGCAGCGCGCAGAAGCTGAAGGAGCAGCTGGAGACCGCACGCAATGAACTGGCGCAGGCGCAGCGGCGCGGCGAATATCAGCGCGCGGGCGAATTGACTTATGGCGTGATCCCGGACCTCGAGAAGAAGCTTGCGGAGACGGAAGCCTCGGAGGGCAAAGGCGCCCTGATCGAGGAAGCCGTGACCGCGAATGACGTCGCGCAGGTCGTGTCTCGCTGGACGGGCGTGCCGGTCGACAAGATGCTCGAGGGCGAGCGCGAGAAGCTTCTCCATATGGAGGACGAACTCGCCAAGCGCGTCGTCGGTCAGCGCGAGGCGGTCGAAGCGGTTTCGACCGCCGTGCGCCGCGCCCGCGCCGGCCTGCAGGACCCGAACCGTCCGATCGGCAGCTTCATCTTCCTCGGCCCCACGGGCGTCGGCAAGACGGAGCTCACCAAGGCGCTCGCGAGCTTCCTGTTCGACGACGAGACGGCGATGGTGCGCCTCGACATGTCGGAATATATGGAGAAGCACTCTGTCGCCCGCCTCATCGGCGCGCCTCCCGGCTATGTCGGCTATGAGGAAGGCGGCGCGCTGACGGAAGCGGTTCGCCGCCGGCCCTATCAGGTCGTGCTGTTCGACGAGATCGAGAAGGCGCATCCGGACGTGTTCAACGTCCTGCTGCAGGTGCTCGACGACGGGCGCCTGACGGACGGTCAGGGCCGCACGGTCGACTTCAAGAACACGCTCATCATCATGACGTCGAACCTCGGCGCCGAATTCCTCGTGATGCAGCAGGAGGGCGAGGATTCGACCGCCGTGCATGATGAGGTGATGCAGGTGGTGCGCTCGCATTTCCGGCCGGAGTTCCTGAACCGCATCGACGAGATCATTCTGTTCCATCGCCTGCGGCGCGAGGATATGGGCGCGATCGTCGACATCCAGTTCAAGCGTCTCCAGAAGCTGCTCGAGGATCGCAAGATCACGCTGCATCCCGACAGCAAGGCGCGCGACTGGCTGGCGGCGAAGGGCTACGACCCCGCCTACGGCGCAAGGCCGCTGAAGCGCGTTATGCAGAAGGAACTGCAGGACGCGCTGGCCGAACGGCTGCTCGCGGGCGAGATCGTCGACGGCGCGACGGTGGAAGTCTCCGCCGAAGGCCAGGCGCTGACCATCGACGGCAAGCCGACGCACGGCCCGGTGAAGCCGGTGCTGCGGACGGTGGGGAACGCGTAGGGCGGAAAAAACCGCGGGCGCAATACTAGAGCATTTCCCTGTATTTCTGAATCGGGAGGGATTCCTGTTTTAGCAGGAGTGTGATTCAAGATGCTGGCTGGGCGGAGGCCAGCATCCAATGGTTCGACCTCTCTCCAATGATCTTCGAGAGCGTGTGGTTGCGTCGGTTTTGGCTGGCGAGAGTTGCCGCGCCGTGGCTTTGCGCTTTGGCGTGGCCGTGTCATCGGTCGTGAAGTGGTCGCAGCGCCAGCGCGAGACGGGCTCGGTCGCGCCGGCGAAAATGGGCGGCTATCGCAAGCGCGTGCTGGAGCCGCATCGCGCTTTCATTGTCGAGCGTCTGGCGCAGACGCCGCATTTGACGTTGCATGGCCTCAAGGACGAGCTGCTGGCGCGCGGGGTCAAGGTTTCGCACAACGCCATTTGGATGTTCCTGCGCCGCGAGGGGCTGCGGTTCAAAAAAAACGCTGCTGGCGCTCGAACAAGGCCGCGCTGACATTGCGCGACGGCGCAAGCGCTGGCAATCGCTGCAAGCGCGCCTCGATCCCAGGCGGCTGGTCTTCATCGACGAGACCTGGATCAAGACGAACATGACGCCGCTGCGCGGCTGGGGCCCCAAGGGCAAGCGCTTGCGCGGCCTCGCGCCGCACGGCCATTGGCGCACGTTGACCTTTCTCGGCGCGCTGCGCTGCGATCGTCTCGACGCGCCCTGCGTCTTCGACGGGCCAATCAACGGCGCGTGTTTCCGCGCCTATGTCGAACAACAACTCGTCCCCGCGCTTAAGCAGGGCGATATTGTCATTATGGACAATCTCGGCAGTCACAAGGGCGAGGCGGTGCGACGCGCGATCCGCTCCGCCGGAGCCAGACTGTGGTTTCTGCCACCCTATTCGCCCGACCTCAATCCAATCGAACAGACCTTTTCCAAGCTCAAACACTGGATGCGACAGGCGCAGCAGCGAACCATCGATGAAACCTGGCGACAGATCGGACGCCTCGCAAAAGACATCCAACCACAAGAATGCAGCAACTACTTCACAAACGCAGGATAAGCTTCCGTCAAAATATGAAACGCTCTAGAGCGCGGAGGCCGCCGTTGACGAAACGGCGGCCTAAGTTTTTATTCATAATGCAAATCGAATTTTTCAGAGGTCATCAATGGTCAAGGTGCTCAACGTGTTGGACCAAATTGGCAATCATTGGAAAGAGGGGGACGGAAAATTCGAGTCTGGGTTCTGGTATGGTGGCCCTGTGGATGATGAACTCATCCGGATTTTCAGCGGCGAGGGAAATTCGACTCTGGGCGGCAGAATAACCGCAAGGCGAAATGTGAAGTTTTCAGACGGGCGCACGAGAAAAATCTATACCTTCGAAGCGGACCCGTCCCAAAGTGGGCGACCGCGCCCTCGCGCCTTCAACCCGAACGGATGCGTGGTCACCGAGGAATAAACCGCTCATCCCTTCTCTCACGAGCAGGAGAGGCGATGGGCTGCATTACAACTTCCGCAGCGCCACTTCCTCGATCCTGTGGTCCTCGCCCTTGGTGAGGATCAAACTTGCGCGCGGGCGCGTCGGGGCGATGTTGTTGCGCAGGTTTTCGAGATTGATGCGCGTCCAGATGTCCTTCGCGACGCGCACCGTCTCTTCGTCGGAGAGATCGGCGTATTTGCGAAAATAGGAGCGCGGGTCGCGGAACGCCGTCTCGCGCAGACGCAGGAAACGCTCGACGTACCAGCGCTCCAGCACGTCCTCCGGCGCGTCGAGATAGACCGAGAAGTCGAAGAAATCCGAAACGAAGGGAATGTCGCGCGGGTGGCGCGACGGGCGCGCGGCCAAGACATTCACGCCTTCGACGATGAGAATGTCGGGACGGTCGACGCAGGTCGCCTCGCCGTCGACGACGTCGTAAATGAGATGCGAATAAACCGGCGCGCAGACATTGCGCTGTCCCGCCTTCACGTCGGAAAGAAAGCGCAGCAGCGCCTTGTTGTCGTAGCTTTCGGGAAAGCCCTTCTTCTCCATGAGGCCTTCGCGCTCGAGCACGGCGTTTGGCAGGAGAAAGCCGTCCGTGGTGATGAGTTCAACCTTCGGCGTGTTCGGCCAGCGCGACAGCAATGCGCGAAGAATGCGCGCGGTCGTGGATTTGCCGACGGCCACGGAGCCCGCGACCCCGATGATGTAGGGAACCTTGCCGTCCTCGGCGCCGAGAAAGCGCTGTGTCGCCTTGAAGAGCCCCTGCGTCGCCGCGACATAGAGCGCGAGCAGGCGTGACAGCGGCAGATAGATTTCGATGACTTCCTCGAGGGAGATCGGATCGCCGAGCGACTTCAGCCGCGCAAGGTCATCGAGCGTCAGCGTCAGCGGCGTGTCGGCGCGAAGGCTCGCCCATTCGGCGCGCGTAAACCGGCGATAAGGCGAAATCGCCACGCCCGTTTCAGCGGCGCCCGCTTCGTTCATTTCGAGCCTCCGCGCGACGCCTTTTCGGCAAGGCCCGATTGCGCCGTGCGGCGGCCGAGTTCGGCGACGACGTCGCTCAAAGCGATATCACGCGCCTCGAGCAGCACCAGCAGGTGGTAAAGCACATCGGCGGCTTCCGAGGTCAAGGCATTGTTGTCGCCCTCCATTGCGGCGATCACCGCCTCGACCGCCTCCTCGCCGAATTTCTTTGCGATGCGCGGCGGCCCCGCGTCGAAAAGACTCTTGGTGTAGGAGTTGGAGGCGCTGTCGTTGCGACGCGATTTGATGAGCGCGGCGAGATCGTCGAGAGAAAAGCTCATGCCGCCTCCAGTCCATCGAGCCTCATCGGTAGGCCGGCGGCGGCCATGTGGCGCTTCGCCTGCGGGATCGTATATTCGCCGAAGTGGAAGATCGACGCCGCGAGCACCGCGGTCGCGTGGCCTTCGCGAATGCCGGCGACGAGATGATCGAGATTGCCGACGCCGCCGGACGCGATGACCGGCACGGAAACGGCGTCCGCGACGCTGCGCGTCAGTTCGATGTCGAAACCGCTTTTCGTGCCGTCGCGATCCATCGAGGTGAGCAGAATTTCCCCGGCGCCCAGCGCCGTCACTTCGCGCGCATATTCCACCGCGTCGATGCCGGTGGGGCGGCGCCCGCCATGGGTGAAGATTTCCCACTTGCCCGGCGCGACCCGCTTGGCGTCGATGGCGACGACGATGCATTGCGCGCCGAATTTCTCCGACGCCTCGCGCACGAATTGCCGGTTGGCGACGGCGGCCGAATTGATCGATGCCTTGTCGGCGCCCGCGAGCAGGAGATTGCGGATGTCGTCGAGCGTGCGCACGCCGCCGCCGACGGTGAGCGGCATGAAGCAGGCTTCGGCCGTGCGCTGCACGACGTCGAGCAGAATGCCGCGATTTTCATGGCTCGCGGTGATGTCGAGAAAGCAGAGTTCGTCAGCGCCGGCGGCGTCATAGGCGATGGCGCATTCCACCGGATCGCCGGCGTCGCGCAGATCGACGAAATTCACGCCCTTGACGACGCGGCCTTCCTTCACGTCGAGGCAGGGGATGACGCGGGCTTTGAGCATCAGGCGCTCCCCGCCGTCGCGCGCGCCTTCCTGATCAGCGCCAGCGCCTCGGCCGGATCGAGGCGCCCATCGTAAAGCGCGCGTCCCGTGATCGCGCCGGCGAGCCTGGCGCAGTCCGGTTGCAGCAGACGCTCGATGTCGGCGAGCGAGGCGAGGCCGCCGGAGGCGATGACGGGAATCGTCAAGGCGTTGGCGAGCGCCAGCGTCTGCTCGATGTTGAGGCCCGTCAGAATGCCGTCGCGCGCGATGTCCGTGTAGATGATCGCGCTGACGCCCGCGTCCTCGAAACTCTTGCCGAGTTCGAGCGCCGGCATGCGCGTCGTGCGCGCCCAGCCGTCCACGGCGACCATGCCGTCCTTGGCGTCGATGCCGACGGCGACGCGGCCCGGATAGATCCGCGCAGCCTCTCGCACGAAGGACGGATCCTTGACCGCCGCCGTGCCGATGATGACGCGCGTCACGCCTTTCTCCAGCCAGCCGGACAGCGTGCGCATGTCGCGAATGCCGCCGCCGAGCTGCACGGGAATTGTAAGCACCGCAAGGATGGACTCGACCGCCGCCGCATTGCGTGGCGCGCCGGCGAATGCGCCGTCCAGATCGACGACATGCAGATATTCGAAGCCCTGCGACTGGAAGGCGCGCGCCTGCTCCGCCGGATCGTCGTTGAAGACGGTCGCGCGGTCCATATCGCCCTGCGCAAGCCGCACGCATTGGCCTTCTTTCAGATCGATCGCGGGAAACAGAATCACGGACGCCACCTCAGGAAATTGGCGATGAGCGCGAGGCCGAGCCTCTGGCTCTTCTCGGGATGGAATTGCACGCCGACGAGATTGTCGCGCGCGACGGCCGCGGTGAGCGGCGCGCCATAGTCGGTCGTCGCCAGCACATGTCGCGGCTCGGCCGGCGTCAGATGATAGGAGTGGACGAAATAGGCGTGGAGCCCGCGCTCCCCCGTCGCGATCCCGTCGAAGACCGGATGCTCGCGGGTCAGGCTGAGCGTGTTCCAGCCCATATGCGGAATTTTGAGCGAAGGATCGCCCGGCTCGATCGCCACGACGTCGCCGCCGATCCAGCCGAGGCCGGGGGTCTCGCCATGTTCGAGACCGCGCGCCGCCATCAGTTGCATGCCGACGCAAATGCCGAGGAAAGGTCGGCCCCGCTCGATGGTCGCTTCCTGCAACGCGTCGTAGAGGCCCGGCAGGTCGAGAAGCCCGCGGCGACAATCGGCGAAAGCGCCGACGCCCGGAAGCACGACGCGCTCGGCGCCGCGAACCTTCTGCGGATCATTGGTGACGCAGATTTCCCCGCCGACGCCCGACTCGCGCGCCGCGCGCTCGAAAGCCTTCAGCGCCGAGTGAAGATTGCCGGAACCGTAATCGATGATCGCCGTCGTCAAGCGTCTTGCTCCCCGGAGCGGGCTTGCGGCGCGATCCCGCGCCAACGATGAAAAAACGCCATCTCCGCCTCTTCCTCGTCGTCGCCGACCACGACGTCGGTCTCGACATAGCCGCGCCGCGCCAGAGCCCAGGCGACAATCCGTTCGCCCTCCAAGCCGAGCCAAACCGCCAGGGAAAGACCAAGCCATGACATGGCGTCGCGCGAAATCTTCAGCTTCCACGCCACGAGACCGATGACCGTCAGCAGCGCGGTCCAGGCCGCGGCGGCGATCCAAGCGCGCCTCCATAGCAGCCAGAAGGGGCCGAGGAAAAAGGCGGGCCACGAGAAGCCGTCGCGCAGGAACACGATCTTCTCCGGCGCGGGGGCGGCCCCCTGCGCCGTCGGCGGGAGATGAACGGTGAAAATGGCCATCGGCCGTCCCCTCGTCGTCTGGACGCCAGAGCCGCCGCCGCTCAGGCGGTCAGCGTTCCCTTGGTGGAAGGCGCCTCGCCCTGCAGGCGACGCGGATCGATCGCCACGGCCTTGCCGAAGGCGCGCGCAAAGCCCTTGAACGCGCTCTCCGCAATATGGTGGCTGTTGACGCCGCTCAGGCTGTCGATGTGCAGCCCGACCCGGGCCTGAACCGCGAAGGCCTGAAAGAATTCGCGCATCAGCTCAGTGTCGAAGGCGCCGATGCGCTCCGCCGGGAAGCTGACGTTATAGACGAGGAACGGACGCCCGGAAATATCGACGACGACGCGGGTCAAGGCCTCGTCGAGAGGTATGTGCGCGTCGCCGTAGCGCGCGATGCCTTTGCGGTCGCCGAGAGCGCGGTCCACCGCCTGCCCCATCGCGAGCCCGACGTCCTCGACGGTGTGGTGGCCGTCGATGTGCAGGTCGCCCTTCGCCAGCACGGTGAGATCCAGCGGCGCATGGCGCGCGATCTGGTCGAGCATATGGTCGAAAAATCCGATTCCGGTGGAAATGTCGGAGCGTCCCGACCCGTCGAGATCGACAGTGACCGAAATGGACGTTTCCTTCGTGTTGCGCTCGATAGTGGCGCTGCGCATGGCGAATTGGCCTTCCGGATGACGCCGCCGAGCATCATTCGGCCGCGGGCCGCCAGCTTGTAGCAATTTCGACGCATCTTCGCCACCCGCGCGAGGAGCGCGGCCGGCTTGCTGGCGGCGCGCGGCGGGGACGACTATCATCCCGATCGAGAAAACGCGAAAATTCGCGAAAAAGTCCGCGTTCGGAGGCATTTATGAGACAGACGCCGCTCGCCTTGCTCGCCCTCGTCTTGACCTTGGCCAGCGCCTTTGCGGCGACCCCGGAGGAGGCTTACCTCGCCGCGCGCGACGCGGCGATCGCGAAAATCAAGAAGCTGGAGGCCAAACAGGGCGCGGAAGACGCCGTCGGCAAGGAGCAGCAGAAGGCGCTCGCCGATCTGGAAAAGCGCCTGCAGGGGATCATCGGCGATCTCGCGGTCAAGCCCTATCCGGCGAAAGGCAAGATCAACATCGACACCCTCAGCGAAAATGAAATCGGCTTCGGCATGCTCGATACGCTGCGCTTTTCGCAGGAGGACAACGGCGCTCAGGCGATCGTCACGACGGACGGGCTGCTCGATCACTGGCTGCGCACGCAGTCACAATGGTGGAAGAAGACGGACAAGTCGGCGCCCGACGCCGAATCGGCGTTGAAGTCGGACGACTTCTATACGGAAGCAATCGGCTCCGACGCCGCCTTCACCAAGACCGCCGACATTCCGATCATGAAGCCCGAGGGAGCGGTTTTCGCCGTGGCGCTGCTCGGCGGATGGGCGCAGGATATCGGACCCAATCCTTCGCAGGAGATCATCGTGGCGCTGCGCAGGGGCGGAAAGGTCTATATCGCCACTGAGGCCGCGAAGGGGGCGGAGAAGATCCCCGCCTGCGACGCCATCTGGAAAGACGCCGAGAGCAAGGCGGAAAAGATTTTGCAGAAATACAACGAGGGCGGGATGAAGGACGAGAAGCTTTTCGACGAATCGACCGCCGCGCAGGCCAAGGGCGACGACGACTATCGCGCCTGCTACGCCGCCCGTGCGCCAAAGGAGGCCTTCTTCGCCGCGCTGACCCGCGAGGCCCAGGAGATCGCGGATCGCTTCAAGGACAGGTAAGGCCCGCACAGCCTCCGCCCTTGCTGAAAGCGCGGTTCAGTCCTACATCGGCCAAAACGCTCGGCTCGGAAGGCGCGAATGGACAACGAACAAAACAAGACGCCCGGCATGCACGCGACGACCATCATTCTGGTCAAGAAGCAGGGACAAACGGTGATCGCGGGCGACGGACAGGTCAGCCTCGGCCAGACGATCATGAAGGGCAACGCCCGCAAGGTGCGCCGGCTCGGCAAGGGCGACGTGATCGCGGGTTTCGCCGGCGCTACGGCGGACGCATTCACGCTGTTCGAGCGGCTCGAATCGAAGCTCGATCAATATCCCGGCCAGCTCATGCGCGCCTGCGTCGAGCTCGCCAAGGACTGGCGCATGGACCGATATCTGCGCCGGCTGGAGGCGATGATGCTTGTCGCCGACCAGAACGTCGGACTCGTCCTCACCGGCTCGGGCGACGTGCTGGAGCCCGAAGGCGACGCCAATGGCGCTGTCGCCGCAATCGGCTCGGGCGGCAATTACGCGCTCGCCGCGGGCCGAGCCCTCATCGACACGCCGGCGGACGCAGAGACCATCGCGCGCCGCGCCATGTCCATCGCCGCCGACATCTGCGTCTACACGAACCACAATGTGGTGGTGGAGAAGATATAGGCGAAAAATGCGCGGCGAATGGCGAAGAAAAGACCAAACAAACCGCCCGTTTCCGTGCCAGATGAACGATAGCCCAAGGAAACTGAACTCATGGCCGATTTTTCGCCGCGCGAAATCGTCTCGGAACTGGATCGCTACATCGTCGGGCAGAACGAAGCCAAGCGCGCCGTCGCCATTGCGCTGCGTAACCGTTGGCGGCGTCTTCAGCTCGAAGGGCAAATGCGCGAAGAAGTGCTGCCCAAGAACATTCTGATGATCGGCCCCACCGGCTGCGGCAAGACCGAAATCGCCCGCCGCCTCGCCCGACTCGCCAATGCGCCCTTCCTGAAGGTGGAAGCGACGAAATTCACCGAGGTCGGCTATGTCGGCCGCGATGTGGAGCAGATCGTGCGCGACCTTATCGAGGTCGCCCTGGTCATGGTCAAGGAGCGCCGCCGCAAGGATGTGCAGGCGCGCGCGCAGCAGGCGGCCGAGGAGCGCGTGCTCGACGCGCTCGTCGGTCCCGCCTCGTCCCCCGCCACGCGCGAAACCTTCCGCAAGCGTTTGCGCGACGGCGAGCTCGACGACAAGGAAATCGAAATCGAGCTGGCGCAGAGCGGCGGCTCCACCCCCATGTTCGAACTGCCGAACATGCCAGGCGCGAGCGTTTCCGCCTTTTCGCTGGGCGATATTTTCGGCAAGGCCCTGCAACGCGGCAAGCCGCGCAAGCTGACGGTGAAGGAGGCTCATGACCCACTCGTCGCCGAGGAAAGCGACAAGCTGATCGACCAAGAGGCCAGCGTTCGCGAGGCGATCCACGAGGTCGAGAACAATGGCATCGTCTTCATCGACGAGATGGACAAGATCTGCGCCCGCGAAGGCCGCAGCGGCGCCGATGTCTCGCGCGAAGGCGTGCAGCGCGACCTGTTGCCGCTGATCGAGGGCACGACCGTCGCCACCAAGCACGGGCCGGTGAAGACCGACCATGTGCTGTTCATCGCCTCAGGCGCCTTCCATGTCGCGAAACCTTCCGACCTGCTGCCGGAGCTACAGGGCCGCCTGCCGATCCGCGTGGAGCTGGCCTCGCTCAACGAAGAGGATTTCCGCCGTATTCTGACAGAGACGGAAGCCTGCCTGACCAAGCAATATGTGGCGCTCATGGGCACGGAAGGCGTGACGCTCGAATTTTCGCCGTCGGCCATCGAGGCCATCGCCAAGGTCGCCGTACAAGTAAACACGTCGGTTGAAAACATCGGCGCCCGCCGCCTCCAGACAGTAATGGAGCGCGTCCTCGACGACATCAGCTTCTCCGCCTCGGACCGCGCCGGGGAGACTGTCGTTGTCGATGGCGACTATGTCGAAAGACACATCGGCGATCTCGCGAAGAACCGGGATTTGAGCCGGTTTATTTTGTGACGCAGGGCCTGACCCTCCTCCCTGTCGGAAATGGTGGATGCCCCGTGGATCGCCCCACTTGCGCCCGCGGCCTCGCATTGCCATAAGACCGGCCAAAGCTCACAACCTGCGGCCTGTCCATGTCCACTTTCCCCCAGCGCGTCTTCTCCGGCGTGCAATCCACCGGCAATCTGCATCTCGGCAATTATCTCGGCGCGATCGTCAAATTCGTCGAGCTGCAGAAGGCGTTCGAGTGCCTCTATTGCGTCGTCGACCTGCACGCGATCACCGTGCCGCAGGATCCCATCGCGCTGAAGGCGAACACGCGCGAGATCGCCGCCGCCTTCATCGCCTGCGGCATCGACCCCAAGCAGAACATTGTCTTCAACCAGAGCCAGGTTCCCGAACACGCCGAACTCGCCTGGGTGCTAAACTGCGTCGCCCGCATCGGCTGGCTGAACCGCATGACGCAGTTCAAGGACAAGGCCGGCAAGGACCGCGAGAACGCCTCCATGGGTCTTCTCGACTATCCCGTGCTGATGGCCGCCGACATTCTCATCTATCGCGCGACGCATGTGCCGGTCGGCGACGACCAGAAGCAGCATCTCGAGCTTGCGCGCGACATTGCGCAGAAGTTCAACAATGACTTCGGCCCGTCGATCGAGCGCAACGGTTTCGGCGGCGCCTTCTTCCCCCTGCCCGAGCCGCTGATCTCCGGCCCCGCGACGCGCGTGATGAGCCTGCGCGACGGCACGAAAAAAATGTCGAAGTCCGACGCCTCTGACTATTCGCGCATCAATCTCTCCGACGACGCGGACCAGATTGCGCAGAAGGTGCGCAAGGCCAAGACCGATCCCGAGGCCCTGCCCTCCGAGGAAAAAGGCCTCGAAGGCAGGCCCGAGGCGGACAATCTTGTCGGCATTTTCGCCGCGCTCGCCGGCCGCACGAAAGCCGATGTGCTGACCGAATATGGCGGCTCGAATTTCTCGACCTTCAAGAACGCGCTGGTCGATCTCGCTGTCGCCAAGCTCGCCCCCATCACCGCGCAGATGCGCCGCATCCGGGAGGACGAGAGCTATATCGACGGCGTGCTGCGCGACGGCTCCGAACGCGCCCGCGCCATCGCCCGCGAGAACATGAATGCGGTGAAGGATATCGTCGGCTTCCTGCGTTAACCGCCGAGAGCCGCGGGCTTCGGCCCGCCGCTCGCCCAGTCGAGCAACTCGACAGTGTGAACGACAGGGATTTGCGTCCCCGCCCCGATTTGCACCATGCAGCCGAGATTGCCGGCGGCGATGACGTCGGGCGCGACGTTTTCGATACTGGCTACTTTTCGCGCGCGAAGCTCATCCGCCATTTCCGATTGCAACAGGTTATAGGTTCCCGCCGAGCCGCAGCAGATATGGCCTTCCGGCGGAGCGACGACATCGAAGCCGGCGCGCTCAAGCGCCTCCACAGGTTCGCGCGTGATTTTCTGGCCATGCTGCAGCGAGCAGGCGGAATGATAGGCCACGCGCAGCCGTGGCGCGTCGCCGCTCGCCTTCAGATCGAGCCCGGCGATAATCTCGCTGACGTCGCGGGCAATCGCGGAAATGCGCGCGGCCTTTGCGGCAAGCTTCGCGTCGTTACGGAACAGAAAGCCATAGTCCTTCACGCTCGTGCCGCAACCCGACGTGTTGATGACGATATGATCGAGACCGCCCGTCTCGATCTCGCGCGTCCACGCCTCGATGTTCCTGCGCGCGAACGCATGCGACTGACCGACCTTGCCGAGATGATGCGGCAGCGCGCCGCAACAGCCCGCTCCTTCAGCGACGACGACTTCGACGCCATGGCGCGTGAGAAGACGCACGGTCGCTTCGTTGATGCGGGTATCGAGCACGGTCTGCGCGCAGCCGTTCAACAGCGCGACGCGTATCCGGCGCGCGCCTTGCGCTGGAACGACCTGTGGGCGATCGACATCCGAAGGCGCCGGCAGACTCTTTGGCGCGAGGACGAACAGCGCGCGCAGACGCTGCGGGAAATGATCCCTGAACGGTCGCGCGAGCGCAGCGAGCCGCAAGGCAAGGCGGAACAAGGCAGGCCGCGGCAGCACGAAGGCGAGCGCCGCGCGCAGGGCCCTCTCCTCGAAAGGTCTCTCGAATGTCTTTTCTATGTGCGCGCGCGCGTGATCGACGAGATGCATGTAATGCACGCTCGATGGACATGTCGTCATGCAGGAAAGGCAGGAGAGGCAGCGGTCGATGTGTCGAGCGGTGCGCGCATCGGCGGGACGCTCGTGCTCCAGCATCTCCTTGATGAGATAGATGCGTCCGCGCGGGGAATCGAGTTCGTCCCCCGTGAGAAGATAAGTGGGGCATGTGGCCGTGCAGAAGCCGCAATGCACGCAGGCGCGCAGGATCTTCTCCGATTGCGCCATGTCCGGATCGGCGAGCGCGCTCAGTGAAAAATGCGTTTGCATCTCAGAACTCCGCGCGCATGCGGCCGCGCTCCAGGACATGGGCGGGATCGAAACTGTCCTTCACGCGCCGCGTCAGCGCGGCGAGCGGCGCAGGCTGCGGGTGAAAAACGTCGACGCGCGCGCGTGTGTCTTCCGAAGCGCGAATGAGCGTCGCATGTCCGCCCCGCGCATCGACTGCGCCGCGCACGGCGCTTGCATGCGCATCCGGCGCCGGCTCGAGACAAATCCACACGAGGCCGCCGACCCAGTCGTAATAATGCGCGATGATCGGCGCGCCGGCGCGGCGCAAGGCCTCCACCACCATGAAGCCGTCGGTCGGCGCGACCGAAATGCGCCAGATCTGGCCGGAGTGCGCCGCGATGGGCGCCGCGTCCCGCAACGATTTCCAGAACGCCGCAGACTCCGACGGCTGCAAGACCTCGAATTGCGCACCGCTGTCTCGAAGCTCCGCCATCAGCGCCTCGCAGCGCGTCGCAACGGAAATCTCGGGGCCTTCGACGCGCAGCGCCGCAACATTGGCGTCGATCTGAAGCGGCCCTGCTCCGGCCGGAAGCATTGCGAAGGACGAAACCTCGTTCGGCGTTCCGGAGGCGCCGCGCAATTGCGCGAGGCTTTTTTCCTCATCCAGTCCGACGACCAGCAGGGTTCGTTCCGTTTCGGCCTTTGGCAGAACTTTCAGCGTGACTTCGGTGAGAAGCGCAAGCGTGCCGAAGGAGCCGCAGACGAGCTTGGAGAGGTCGTAGCCTGTGACGTTTTTCATCACCCGCCCGCCCGATTTCACGATTTCGCCGCGTCCCGTGACGCAGTGAAATCCGAGCAGATGATCGCGCGCGGCGCCGGCCTTGACGCGGCGGGGACCCGAGGCGTTGACGGCGACGACGCCGCCAATCGTTGCGCTGCGCGTCGCGCCGCCAAACAGCTGCGCGTAATCTACAGGTTCGAAAGCGAGCTGCTGATTGTTCGCGTCGAGGAAATCCTCGATCTCGCGCAGCGGCGTGCCGGCCCGCGCGGAAAGCACGAGCTCGTCGGGTTCGTAAAGCGTGACGCCCGTCAAAGCCTTCGTCGAGATCGTCTGCGATTGCGGCGCATGGCGGCCGAGCTGCTTTTTCGATCCCGCCCCCGCGACGGCCAGTGGCGTGCGTCGCGCATTCGCCGCGCGCAGCGCTTCGACGGCGTCGGCCGCGTCGCGTATGTCGAGCGTCTGCGAATTTACGTCCATCGCTAGAATCTCGGCAGGTCGGGGAAAGTCGTTTTACCGCCGGAAACATGCATCATGCCGAATTCGGCGCAGCGATGCAGCGTCGGAAACACCTTGCCGGGATTGAGTCGATTCATGGAATCGAAGGCGCATTTGACGCGCATCTGCTGCTCGAGATCCGTTTCGTTGAACATCTCGCTCATCAGATCGCGCTTCTCGACGCCAACGCCATGTTCGCCCGTCAGCACGCCGCCAACGGAAACGCAGAGACGCAGAATGTCGAAGCCGAGCTTCTCGGCGCGCTCGACATCCCCTTCTTTCGAGGCGTCATAGAGGATCAGCGGATGCAAATTTCCGTCGCCCGCGTGAAACACATTGGCGACCTGCAATCCATGTTGTTTCGCAAGCTCATCCATTCCCGTCAGCACATCGGGGAGACGGGCGCGCGGAATGGTGCCGTCCATGCACAGATAGTCGGGCTTGATGCAGCTCACCGCCGGAAAAGCGTTCTTGCGCCCTGCCCAGAACTGCAGGCGCTCGGCCTCGCTGGTTGAAACCCTGGCGGTCGTCGCGCCTTCGTCGCGCGCGATCTTCTCCACGACACCGACGAGATGATCGACCTCGGCCTGCGTTCCGTCGAGTTCGACGATGACGATCGCCTCGGCGTCGAGCGGATAGCCGCAGGGCTGGAAGCGCTCGACGGCGTGGATCGTCGCCCTGTCCATCATCTCCATACCGCCGGGGATGATGCCCCGCGCAATCACCGCGCCGACGAAGCGCGCCCCGGCGGTGACGCTCGTGAATCCGAGCAGCAGGCAACGCGCGACGGCGGGCTTCTGCAAGATGCGCACGGTGACTTCGGTCACGACGCCGAGCAGCCCCTCGGAGCCGGTCATGATGCCGAGCAGATCATACGCCTCGCTGTCGAGGTGCTTGCCGCCAAGGCGCACGACCTCGCCGCCCATCAGCACGACCTCGAGGCCGAGAATGTTGTTCGTCGTCAGGCCGTATTTCAGGCAATGCACGCCGCCCGCATTCTCGGCGACATTGCCGCCGATGGAGCAGGCGATCTGCGAGGACGGGTCCGGCGCGTAATAGAATCCCTCGGCCTCGACGGCTTTGGAAATCGCGAGATTCTGCACGCCGGGCTGCACGCGCGCACAACGGTTTTCATAGTCGATTTCGAGAATGCGATTGAACTTCGACATGCCGAGAAGAATGCCGTCCTCTAGCGGCATGGAGCCGCCGGAGAGCGACGTCCCGGCGCCGCGCGGCACGATCTTCACATTCATATCGGCGGCCAGCGCCATGATCGCGCTCACCTGCTCCACCGTCTCCGGCAACGCGACGACGAGCGGGAGCGCGCGATACATGGTGAAGGCGTCGCATTCATAGGCGCGGCGCGCCGTCTCATCGACGATGAGGTTTGATGCGGGGAGAATGGCGCGAAGGCGCTCAATGAGTTCGTCGCGGCGCGCGAGGATTTCCGTCTCCGGCGCTGGCATCAATAGCGTCATTCCGATGCGCCCCCCCATTTTGCGTCCGCAGGCGGCCGTTGCGCCGGCCGCGGCGACATGGGATTGAACGGCCAACACCCGCGCCTTGGTTTCCCTAGTCGAGCCGGGGGAACGGCGCAAGTACGCGCGCGGCGCTGCGACGACCCATTAATAAGTCATTGGAGGATCAATGAAAACGAAATTCGAGCTCACGCTCGCCGACGCCAGGAGGGTCGCGGCGGCCGCCGCGCGCGAAGCGCAACGCAACGGCTGGAGCGTCGTCATTGCGATTGTCGATGACGCGGGGCTGCTGGTCTATTTTGAACGACTCGACGGGACGCAGCCCGCCTCCTGCGAAATTGCCCAGCACAAGGCCCGTGCGGCCGCGCTGTTTCGCCGGCCGACCAAGGCGCTGGAGGAGGTGGTGGCGGGCGGCCGCGTCGCGCTGCTGAGCCTGCCCCAGATCACGCCCGTCGAGGGCGGTCTGCCGCTGATGCACGAGGGCCATGTCGTCGGCGCAATAGGCGTCTCGGGCGTGCAGTCCTTTCAGGATGGACAGGTCGCGAAAGCCGGCGCGGACGCGCTCGCCGAAGGGGCGTAGGAATTTAACTGATTATTAACTGCGTCGGCGACGGAGGGTGAGAAAGCGCCTATTCCTCGCCGCCGCCCAGCGCCCGCCGGGCTCGGCCAATGGCCTCCGGCGGAAGCGACTCCGCGACCGCGAACTCCAGCAACAGCGTTTCGTCGCCGGCGAGATGGTCCAGAACGGCCAATTGAAAGCCCCTCTCGCCCAGAAGCCCGCGCACCTCGCCGGGATCGAGCCCCGTCAGCGCGAGGAAGCGCGAAACCCTCTCATCGTCCTGGCTGAGAAAGGCGAGCGCGCGCAGCGCCAGCTCCGCGGGCGGGGCGGCAATTTCGTTCTTTTTCAGTCGGGAACCCAAACCGTCTTTGGCGCTTTTCATTAATCTTCCCATGCTAACCGTCTCTCGAACGGTATCGCGTCCACAGAGTTGGCCCCATGACGAAAACGGTCCTCATCGTAGAGGATAACGAATTGAATATGAAGCTCTTCAACGATCTGTTGGAGGCCAACGGCCATGCGACGCTGCGCACCAAGAGCGGCGTGGAGGCGATCGCCCTTGCGCGAGAGCACCATCCCGACCTGATCTTGATGGATATCCAGCTGCCGGAAGTCAGCGGGCTGGAAGTCACGCGCTGGCTGAAGGACGACGAGGAGCTGCGCGACATTCCCGTCATCGCGATCACCGCCTTCGCCATGAAGGGCGATGAGGAAAAAATCCGCCAGGGCGGTTGCGAGGCCTATCTCTCCAAGCCCATTTCCGTCGCGAAATTCCTCGAGACGGTAAATTCCTTCCTTGCGGACAAGAAGTAGGAGACCACGGCGAAATGACCGCGCGCGTGCTGATCGTTGACGACCTGCTTCCCAACATCAAACTGCTGGAGGCGCGGCTTTCGGCCGAATATTTCGACGTCGTGACGGCGACCAATGGCCCCGAGGCGCTGGAGCTCTGCCGCGACGGCCGATGCGACATCGTGCTGCTCGACGTCATGATGCCCGGCATGGACGGCTTCGAGGTCTGCACGCGCCTGAAGGCCGACGCCGCGACCATGCATCTCCCCGTCGTAATGGTTACGGCGCTCGACCAGCCGGCCGACCGCGTGCGTGGTCTGGAGTGCGGCGCCGACGACTTCCTGACCAAGCCCGTGGACGAACTCGCGCTGATCGCCCGCGTTCGCTCGCTGACGCGGCTCAAGATCATGCTCGATGAGTTGCGCGCCCGCGCCACCACGTCGGCCAATCTCGGCATTATCGACCATCTGTCGGCGCAGACGCCAAACGACGGCGCGAAAGGCCGCATCCTTCTCGTCGAGGACCGCGCCGGCTCCTCCGACCGCATCGTCGCCGCCCTGCGCGACCTGCATGACGTCGAAATCGAGCCGCATCCGCAGGAGGCGCTGTTCCGCGCCGCGGAGAATGGCTACGAGCTCGTGATCGTCAGCCTCAATCTGACCGATTTCGACGCGCTGCGGCTTTGCAGCCAGCTCCGCTCGCTGGAGCGCACCCGCTCGATTCCGATCCTGCTGCTCGCCGATCTCGAGGACCGCCCGCGCATTCTGCGCGGACTTGACCTTGGCGTGAACGACTACATCGTGCGGCCGATCGACCGCAATGAACTCGTCGCCCGCGTCCGCACGCAATTGCGCCGCAAGCGTTACGCCGACAGTCTTCGTGACAATGTGCAGGCGGCGATCGAACTCGCCGTGGTCGACGCGCTGACCGGCCTCAACAACCGCCGCTTCCTCGAATCACACCTCGCCAGCGCTCTGGAGCACGCCGCCCATAATGGCCGCCCTCTCTCGCTGATGATTCTCGACATCGATCACTTCAAGTCGGTCAACGACACCTATGGCCACGACGCCGGCGACGAGGTGCTGAAGGTCTTCGCCCAGCGAATCAAGCGCGTCGTCCGGGGAGCCGATCTGGTTTGCCGGCTTGGCGGCGAGGAATTCGTCGTCGTCATGCCCGACACGCCGCTGGTCGTCGCGGAAAAGGTCGCCGAACGCGTGCGCGCGGCCGTGGAGGGCGGCCAGTTTCCGATCGACCCGGCGGCGACGCGGACGATTCCCGTCACCACCTCGATCGGCCTGGCCGAGCGCGGCGCGGACGCCAACGCCGACGCCCTGCTGCGCCGCGCAGACAAGGCGCTTTATGGCTCCAAAGCCTCCGGCCGCAACCGCGTGACCGCCGCCGCCGCATAATCGCGCAAAAGCGCAACACCGGGCTTGCAGCCGGCCGCCGCCTGAACTATACACCGCCCGTCGGCGCTTCGCCGGCCAACGCCTCCCCCAAGAGGCGGGTAAATAAAAAGATGGGGCCATAGCTCAGTTGGGAGAGCGCTTCAATGGCATTGAAGAGGTCGTCGGTTCGATTCCGTCTGGCTCCACCACGCAACTCCCTGAACTTTCTCCCCTTTTGCCCATATCGGTAGTCCCCGGCATATCCGGGACTTAGGGACGCGTTTGGCTCCGAAGCGGCGTCAGAGACCGCAATTTCGGAGACTCCGAGCGCGATTTCGGCGGCGGTCTCTGCGCGCGAAATTTCGTTCTCCGTCGAAAACGACGCCGGCGTCTTGGAGACCTGTGCCTACCGCAAATTCAATCCGACTGGAATGCGGCTGAAAGTTGGGGCATGCTTCGTCTCATGTCGGACGTGTTCAAGCTGGTCTGGTGGACGATCCTCGACCTGTTCCGATCCAGAGCGTCACTGGAGACGGAGATCGTCGCGCTGCGCCAGCAACTCAACGTCCTGCGCAGAAAATCGGCGAGGCGACTGGCGTTCAGCATCGTCGATCGTCTGATTTTTGCTGGGCTCTATCAGGCTGCGCCACGGCTTACTGACGCTTTGGCGATCGTAACGCCCGAGACGGTTATTCGTTGGCGTCGCGCCGGCTTTGGTTTGTTCTGGCGGAGGAAGTCGCAACCTCGCAGCGGCAGGCCAAAAGTGGCGCTGGAATTCCGGTAACTGATCCGCGACATGAGCCTGGCCAATCCCCTGTGGGGAGCGCCGCGGATCTATGGAGAATTGCTGAGGCTCGGCGTCGATATTGGCCAAACCTCGGTGGCCAAGTACATGGCCAAACGCCGCCGGCCTCCTTCCCAAGGCTGGAAGACATTCCTCCGCAACCACGCCGATGGCATTGCGTCGATGGATCTGTTCGTGGTTCCGACGTTCTCCTTCAAGCTACTGTATGGCCAACTGATTTTACGCCACGGCCGACGGCGGCTGCTATGGCTCGGCGTGACGGCGCATCCGACCGCCGAATGGCTGGCCCGGCAACTGACCGAGGCCTGCGGCTGGGATCCCGCGCCGCAATATCTGATACGCGACCGCGACGGCGCCTACGGCGAGATCTTCAAACGCCGCCTTCGCGCGATGGGCATTCGTGACCGTCCAACCGCGCCGCGCTCGCCCTGGCAGAACGGCTGGGCGGAACGGCTGATCGGCTCGATCCGACGGGAATGTCTTGATCATGTCGTCGTGTTTGGCGAGCGGCATCTGCGCCACGGGCTTCTTTCTTACATGGCGTATTACAATGATACGCGGACTCACTTCTCACTAAACAAGGACGCGCCCATATCGCGCGCCATTCATGCTGTCGGACGCATTGTTCCCACGCCAATTCTCGGCGGACTACATCACCGATATGTCCGGATTTAATTTCCGACAAGGACAGGTGTTCGGTGCGACATTGACCGCGACTGGAACGCCCGCAATTTTGAGGTTGGCGAAGGTCGAACCATCGGCATCACTGATGACGGCCGAGTCAGTTGCAGTCGTGTTGGCTACCGCCATGAGGGCATCGGCCGTGATCAGGCCGTTGAGCAGGTTTAGCGCTTGGATTGTGGAGCTGTTCCTCACGATCTTCGCAGTTGTAGTTTCGGCCGTATGCACCGTGCTGATGGCAGTGGCCCCATTGAGAATGTTGCCACCCACGCCCGCTGTGAGCGAGTTCACGCTGCTGCTCAGCGTATCGCCGTTCGTACCTGTGCACGGGCAAGGAATAAAGGCGGTGTTGCCCAAGGCGACGCCAATCAGACCTACCTTGATATTGGAGTTCGTGGCGAAAGCATTGCCCTGATATGTGCCGTTCGGCAATGCGAGCGCGACGCCGGGCGAAGACAACTCGGCTAGGACGCTTGCCATGAGGACTACAAACAGTGGGAAGGGTCGTCTGCGGAGAATTTCAGTAAGGCAAGTTACTGCCGCTTCGAGTTTTCGCAACATCATACGTTTCTTTCTTCGTTTAATGCTAAGCGGGGACGATGGACAACCCGCCACAAAACAATGTTTACAATCAAGAGGCGTCGATTGGTATGTGCTGCAACGCAAATAATTGTGAATGTCGGCGCGACATAATAGCAATCTTGACCTTTGCAATTTTGACTGCGCGAATGTTGCGTCCTTCTGGCTCTATTTCCGATGTCCACTCAGCCTACGCCTCATCGCAGGAGAGCTGGCCTCGCAAATTCGGACAGTGACATAAGTGGATTTTCTACCTGACGCCGACGAGGATTCTCACCGCGAATCAAAAGCATTCGATGACGAAGAGGAGCCCCCGGACGCATTCTCCGGCATTCAAGGCGAAGGTGGCATTGGCCGCTATCAAGGGTGAGAAGACGCTGGCCGAGATGGCGCAGCAGTTCGACGTCCATCCGAACCAGATCACGATCTGGAAAAGTCAGCTTCTGGAAGGCGCGGCGGGCGTGTTCGGGCAGGAGAAGACGGAGCCCAAGAAGGCGGCCGTCGATTTGAAGACGCTTCACGCCAAGATAGCGAACTGACACTGCGAGGCATAGAACAAGCTCGTCGAGCAGCCCTGGCGCATCATGTCCATCGCATTACGCGAAGGGATTTATGGATTATAATGAATACGACTTGGTATAACTTTGGCAGCGATTGACGCGACAATTCCGAGCCAACGAAAATGGAAAGCAAGCACATCACGCTTTGTGGAGAAATTGCTGCAATTCTATACGAACACGGGAACAAATGGATGACGGCCGATGAAATCGCAGCGGCCGTCAATGAGAAAGGGCGATGCCATCATCGGAATGGTGGCGCAGTAACCGTGTTTCAGGTTCGCCGGCAAACGCGAAATTATGCAAACATCTTTGAGCGACAAGGATGCAGCGCGCGTCTCCGACAGACCGTAAGGTGACCGGAGGCAGCCGAAATCGTATGCAAAGGCGGCCGGCGACTAACGGTGGCGGGACAGGCGTGCGATTCAAAAAGATTGAGCCCAGCGTGGAGCCGGGCTCAAGTTATAGTTGGGAGGGAATGTGTCCCTGCAGAAATAGCTTCCCGCGCATCCCGGGGCCAATGCGACAGCTTGTCATGCGCGCAGTTGTCGCAGTCGGATTGCATCATTACCACCAAAGAAAAAGCCTGGCACGGAGTCGGGCCAATAGGGACAAGCCAAGGGCAATGTGAGCCTACACGTGTTACTTCGGGTCCGCTCTCAAAGCGCGGCGGATTGACGTCATGTTTGCGCCTACATGAACATTCCGATACCGCCTCCAATAATAGCTCCAATGATAGCGGATGAAATGTAGCCCACGGCTCCACTGGCCAATAATGCTCCGCCGATGCCGCCCTGTCCTTGTCGGAAATTAAATCCGGACATATCGGTGGTGTAGTCCGCCGAGAATTGGTGTGGGAACAATGCGTCCGACAGCCTGAATGGCGCGGTATGGGCGCGTCCTTGTTTAGTGAGAGGTGAGTCCGCGCATCATTGTAATACGCCATGTAAGAAAGAAGCACATGGCGTAGATGCCGTTCGCCGAACACGACGACATGATCAAGACACTCCCGTCGGATCGAGCCGGCCAGCCGTTCCGCCAGGGCGAGCGCGGCGCGGTTGGACGGTCACGAATGCCCATGGCGCGAAGGCGGCGTTTGAAGATCTCGCCATAAGCGTTGTCGCGGTCGCGAATGAGATATCTCGGCGCGGGATCCCAGGCGCAGGCCTCCGTGAGATGCGGGGCCAGCCATTCGGCGGTCGGATGCGCCGTCACGCCGAACCATAACAGCCGTCGTCGGCCGTGGCGTAAAATCAGCAGGCTATACAGTAGCTTGAACGAGAAAGTCGGGACCACGAACAGGTCCATCGACGCAATGCCGTCGGCGTGGTTGCGGAGAAAGGTCTTCCAGCCTTGAGAAGGAGGCCTTCGGCGTTTCGCCATGTACTTGGCCACCGAGGTTTGGCCAATATCGATTCCGAGCTTGAGCAATTCTCCGTGGATCCTCGGCGCTCCCCACAGCGGATTGGCCAGGCTCATGTCGCGGATCAGTTGCCGGATTTCCAGCGCCACTTTTGGCCTGCCGCTGCGAGGTCGCGACTTCCACCGCCAGAACAAACCAAAGAAAGCGCGACGCCAACGAATAACCGTCTCGGGCGTTACGATGGCCAAGGCGTCAGTAAGCCGTGGCGCAATCAGATACAGACCGACGAAAATCAGACGATCGAGGGTGCTGAACGTTGGCCGCTTCGGCGATTTTCTGCGCAGGACGTTGAGTTGCTGGCGCAACGCAACGATCTCCGCCTCCAGTGACGCTCTGGATCGGAACAGGTCGAGAATCGTCCACCAGACCAGCTTGAACACGTCCGACATGCGACGAAGCATGCCCCAACTTTCAGCCGCATTCCAGTCGGATTGAATTTGCGGTAGGCACAGGCAGCACGGGCGAAAGCGCCAGTCGCGTCATGCGCGGCGGGCTTTCGTTATCCATGCTTCGAGGAGCGCGCTATGGGCGAGCCCAAGGCCCGTACTTTTCCGTCAAATTCACAGACCGCCCGCGCCGCTAATTCGGTGTCGCACAACGCCGGCGACTGCGCGTTGCAATCGGTCGAACAGCCGCTCAAGCTTGCGCCAGAGCTGGCCCTTAAGGTCGCCTACGTCGCGCCCTCTGACCTAAACGAATATCAAAAAAATCCCCGAACGCACTCCGCCGATCAAATCGAACGAATCGCGGAATGCGTAAAATCTTTCGGTTTTGTGAGCCCGCTGCTTATCGACGCCGAAGGAAATGTGATCGCCGGCCATGGTCGGCTGGCGGCAGCGAAGCTTCTCGAGCTCGCGCGAATTCCAGTGATTCGTATCGACCACCTCGATGAGGCGCAGATCAAAGCCCTACGAATCGCAGATAATCGCCTCGCAGAATTGTCAGACTGGGACCAACGCCTTCTGGCCATCGAATTTTCGAGCCTGATCGAAATGGAGGCGGAATGCGTTCTGAATTTCGAACTGGAAACAACCGGTTTCTCGTTCGCCGAGATCGATCAATTGATCGAAACCACGAAGAGCGGCGACGCGCCTGATCCCGATGACGATTTTGAAATGGAGCCTCCTGACGCGCCGATTTCCCGCCCCGGTGATCTCTGGCTTCTGGGAAAGCATCGCCTGATCTGCGGCGACGCGCGCGATCCGAAAGTCTACGAGCGCGCCATGGCCGGCTCTCTGGCGCAGCTGGCCGTTTGTGATCCTCCTTACAACGTAAAAATCAACGGCCATGTCAGCGGACTCGGAAAGCCATTCACCCTGAATTCGCAATGGCCTCGGGCGAGATGAGTGAGGCGGAATTCACGAAATTCCTCACCGAATTCCTGCAAACGACGTCAGCCTCGCTCGTCCCAGGCGCGGTCCTCTCTATTTTCATGGATTGGAGACACCAGCGCGAGGTTCTCAACGCCGCCCGCTCGACCAGTCTCACCTTACTGTGCGTCTGCGTGTGGAACAAGGGCTCCGGCGGCATGGGCAGTTTATATCGCTCGCAACACGAACTCGTTTTCGTGCTGAAAAAAGGCGGAGCGCCTCACAAAAACCGCGTGCAACTCGGCCGTCATGGACGCTGCCGCACTAACGTGTGGAATTACCCCGGGCTCGCGGGGTTCGGACGCGACCGCCAGCAACAGCTCGCCGACCACCCTACCGTCAAGAATTGCGCCATGATCGCGGACGCGATCCGTGACGTTTCGGATCGCGGAGATCTCGTCATCGATCCCTTTTCCGGATCCGGCACCACGATTATCGGCGCCGCCAAGACTGGTCGCCGCGCCTGCGCAATCGAACTCGAACCCAAGTACACAGATGTCGCCATTCGCCGCTGGGAGAAATGGTCAGGCGAGACGGCGCGCCACGCCGACACTGGCCTCACCTTCGCCGAGGAGGCCGCTCGTCGCGCAAACGTCAGCAACGAAGACGCTGTCTCTACCGTGATTCGCCACGACGCGTCGTCATCACGGCCCGTTCGGGCGCGCAATCGCCTTCGCTCCGCTTAATGGGAGGCGATCGTGACCAAGTCGAAAAATCCTCCGAAGCGCGGGGAATACAGCGTGGGCAAGGGCAAACCGCCCTTGCACAGCCGCTGGCCGAAAGGAGTTTCGGGCAACCCCGGCGGCAAGAAGAAGGGCGCCATTGATCTGGGGCGCGCCTTCGAAGCAGCTCTGCAACGTCCCATTAAGGTAACGATAGATGGAGAAAAGCGCGAAATTTCCTCGCTCGACGCGATTCTCATGCGTCTCGTCGAAAGCGGACTGAAAGGCGACATGCGCGCGATCATTACGATTCTTGAACGCAGCCCGCTGTTGCTCAGGTCGGCGGACGACCAGGAAGCCGAAACCAGCGCGGACGATCTCGCGATCCTCCAACGCGTGCTCGCCGAGCGAGAACCTAAACCGCCCCACAAGCGGCGAAGCAAGAAGGATAAGTCCGTCGGGAATGAAGGCGCGCAACTCTGCAGCGGCGATCGGGAGGGCGATAATGGCTGATCTCTCCCGCGTCGCGCGCGCCCTGTATCGCTAACATCTGCCGAGCTTTGTCGAAAGGACCTTTCGCACGCTTGAGCCCGGCAAAGCCTATCATCACAATTGGCATATCGACCATATCTGCTGGCGACTTTCGCAAGTCGCCAGCGGCAAGATCAAGCGCCTCATCATCAATGTCCCGCCGCGGTCGATGAAATCAATCACCGTCAGCGTCGCCTTCACCGCCTGGGTGCTGGGGCGTGATCCAACGAAGCGCATCATCGCCGTCTCCTATGCCGATGAGCTGGCGCGAAAGCTGGCGATCGACACGCGAAACGTTATGGAGAGTGACTGGTTCCGCGCCCTCTTTCCCGCCTTGCTGCCGCGCTCTTCGGTGCAACGCCGCCACGAATATGTCACCAGCGCCAACGGATTTCGTTTCGCTTCGGGAATCGGCGGCGCCATTCTCGGCCGCGGCGGCGACCTGATCGTGATCGACGATCCGATCAAGGCGCTCGATGCGCTTTCCGAGGCGGAACGCCGGCGCGTCTGGGACTTCTACATCGGCACGCTCTGCACGCGTCTCGACGACAAGCAGAATGGCGCCATCGTGATCGTCATGCAAAGGCGGCATCAAGACGACCTGGTTGGACGACTCCTCGAGCTCGAGCCCGATGGGTGGGAGGTCCTCTCTATCCCGGCGATCGCCCCCGAGGACAAAACGTTTGAGTTGAGCGACCGCCCAGACGACATTTACTTTCGGCGGGCTGGCGAAGTTTTGCACCAAAGCCGCGAACCGATGCGTATTCTCGATGAAATTCGCCGCGCTCAGGGCAGCATGAATTTCTCGGCGCAGTATCAACAAGCGCCCGTTCCCGCAGGCGGCAACGTCATCAAACGCGACTGGCTACGTTACTATGCGGTTCCCCCTGCCCACTTCGACCGCGTCGTTGTTTCGTGGGACACGGCGTCGACGCTATCCGAGACCAGCGATTGGTCCGTCGGCGCCGTTTGGGGGGCCGTCGGTCTCGATTTTTACCTTCTGGAGGTTTACCGCGCCAAACTCGAAGCCCCAGAGCTGCGGCGTGCAATTATCGAATTGCATGAACGCCACAATGCCTCTGCTACTTTAATCGAGGACACCGAACTCGGCCGGGCGTTAGCGCAAGACCTTCATCGAACCGGTCATTTGCGGGCGATCGCGCAACGGCCGCAACGGGACAAGCTCGCCCGGCTTCTGGCGCAGGCGGCCCGCTTCGAATCGGGGCAGGTCCACCTGCCCCGATCGGCCCCCTGGCTTGCGACCTATTTGAACGAACTCCTTGGTTTCCCCAATTCGGCGCATGACGATCAGGTCGACGCGACCTCGCAGGCCCTCAACTGGCTGACCGCTCGGACGCCTCTTGATCAGCCGCTCATTCGCAAGGACCCACGTCGCCGGGATATCGTCCGACGCGACCCGAAAGCGTGATCCGACATTATAAAGCTACTGACCGCGTGAAATGATGCTCAGCGGATGATTTCCCAGAATGGAGCGGTCGCGAGGCTCCGCGGCCTAATGGGGCGAGGCGGGCGCGTGAAGGGCCATACGCCCCTCCTCGACACTTTCCTTCAGCTTTTCCGTTTTCCCTGCATTTTTCCCTGCTCTGAGGGAAACGCCGTGCCAGAGACCGGTTTGGCGGAACTGCCTCCGCCACCACACAACTCCCTGAACTTTCTCCCCTTTTGCCCATATCGGTAGTCCCCGGCATATCCGGGACTTAGCGACGCGTTTGGCTCCGAAGCGGCGTCAGAGACCGCAATTTCGGAGACTCCGAGCGCGATTTCGGCGGCGGTCTCTGCGCGCGAAATTTCGTTTTCCGTCGAAAACGACGCCGGCGTCTTGGAGACCTGTGCCTACCGCAAATTCAATCCGACTGGAATGCGGCTGAAAGTTGGGGCATGCTTCGTCTCATGTCGGACGTGTTCAAGCTGGTCTGGTGGACGATCCTCGACCTGTTCCGATCCAGAGCGTCACTGGAGACGGAGATCGTCGCGCTGCGCCAGCAACTCAACGTCCTGCGCAGAAAATCGGCGAGGCGACTGGCGTTCAGCATCGTCGATCGTCTGATTTTTGCTGGGCTCTATCAGGCTGCGCCACGGCTTACTGACGCTTTGGCGATCGTAACGCCCGAGACGGTTATTCGTTGGCGTCGCGCCGGCTTTGGTTTGTTCTGGCGGAGGAAGTCGCAACCTCGCAGCGGCAGGCCAAAAGTGGCGCTGGAATTCCGGTAACTGATCCGCGACATGAGCCTGGCCAATCCCCTGTGGGGAGCGCCGAGGATCCATGGAGAATTGCTCAAGCTCGGCGTCGATATTGGCCAAACCTCGGTGGCCAAGTACATGGCGAAGCGTAGGAAACCGCCATCGCAAGGCTGGAAGACCTTTCTCCGCAACCACGCCGACGGCATTGCGTCGATGGACCTGTTCGTGGTCCCGACAGTCTCCTTCAAGTTACTGTATGGTCCGCTGATTTTACGCCACGGCCGACGGCGGCTGCTATGGCTCGGCGTGACGCCGCATCCGACCGCCGAGTGGATTGCCCGGCAACTCACTGAGGCCTGCGGCTGGGATCCCGCGCCGAGATATCTCATTCGCGACCGCGACGGCGCTTATGGCGAGATCTTCAAACGCCGCGTTCGCGCCATGGGCATTCGTGACCGTCCAACCGCGCCGCGCTCGCCTTGGCAGAAGGGCTGTGCGGAACGGCTGATTGGCTCGATCCGACGAGAGTGTCTTGATCATGTCGTCGTATTCGGCGAGCGGCATCTGCGCCACGTGCTTCTTTCTTACATGGCCTATTACAATGATGCGCGGACTCACCTCTCATTGAACAAAGACGCACCCATGCCGCGCGCCATTCAGGCCGTCGGACGCATTGTTCCCAAACCAATTCTCGGCGGACTACGCCACCGATATGTCCGGATTTAATTTCCGACAAGGACAGGATTGGTATTAAGTTCAAAAAGCGGGCACGCGCCGATTTCGCTTCAGCATTGCCCAGCCCTAAATTCTCTGTCAGCGGAGAAAACGCCATGTGGAGGATCTCCAGTTGACAAACTTGCGCGGGACCGCTCCGGTTCCGCCGTTCCGGGAACGGGCGCCCTGGTTTGGAGCGGACCTGCAAACGGTTCGCAACCTCCTGCGTGGCGGCCCGCCGGATCTTCCGGGTGGCGAAAGGTTGCTGCTGACGATGCCCGACGGCGATCGGCTGGCGGCCCGACTCGACCTTCCGGCGTGGCCGAGCGCGCGACCGCTCGTCGTGCTCATCCATGGCCTCACCGGCTCCGAGCGCAGCCTCGCCGTCGTCGCGACAACGCGCCATCTCATGCATGAGGGATGGCCGGTGCTGCGCCTCAACCTGCGCGGAACGCTCCTGTCGCGCGCGACCTCGACCGGGCGCTACCACGCCGGCAAGACCGAGGATCTCGCGGCGGCCCTCCGTCAATTGCCGGCCAATCTTCGCGGCGACGGGATCATCCTGCTGGGACATTCGCTCGGCGGCAATCTCGTCCTGAAATTCATGGGCGAAGGCTGCCACGGCCTCCCGGTGCTCACAGCCGTCGCCGTGTCCGTTCCGCTGGATCTCGCCGCGAGCTGCACCCGCATGATGAGCCGCCGCAATCTCGCCTATCACGCCTATTTGCTTCGGGAGATGAAGCGCGAGGCCCTAGCGCAGGGCGCGGCGCTTACGACACGCGAATGCAGCGCCATCGCTGGCGCCCGAAGCATTTACGAGTTCGACGACCGCTTCGTCGCGCAACGCTTCGGCTACAGGGACGCGGAGGATTATTACGAAAGCAATTCCGCAAAAAACTTCCTCGCGACAATTACTCGGCCGACGCTCATCCTTCATGCGCTCGACGATCCGTGGATACCGTCCGAATGCCTCGCCGGCGTCAACTGGTCGCGCTTGCCGGCGATCGAGATTATGTTGAGCCCCCGTGGCGGGCACCTCGGCTTTCACGGCCGCGACAGCCGCGTTCCCTGGCACGATCGGGTGACGGCATGGTGGCTCGCGCAGAGACTCGGCTTGGAGCCTGAAATGTGAGTCGGCGTGCGTGTCGAAAATCTCATCCGCGTTGGTGTGGCGACGAAATCGGCTGGTTCGGCCAGATGATCGCGCTGATCAGCTTACTGGTGGCCATCCTGGCGTCACCCTTCAAGTCGAGAGGCCGAATTGAAGCGGAGAACGCAGCGCTCGGACAACAATTGATCATCTTGCGGCGCAAGGTTGGCGCTCGCGCCAAGCCGACCAATACCGACCGCTGGTTTTTCGTCCAGCTGTATCGATGGTCATCATCAGCGTGTCGCGATGCCTTCCATTTTCATTTTGGCCCAATTTTTCAGATCTTCAACGGTGAAGTCGCGGAGGAACGGATTGCTATTCAGAATTTTCGTGCGGGTCACTTCGGGGCGGGAATCGGCATTGGCCATCACCAAAGCGGCGTCGGCCTCGCCAGGAGAGGTTAAAATAGGGACAGCTCCCGCCGGACCAGCGAAGTGAGCCAGGTAAAGCGTGCTTGGCGTCACTGGCAATCCCCGCTTCGCTAGTGTGATGGCGTTCCGTTCGATAAAGCGTCTTGTCATCTCACGACTAAGCCCTAGAGGGTGTTATGTACTTTGGTGATTGATTGTCTTAGTAGAATCGGATGTCTCCGATTCGCAAACCTTATCCGTCTGACGTCAGCGACGAAGAATGGTCGCTGGTTGCGCCTTATCTGACGCTCATGGACGAAGGCGCGCCGCAGCGTCAACATTCGCTGCGCGAGCTGTTCAACGGCCTGCGTTACGTGCTGCGCTACGGCATCGCCTGGCGCGCCATGCCCAACGATCTGCCGCCATGGTTCGCCGTGTATCAGCAATCGCAGCGCTGGCTGTCGGCGGGCGTGTTCGAGGCGCTTGCGCAGGATCTGCGCGCCCAGTTGCGCGTCGCTTCCGGGCGGGCGGCGGAGCCGACGGCGGCGATCATCGACAGCCGCACCTTGCGCTCGACCCCTGAGAGCGGCCCACGAGCGGGCTATGACGGCGCGAAGCGAAAGCGCGGCTCGAAGCTGCACATGGCAGTCGACACATTGGGCCATTTGCTGGCGTTGCATGTCACGCCGGCGAATGTCGATGACCGCGCCGAGGTCGGCAAGCTCATCGCAGCCGTGCAGGATGTGACAGGCGAAAGCGTCGAACTCGTTTATGTCGATCAGGGCTACACCGGCGAAAAGGCGTCCGAGGCGGCGAAGGCGCAAGGCGCCGAACTGTGCGTCGTCAAACTTGCCGAAGCGAAGAAGGGCTTCGTGCTGTTGCCCAAGCGATGGGTGGTCGAGCGTTCATTCGCCTGGGCGACGCGATGCAGGCGGCTCGTCAAAGACTACGAGCGCTATGCTCAGACCCTCGCAGGACTCCACGTCGTCGCCTTCGCATTTCTCATGCTCAAGCGCGCAGCAGATTTCATGATCCAAGGTGCATAACACCCTCTAGGTCTTTGCGTAGATTGAGCACCTCTTTTTCTGTGCGGCCTGTGAGAAGCTCTCGACGATGCGCCCGTACGAGCTCCAACCAGGTCTGGTCCAAAAATTGGCCGGCCCCCGTCGCGCTGGATCGCTTGTTTTTCGCATTCGAGTCTCCTCGGGACTCGGTCGCTACAATTTGATCAACCAGCCTTTCGAAGGAGGCGTCAAGCACGGGCCGAGGAGGCGGCTCTATGAGCGTTGGTTCGACCAGTGTCGGCATAAGACCGCATGTGAGACCAAAACAGGCGAGCGGAAGCAATATAAGTAGAAGGACTTTAAAATTGCCCCTACGCTGCTTAGAAGGCGAAAATTGAGCATTTTCACGGCCGCAATCACCCGTGGGTGGCAATTCAACAACTGCCGACAAAGGCGCAATAATGGCAAGATACGGCAAGAAATGCCCACTTGCTCGCGTATACTCACGACCTGCGATAGCTTGTTGTCCGTGGCGCTCGGCGGGTCCGGTTAACTCATTCGGGAGCTTTTCACATGGGCGTTGAATTGCAAAATCGCCGTGAACCACACCTGCTGTGTTTTGATATGTCATGGCCACCGCATGCATCAAAAATCGCGGAACAAGCATCTGCCTTAGATAAGAAAGCAAATATAATTCCTAACAAATACTTAATATTTGGCGGCGCAAAGCACTCGATCCGAGGGCCCACGCGGCTGCTGTCGATGCCGGCGCACCTGCGACCTCTCATCTCTACAGCTGCCCTTGTCGGAAATTAAATCCTGACAAATCGATGATGTAGTCCGACGAGAATTGGTGTGGGAACAATTGTCGCTGCTCAAAAAGCTGGACGCTTCTATCAACACGCCGCCGGCGTTGGCGAGGCGGTGATTTCGCTGACAGGAAGAGACGGGAGGGGTCTGCGCCGCGCGGCCGGGGCCTCTCGGCTCCTGCGGCGCGTCATGTGGCGGCGATCCTTTGCCAGAAGACCAGCCGCTTGACGTTATAGACGAGGATGGCCATCCCGATTTTCAACCTGGCGCGGGCGATGCCGATCGTTCGGATGAAGAGGGCCATCCTGTCCTTCTGCTCGGCGAGGACATGCTCGACGCGCGAGCGAACGGTCGATTTCAAAGCGTTCGCCCGACGGACCGCGTTGGGCATCGGTCGTCCCTTCGGCTTCTTGCGATGAATGCGGCTGACGAAGCCGTTCTTCGCCATGAAGGCTTCGTTGGCCGCCGAGCGATAGGCTGTGTCCGCCCATACGGACGCTGCGGTGTTTATCTTGTCGAGCAGGCCTTCGCGTAGCCGCGCGCCTTCGTAGGCGGCGGCGTCGGTCGCCGTCCATGTGCGGATGAAGCCGAAGCCCCGATCAATAGAGATATGGTTCTGATAACCGAAGGTCGGGATGGCGATGTCGACCGGCGGCTTCGTTCCGTCCGGCCGCTCCTTGCCCTTGCTGAACTTCATGGTCCGGCGCGCGTCGCGATCTTTCTGCCGCAATTTCGCGGAGTTTTCCGCCCAGCCGTCCGGACTGCGGCCCTCCTTGATCGCCTTCTTTTCGTCCTCGGTGTTGCGCTGCTTCGGCGCGGCGACCAGCGTCGCGTCGACGATCTGGCCCGTCATGGCGATATACCCCGAGGCCCGCAACGCCGCATCGAAACACGCGAACAGCCCCTCGATCGCGCCCGCCCTTCGCGCCGTCGGAATAGCCGAGCGTCGCGACGAGGTCGGCGCGAAACATCTCGAAATCGACCGCCGCCGAGAACGCTTCGAGGTCATCCCCGAACCCGCTCAGCCGCTTCAGCCCCTCGTCGACGTCGAAAAAGCCAGGCTGCCCCCGCATCGATCCGCCTCCAATCCTCTCTCCCAGAGAATCAGAAACACGCCGATTTGGCGAGGTTCTTAGAAGCGTCCAGGTTTGGCGAGCGCGGCCACGTGGCTTTGCCTGCCGCAACTCCCAGCTGACTGGAATGGGGCTGAAAGTTGGAGCATGCTTCGTCTCATGGCGTGTCAACGGCGGCGCAAATGCCGGCCGTCATGTTGGCAAATAACCAGCACAACCTTGCGAGATCGCCGTCGTCAAAAGGCGCCGATCGGGTCCCTTGATGACGGTCGCGAAATTCTTTTTTCGTGGGGCTGCGCTGGGATGATTTCTCCGGTCGCGGGATCGACGACCGGCTCGTCTGACTTCGCCGGATCTTTGCGGCGGCGCGCTTCCGATCGCCGGAGCCGATATGTCTCGCCGTTCATTTCCAGAATAAGGACATGATGCGCGAGGGGAGAGCAGCGCGCCGGAAAAGTCAGGAGCGGACGGTCGCCGCGTCGGTTCCCCAGATGAAATGCGCCTCAGGGCTGCATGATGACTGTCGCGCCGACGCTCACGCGGTCGAAGAGATCCGCGACGTCTTCGTTCCGCATGCGGATGCAGCCATAAGAGGCGGCCGTTCCGATCGAGGCGCGCATCTTGTTCGTCGTGCCGTGGATGGCGACCTCGCCGCGAATGAGCAACATGGCGCGCGTCCCCATCGGGTTATTCGGCGCGCCGACCGGAAATCAGGGCCGCCCCGCGAGGCCGGCGTGCTCCGGAAAAGACGAATTGGGGCGTCGCCAGTCTCGCCGGAGACGACCGGCGGCAAGTCGCGCAGCCTGTCGTCTTTCCAGCCCCCGCGCAGCACCATGACCACAGCGCGACGATGTCGTTCAATTGGTCCCCTGCCCCTGAAAATGCGCGATCTTCGCATTGAGATAGGCCTGCTGATCGTTCAGAAACTCGAACTGGCTGAAACTGTCGGAGCGCACTTCATCCCGGATAATGCCGAGGTTTTGGCGGGCGGTGTCCTCGGTGCGGAAGCCACCCGAAGGCGAAAACGTGACATTGGTCAGTCGCGCTGCAATGGCGACGCCGACCTGCGCGGCCGCGGCGTACATATTCGCTTCGGCGCCACGGACGTCCGGACGCTGACGCACGACTTTCGAAGCCGCGTGAGCGGGAGGCCGCCGGGCAAATTGAGCGACGTCACCCAGAAGGTCTCGGGGAACTCGTCGGCCGCTTAGCGCCGAGCTTGTCCGAGGTGAAGCTCTCAACCGCCGGTGGATTTGAAATTTGGCCCCACCGCGCAGCCCGTCACCGATAGCGCCGCAAGGACGACGAGCGACCTCCTGCTCAGGTCCCGGAATATGCGGCAAACACGCAGCGCTTCAGGCGACTGTTTCTTAACGGATAGCTTCGCCGCCGTAACGCGCTTTTCAATGAATTGATTGAGTCCTGTATCCTCGCGCTTCGTTACAAAACGACATGGAGCGTCGCATTTCATTCAGGAGATCCATAAATCGTCCGGATTTCCGATGCCGTCCCATTGGGAATCCGCAGGGCTCAGGCGCTGGCATTCGTTTTCCGGGTCACGCGCGGCGACCTCCTGCAGAACGTCGCGCATGAGTTTCGTGCCGCCAAGTGAAAACAATGCTTCGCCGATTCCCCGGAGAGTGAAGAGAAGGGACCCTTCGAAAGGGTCTCTCGCGATCCGCGAAAAGAGCGCTGCGCGCTTCTGCAAAGCCGTTTGCGGCGCGGGCGCAAGCAGAATGAGGTCCGTCGAGCGCGGTCGAGAGAGCCGGTATTCGACAAGCTCCGTCAATACGGCGTCGAGCGCAGTCGCCAGTTCCTGCTCTGTCACGTCAACGGTTTCGCGTTCGGACATCCATCGCTCCCCGGCTTTTTGCTGAAAACCGCAATGCTCGCGCCCGGCGAAAATTTGCCCAATATCGCCAGAGCGCGCTTTGATTTCCTCATTTGTAGCGCGATTTATCGCTCCCGCCATAGTCGCCGCCTCATGCGCTGGCGCCGGCCGTCCGCGATCGAATATCGCCGTCCTCCACACTTTCGGTTTCAAGGCCGCCGGGATCGCTACTCATTAGCAGCGGCTGAGTTAATCCCGACCCCTGTCACGTTTGGGATATTCTGCCTATGATGGCTGACCGGGAGCGCTGCGAGTATTGTTCGAGCGGCGAGAACGTCGCTTGATACTGTGTTCGGATCGATGTTCAGCGTTCGCGATGAGGATGACGGATGGTCCATTCAGAAGGATCGGCGCATCGCGTGAAGGTCGCCAGGAGTTACCTGGCGCGCGGATGGTCCGTGTTGCCTTTGCGTCCGCGCGAGAAGCGACCGCTGGCCGCCTGGCGAAAACTGCAACGCGAACGCCCCACCGAGGACGATCTTGTCGACTGGTTTGAGCGATGGCCGGACGCCAATATTGGAATCGTCACCGGCGAAGTCTCAAATCTTATTGTGCTCGACGTTGATCCCAAGCATGGCGGCGACATTGCGCTGAAACAGCTGGAGCGTCGCTATCGCCCGCTTCCCCCGACTGTTGAAGCCGTGACAGGGGGCGGCGGCCGTCACTTTTACTTTACGCATCCCGGCTTTTTGACGCGCAATCGCGCCGGCCTCGCGCAAGGCGTGGATTTGCGTGGGGACGGCGGATATATCGTCGCTCCACCGTCCGTCCATCCCAGCGGAAGGCCCTATCAATGGGCCAGCGGACATGGCCCCGACGAGATAGCGCTGGCGCCGCTTCCACGATGGCTGTTGACGACGATTCACGGCGCGCGCGCCGGCAGGTCGCTCAACGACTGGCGCCAACTGGTGCAGGAGGGCGTCGCGGAGGGACAGCGCAATTCGTCGATCGCGTCGCTCACCGGCCATCTGCTATGGCACAACGTTAACCCCGGCGTCGCTCTCGAACTGTTGCTCGCATGGAACAAGGCGCGGTGTCGTCCTCCATTGGACGACGCCGAGGTCGCCAACGTCGTCGCGAGCATTACGCGTTTGCACGAAGTTGAAAACGAGCAAGATCAAGAATAGACTCTTTGCGCGAAATTCCTTCGGCCCAGCCATCCCCCGTGTCGATCAATTCGGTCCAAACCGATCTTCACACCGGCATCGACGTCGGTCCAGAAGAACCCGGCAGCGGCGGCACGAACGCGGGCCGGCCATTGCGGGTGGGAAGATCAGCTGCAAGGGCCGAACCGGCGCAGAGCGCCATGGTCATGGCCGCACTGAAAGAATTGTCTTTTGTATCACTCTAAGCTCCTGAAAAAACGCCGTCCGAACAGGCCCACCGTCGATTCGAGTAAGCAACTCAGATCGCATAAAGTTATTGCGTACGCCAAAAAAGCTAACAATATAAACTATGTTTTCTTCTAAGAAGTTTAGTGCTTTGCCATCTCCTGTTGCGCATTCGTCGTATCAATAGCATTACCGGTATCCGAAGCCGTCCAACTGCGCGGTGAAATTCTTAATAAATCGTTAACATCATGCCGATAGTTCAAATCAGACGCCGGGCTCGACAACGAACGCGCGTTCGACCCGAGCTACGCACTTCGCTCGAACGGTAACGAATCATTAAGGTTACCATCCAGTCTGAGACAAGCGCCGCATTCTAGCTTGACCATGTTCAGTCATGTGAGGCCGAATATGGAGCCGGTGCATCTATTCAATCTCATCGATCACCAAAGAAGCTGGCTCTCGACGCGACAGTCTCTGGTTGCACAAAACATCGCGAACTCGGACACGCCGGGCTACCGCGCGCGCGATGTCATGCCCTTCGCACGCGTCATGGAAAGCAGCGCTCTCGAAATGGCGGGCTCGAACCCGTTGCACATGCATCCTTCACAATCCGAAGCCTATGCGGCCGCTACAAAGCCCACCGACGGCTGGGAGACGACGCACTCCGGCAACTCCGTTTCACCCGAACTGGAAATGATAAAGGCAGGCGAAATTAGAGGCGCGTACACCCTCGACACCAATATCCTGCGCTCCTTTCATAACATGTGGCTTTCAGCGGTGAGATCATGACCGATCCTCTCGACGCCTCCCTAAAGGTCGCCGGCGCCGGCCTCGCCGCCCAATCCGCGCGTTTACGCATCGTCTCCGAAAACATGGCCAATGCGCAATCGACGGGGAACACGCCCGGCGCCGATCCTTATGTGCGCAAGACAATTTCGTTCGCCAACGAACTCGATCGCGCTTCCGGCGTCCGGCTCGTGCGCGTCAATCAGATCGGCGTCGATCCGACGCCCTTCACGATCGAACACGACCCCGGCAATCCGGCTGCAGACGCGAACGGCGATGTGAAACGACCGAACGTCAATCTTCTCGTCGAAATGGGCGACATGCGCGAAGCCAATCGCGCCTATGAAGCTGATTTGCAGGTCATGAAGCAAAGCCGCGATCTTATTGCAATGACGGTCGATCTCCTGAAAGGCGCCTGATGACTCCCCTCGTTCCAATCATATCCGCCGCCGTTGGCGCCGCCGCCGAAACGGCGACCACGGTTCTCGCCCAGGCGCAAAGCGCAAGGCCCGCGGCCGACGCCGCTGGCTCGTCATTCGGCGAAGTGTTGCAAAAGTTCGCCGCCGATGCGGTCGACTCGCTCAAATCCGGAGAAGCGGCCGCGATCAGCGGGGTAGAAGGCAAACTCGCCGTGCATAAGGTCGTCGACGCCATAATGTCCGCCGAACGCGATTTGAACACCGTCATCGCGCTGCGCGACAAGGCTGTGAACGCCTACCAGGAAATCAGCCGAATGGCGATTTGAGGAGTAAGAGTCATGAGAGCACTCGCCATTGCGGCGACGGGCATGAGCGCGCAACAACAGAATATCGAAGTCATTGCGCACAACATCGCCAACATCAACACTACCGGTTTCAAGCGCTCGCGCGCCGAATTTACCGACCTTCTCTATCAGACCGACCGCTTGCAGGGCGTCTCCAACCGCGGTCGCGACGCGACAGTTCCTCAAGGCGCGCAATTCGGCCTTGGCGTGCGCGCAGCCGCGGTTCGCAGTCTGCAGCAACAAGGTCCGCTGACCAATACCGGCAACATGTACGATCTCAGCATGAACGGACGCGGCTGGTTCCAGATCCTAGGATCAGACAACGAAACCCTTTACACGCGCGCAGGTTCATTCAGCACGAACAACAACGGACAATTGGTCACCGTCGACGGTTACTTGCTCACGCCCACGATAACCATACCCAACAATACGCTAAATGTGAGCGTCAGTCAGAGCGGAATCGTGTCAGCAATAGTCGCCGGACAGACTCAGCCGCAGCAGATCGGTCAGCTCACCGTCGCGAACTTCGCAAATGAATCTGGGCTGGAAGCCCTTGGCGGCAATCTTTTCCGCGAGACCTACGCCTCTGGCCAGCCGATCGTCGGCATTCCCGGCGATCCGGGATTTGGCGTGATCAACCAGGGCTATCTCGAAAGCTCCAACGTCGATCCAGTCAAAGAACTCGTCAGTCTCATTTCCGCGCAGCGCGCTTTCGAACTCAACTCCAAAGTCATCCAGGCAGCCGACGAAATGGCCGGCACGATTTCGAAGGGCATCAGATGATTCGCAATTCGGGCGCGCACGTTCGATCGTTCACCTTCTTTGTCGTCGCAAGCATGACGCTCACGCTCGTCGCCGCCAGAGCCCAGGAGAGTCAGGTTCCCGTTCCGCGCGTCACGATCTATCCCGGTGATCAAATCACGGATCAGGTCCTCGAGGAAAAGAACTATCGCCTGCCCAATGGCGCCGACGCGCTCGTCTTTCTCTCGAGGACTGGCCTCGTCGGCAAGGTCGCTCGCCGCACTTTGCTACCCGGCCAACCTATTCCCACGATCGCCGTTGATAATCCGCATGTCGTGAAAGTGGGAGCGCAAGTAAGGATCGTCTTTTCAGAAGGCGGCATGCAGATAACGACATACGGCGTCGCACAACAGTCCGGAGCCGTGGGCGACGTCATCCGAGTTCGCAATCAGGAGAGCGGCCTGTTCATCTCCGGTCGCGTTCAGTCCGACGGCTCGATCCTCGTCAGCGAGGGATGATGCGACGCTCACTGGTCATCGCCGCGGTCTTCCTTGTCGTTACGCCGGCTAGCGCGCTGGTCCGGATCAAGGATATCACCTATCCTCAGGGCCCGCGCGAATATCAGCTCGTCGGTTATGGCGTCGTTGTCGGTTTGCAGGGCACCGGCGACACGATGCGCAATTCGCCCTTTACCGAGCAGGCGACGTCCGCCATGCTCGATCGCATGGGCATCAATGTTCGCCCCAATAACACCATGCGCACGCGAAACATAGCTGCGGTCATGGTGACAGCGTCGCTGCCGCCCTTCATGAACTGGGGGACAACCCTCGACGTCACCGTCTCGTCGATGGGTGATGCGACGTCATTGATGGGCGGAACGCTCGTGCTGACCTCCCTCTCCGGCGTCGATGGACAGGTTTACGCCATTGCCCAGGGTCCGATAGCGGTCTCCGGTTTCGCCGCGCAGGGACAGAGCGAAACATTAACCCACGGCGTGGCGACCGTCGGCCGCATTCCCAATGGCGCGACGATCGAGCGCGAACCCCCGAGAGCCACCACGAGCGACGGCGGGCTAATTTTGCAATTGCGCAATCCCGACTACGCAACATCGGTACATATCGCTGACGCTGTCAATAACTACACGCGCAAGCGCTACCGCATGACGACCGCGCGTGAACGCGACGATCACAGCGTCGCCCTCGCCCTGCCCCGTGACTGTCACGCAACGCGCTTTCTCGCCGAAATCGGCGAGCTCAAGATTGCGGTGGAAACGCCGGCGCGCGTTGTCATGGACGAACGTACCGGGACCGTCGTCATCGGCCAGGACGTTCAAATTTTGCCCGTCGCCGTCACGCACGGAGCGCTTACTGTTCGCGTCACTGAGACGCCCGAAGTATCGCAACCGGCGCCATTCTCAAACGGCCGTACGGTTGTCACATCGCAAACCAATATCGCGGCCTCCGAGACCGAGGCCAAGGTGGCCATCATCGCAGGTCCGACTCTGAAACAACTTGTAAAGGGACTGAACCAGGTCGGCCTGAAGCCGACCGGCATCATTTCCATTCTGCAGGCTATCAAGAGCGCGGGCGCATTGCAGGCCGATCTCATCATTCAATAAGCAAATGCACGACATCCGGATAGTTGAGAGCAAAATGCCGACTCATCTTTGGCAAGCCCATTCCAACCCGAACACCCCTATAATCTTCATCCCCGCAATCTATCGCCGAGCCGCCGCCGAACTGAGGAAGTGAATAAGTTCAGCAACCGGGCGATAGAATTCCGCCGGAATCATTCTGTCAACTTCGACCATGTCGTACATCGCGCGCGCCAGTTCCTTCTTTTCAAAAACCGGCACATTGTTCCGCTCCGCAATCTCGCGAATTTTCAGAGCGATGAGGTCTTTTCCCTTCGCCAGAACGAGAGGCGCGCCGCCCTCCTCCCGCACATAGCGCAAGGCGATTGCATAATGGGTTGGATTGGCGACGACAAAAGTCGCGTTTGGCACCGAAGCCATCATTCGACGTCGCGAACGATCCATTGCAAGCGATCGCATGCGAGCCTTTACCAAGGGGTCGCCTTCCGCCTGTTTGAACTCCTCTTTCAACTCCTGTCGGCTCATGCGAAGATCACGCCGCCATTTGAAGCGGGCCCAAACGAAATCCGCCGCCGCAAGAACCCCGACGGAAATTGCGACGACGCTCGTAAGGTGAATGATCAGGCGAAGCGTGAGTCCAGGCAGACGACTGGGATCGGTACGCATGGCGTCCACCAGCGCCGCATGGTCGCTCAGTCCGGCAAATATCACAGCGCCGCCGACGATGATCATCTTCACAACGGATTTGAGCAACTCCACAACACCGGCTAAGCCAAAAATCCGCTTCCACCCCGCAATTATCGAAATCCGCGAGAGATCCGGCTGAACCCGATCGAAGACAAATTGCGGCGCGCCTTGCGTGAAAGAGGCGACCAGCCCCGCAATGACAAATCCCAGAAGAATCGGCCCAAGATATCGGCCAAGCTCAAGATTAACTACACTAACGTAGCGATAAGCATCCGCGCCGGAGCGAAGGGGCAACTCGCCGACATTCGCAATCAACAACCCAAGGGCTTCGATCAAGCGCGGCGTCAAAGCGTCGACAAGAAAGCTGAAGGCGCCGAGAAGGGCGAATATACCGAACGCTGTGCCGACGTCGCGAGAGGAAGGGAGCTTTCCCTGCTCGACCGTATCGCGGATTTTTTTCTCGGTAGCTTCTTCCGTTCTGGATTCCGGATCGTCCGACTCCGACACTCATGTGGCTCCCTTCTATTCGGGTTGATCAGGCGCGCTTCCGGACTTTGGAATTTCGATCGCTCCCTGATCGGCGAGCCGAAGCACCGTGTCGGCAATTTGCCGCTGGGCTGCTGCAATTTCGCGTTTGGGCGGCGACGCGTCGGTTGAAAGCTCCGCTTCGACCATTCGTCGCGTACGCGTCGACAAGCACGGAAGAACCGAATCGCGCACTCCTGCATCCGCGCCGCGCAACGCGAGAATGACCCTGTCCGTCGGCAATTGATCGAAAACAATCGTGCGAGCACGTTGTCCGAGTTTGACGATGTCTTCGAAAGAGAAGATCAGCGATTTCAATTGCGCCGCGATCAAGGGTTCACTTTCGCTGATTCCTTCCAGGATTTCGTCGACCTGATCACGCTCCAGCTGATTGATGATGCCAGCCACGCGCGCATTCAACTCTGCGGAAGATGGCGCATTTGACGTAGCGAACAGATCCTCCTGCAACGTGGTTTCCACGACTCGCAAAACGGATTCGACGATGGGTCTCGAGACGAGCATGCGCCGCATCACCTTGGCGCGGATCGGGCCGGGTATTTGAGCAAGCAAGCGCCCCGCGTAAGCAGGGTCAACTTTCGTAATGACAATCGCAATGACCTGCGGATGCTCATTGACGAGATAATCGGCAAGGGTCTTTTCCGGGAGCGAGCAAACACGACGCCAGAAGAACTGGTTCGAGCTCCCGCGCACGTCGGACATGATATCGGCGACCTGCTCCTCGGACATCACGCCGGTCAACAGATTTTCTGCCTGAGCCGCGTTACCGACAAGATCCACCCCGCCGTGCGAGATTTCGTCGATAAGGGCGCTGTAGATCTCCTCCAGCGCCGTAGCCGGAACGGCGCCGAGGCCTGCCGCGAGTCGCGCAATTTCCCGCAATTCATCGTGATCGAAATATTTCAGAATACGCTGCGAAGCCTCGCGATCGAGCGCAAGCAACACTGCTGCGACTTTCTCCGCGCCGTCGAGAGACCGGCTCTGCTCCTGCGCAACAAGAGTCGTCATGACGCCTTCGGCCGCTATATCAGTTGAGCTGCTCGTTCTGGGGCTCGCAGATCTCTGTCAAGGACACGCCAAACCGGGCTCCATCCTCCTCGACAACTACAACCTCGCCGCGCGCAATCGTTCTTCCGTTGACGACAATGTCGACGGGATCGCCGACGCGATGGTCGAGCGGAATAACGGCGCCACGCCCGAGTTTCAAAAGACTCGACACCGGCAAGGTCGCAGATCCAACCACGACCTGTACTACGACCGGAATGCGCAGGATCGAGTCGATCCGACGCAACTGGCTCTTATCCGTGTCGACTGGCGGCGCGCCTGAACCGAGCATCGCTTCGTCCGGAAGCCGCGCCCCCTCGGACTCGAAACTTTCTGTTCCCATGTCAATATTGCTCATATTCGTTCCCTCAATTTTTGCCTTGCCCGTCTGATCGTCTCATACGCCGAGGATATTTTCGATGAAGGATTGCCGCTCATCGGAAAAATCTTCGAGGCGAACCGTGTAATGGCCATCCTTCTGGCCAAGCGTGCACCAGAAAAGCGTTCGCCCTTCCGACTCGATACGTATCGGGCTTGTGGGAGCGATCGGAAGCCCCAACACATCTCCTACTTCAAGGTTTGCAATATCTTCAAGCGTAAAGCCGCGCGCTTCGATCTTTACGTTGACCGCTACCTCGGTCCGAACGATGTTGTCGTAAAGGTTTTCCGACCATCGCTCGTCACGCGCGACACCCTCGGCGCCCGGGAACCGCGACAAGGCTGTGCGGTAGGGATCAAGCGCCGCCCGAGGTAAAACTATCGCGACAAGTCCTTCGTGTTCGAGAGACTTCAGCCTGAAGCGACAAGCTATTGCCACCGCGCCTCTTTGTCCTACTGCGCCGTAGCCTGCTTCTGAGGCCAGCATGTCCTGCTCGAATTGCACCTCCGCTACGGGCGCGAGCGCAGCAGCCAATCTATTCAGTAATCTGTTCACCGCAAAGTTGACAAGCCTTGCTTCAACTCGGGAGGCAGCACGATCAGTTTTGTCCGAACGTTCAACAACGCCGGAACCAAGAAGCATTTCAACCGCCATATCACGAAATCCACTATCGACGGCGACAGCAAATTTCGCGCTCAGGCCATTCGCGTCATACACCAGGATTGACGAGAGCCCCTCGCAATGTTCCTGAAGATCTCCGACACGCTTTGCGTCGAGATCTTCGAGGGACAATGCGACCGGAATATTCGTGAACTCTTCCAGAGCACGCGTGAAGTTCGCAGCCGTCTCCTCGAATATCAGGGTCAGCGCCGGCATCCGATCGAGCGAGGCTTCGCCGATCGATATCAGCGGTTCGTCCCCACCTGGCCTCGCGCGGTCGCCCTGTTGCAGATTCAGCGTCATGCCGCCTCCGCGCTCGGACCGCCGCCCGAAAGTGTTTCATTTTCGACTTCGTCGATCGTAGGACGTTCATGCGAAGGGATCGACTTGCGCCCATGCTCGATCGCCACCTGCGGAAGCGCGCCATTCATGAAAGCCAGCAAGGTCTGTTTTATGATAAGATATACATGACATTCCTTGCTGCGTGCGACCTTCACCTTGTAGGCCAACGGCGTCATGATGCCGTATGAAACGAAAATCCCGGCAAATGTCCCAACCATCGCCGCGCCAATCAGACCCCCGAGCAGTTCCGGGGACTGATCGAGCGCGCCCATCGCCTTGATGACGCCGAGCACCGCAGCGACAATTCCGAGCGCGGGGAGACCGTCGCCGATTGCCGTCAGCGCGTGATAGGGCTTGAGCTTGTCGTGCTTGATCTCCGCCATCTCCTCATCCATCAGACTCTCGATTTCAAACGTCTTCACGTTTCCGATGATGTAAAGACGGCAATAATCGCAGATGAATGTCGTGATCTCGGTGTTCTTGAGGACATTCGGAAACGCCGTGAACAAGGGGGATTCCGAGGGCTGATCAATATGCACTTCAACTTCGTTGCGCGCCTTGCTGCGCAATTCCCGCATCAATGCGTGCAATAGCCCGAGAATATCCAGATAATCACGGCGCTTCGGAGTCTTTTCCAGCACAGCCTGCACAACCGCCTTACCCGTATCCTTAATAACCTTGACGGGATTGGCGACGATAAACGTGCCGAGCGCGGAGCCCATAATGATGACGAATTCCCATGGCTGCCACAAGACGATCAGATGGCCGCCGAGAGCCGCGAAGCCGCCAAGCATGCAGCCCATGGTAACGATCAAACCGATAATGAAGCTCATTTCATGTTGCCCGCAGCGTCAACCTGGCAAGCTCTGGATAAGCAATGGGACTTGCCCGAGGCTGAAGCCCGATTAATGTCAGCGCCTACAGAAGGCGGACGACTCCGAGGTCCAGGCCCCAAAGCCGCTTGACACCATGTTTCGGATCACAGCGCAAACATAGGTTCGCTGTGCGGGCGCATTCCCTGGACCGGCGTGATATCGCGCCACCGCCGCTGTCCAGGATCCCTCGGATGCATGCAGGTCCTTCAGGAAATGGGCGGCATAATCGACGTTTCGGCGCGGATTGAACATCTCCTCGACCGAATGGAATTTTCGGCCGTGAAAGTGATGGTTGATTTGCATGCATCCGATGTCGATCAGCTTCACCCCTCTTTGCCGAGCCCCGTCGAAGGTCGCGAGCGCCTCAACCAGGCCAGCGTTGAAAGAAGGGCGGCCCGCGATGTTCATCGCATAAGCATTCAGCGCCCCTCGCTGTCCGGTCTCGGTAAGCGCTACGGCGTAGAGAACCGATACGGGAACGCCATTCTCGCGTGACGCGCGGATCATTTCCGCTTCACACACATTTTCGCCAGCGAAGGCTTCGCTAAATGAAAACACCCCGCACACCGCCAGGCGGATGATTAGTAGCTCCAATCGCTCTCTTCGTGTCTTCTTGCCCTGGCGTAGCATGTCGTCGTCTCGATCTGTCACCATCTGCGAAACTGCGCTCCCCGGACTGAAACCCCTGTGACGGTGGATTCGAGGCGTCCTGACCACGCATTTGCCCGGAGTCTGGCTGCGCCGCCGGAACGATACGAATGTCGAACGCGTCGACGGCGTAACCGGTCGCGCCGATCGCTGTTGCAATTTTACCTTTGATGTCGTGAAGAATTGAAAGAGTGTCGGACGTCTGCACCTCGATCTCGATTTCAACTCGAGCCTGCATCATGCGCATCTTGACGGAGATCGAGCCCAGCGAAGCTGGGTCCAATTCGAATTTCAGTATTTTCAACGGGCCGCGATCATCCGTCAGAGCCGAATACCCGGGAGCCGCCATGGGCGCCTCGATCGTTGGCGCAGCGATTTCTCCCGCCATGATCATCACAGTCTGCCCGATTGCGATCGGCAGGTGATTTTCCAACGTGCTGACGTGCATGAGCGCCTGCGTATTTATCGACCCAAGTGAGTCTGGCGTCGACGTTTGCACGAACCCGGCTGAACTTTCGGACTGGCGCGGCGCTTCGTCTCCCCCCATAGTCAATATTTGATCGCTCGCCGCCGCCGCTTCTTCCCGACTGAGCACAAGTTGTTGTCCGAAAGGCGCCTCTGCCTTTTCGGTCCTGGAAGCAGAGGCGTACCTCGGTCCGGCCTTCGTGGGCGAGATTTCTGCCTCCAATGCCGATCCGTATTCCCTTCGTACCGTCCCGCCAGGATCGGAACTTCTGAGTAGCGGATCAACCGTCGCCGTCATTCCGTCCCGATCGCCGATCGGCCCCGACCATGTGCCGACCGGCGAATGCCCGGGTAACGCGCCCTGCGTTCCGATCAATTGTTGGAGCATTATTTGCCGAGAGCTTGCGGTTGCATCGGATTCAACCAGCCTCGCATTCTGTTGTTTGGCAGCGCAGATGCTGAATTCGGCGGCAGCGAAGATCTGCGCCATGCCGATTCCAGTATTGGACATCGACTCCCCGGTTGCAGCAGCATCGCCGACGAGGGAATTATCGGCCTTGGATTTTACATTATCGATCGCGTTTCGATTCTTCTCGGTCGAAGAGATCGACTTCATTGCATCGACGAAAGCGCTTGAGGGCTGCTCCTGGTCATTTTCGCCTCGCTCGAAATGGTCGGTGTCATGACTTCTCGCAAGGCGCGAAGATGAAGGACAGATGAGGATTTCACGCGCCCCAAAATTCATTGCGCTGTCTTCCGTTTCAGCAATTCGTCGCTCTTCTCCAGCGCCACGCGCGCGCTCGCAATGATCGGCGGTTCGTCATTCGCAGTGACTTCCGGCGCCGCGGCGCTCGCGCCTATTGCATGCCGGTCAGTCTCCGCCGGCTTTTCAAGTCGTGCGAGAACACCGCTTGCGATCTTGAGCATTTCAGAATCCTCGCGGGTCAGCGCACTCAGATCAGTATCCTGCAAGTTGGATGCGCTCGAAGCATCGCCTTTTGACAGCGATTTCACGATATTTCGATATGTTACGATTCGCTTATGCGCTTGTGGGTTATCGGCAGCCTGCTCAGCCTTGTCGAGTTTGCTCGCGGCTTCGCCCAGACGGCCGTTTAGAATGGCGCGGCGGGAAAGCAACAGATAAATATCGAGGCGCTGATCAGTCGAAGCCTTTTCGATGGCGCCTTCGAATTTGGCGAGCAGTTCCGCATCCGCGTTTATCGAAGGGCTGAAGACAATCGATCGCAACTCCGTCCAGAAATTCTGCGCATAGGGCGACGCCGTATATTTTGCAACATACCGATTTACGAGCGCGCTCACCTTGTCGGCGTCCGTTTCCGGATCGACTGCCCTGATTTCACGACGCAGGGCCGCCTCTTCCACGAGAGACGCGGGCATAAGCAGGCGCGCTAAGTCCAGCAATGCTATAGCCCGGGCGTTGTCGGAGCCGATCACGGAGCCGCCCTGCACAAGCGCGAGATGTCCACCGAGTATCGGAGGAAAATGGCGTGCGTCGAAATCCATCAATTTGGCGGCGGCTTCGTCCTGCCCTTCCGCGTAACGCAGAGCCGCTTCCAGCAATGGCGACAACTCGTCGGAAACGAATTTGGCGTCGAATATTTCTCGCAGATTTGTTGGCGCTCCGCCACACAACAGATAGATTGCCGCGGCGCGGACATTTTTTTCTTCCGTCCATGTCTCTGGCTCGAGGGTCATGATCGTACGCTCGATGAGATCGAACTGGCGCGCGACATTCTCGCGCGCCTTTTCGTCACCCATCACCATTCGATTCTGCATCCCGTTGAGGTCGCGCACCATGTCTGGGAATTCGACGGCGTGTACGCCGTGACTGAATATCACAACGCCGGCCGCAACAAACGTGCGCAGTAGGCGCCCTCTCATTGGCCGTCTCCTCGCAGCAGTATCTCGATGCGACGATTGACGGGCGCGAGCGGATCCTTTGGCGTCTTCAGGTGACGGTCCGCCATGCCGACGATCTTTCCGACGCGGGCGGGCGGCAGTCCGCCGCGAATGAGCATATAGTTGACAACGGTCGCGCGATCGGATGACAGGCGCCAGTTATCGTAGCTCTTGCTTGTATACGAACGACCGTCTGTATGGCCGCGCACCTCGATCTCGCCGGTCTTTTTGGCCAGAACCTTTCCGATCTGCCCGATGATGCGGACCAGCTGCGGTTTCGGTTCAATGGAGCCAACTTCGAACATCGAGAAATTCGCGTCGTCCGTCAGCGTAATCAATACCCCCTCGTCGGCCTGCTTGACTTCCGTCTTCGGCGCGGCGTGCGCGCCACGCGCTTCCTGATTGACGATCTTTTCGAGTTCCGCTTGCAGCGCAGCTGCGCTCGCTTTCGCTTTTTCGCCCTGTTCAGCCGGCGTGACGCTTGGCGCGTGGCTGTCTTTTTTTGGTGACTCGACCTTGTTTTCCTCTTGAGCGCTTTTCGCCGCGCCTTGAGGCGGAGATGCGCTCTTCGCCACGCGATCGAAAGGATCGCGGGGCGTCATTGCGCCGACTTTCGGCGACGACTCCGCGCCATCGGCGGTAGTTGGAGGCGGTTCACGTTTTGCTATTTCGTCCAAGGTTTTTATGGGATCCTTGTGCAGCGCAGAATCCTTGTCCTTGGACTCCGCTTCTTGCGTCGTCTTTACATCGTCCGCTTTCTGAAGGCTCTTGCCTTGTCCTGTCTGCTTGGGATCGCGCATGCCCTTATGTGCGGGATTTGAATCGATCAGTTGAACGGGGTTGAAGTATTGGACAATAACCGCTTTGGTTTCCTTCGATGTGGAATTGATCAGCCACATCACCAGAAAAAACGCCATCATCGCCGTCATGAAATCGGCAAAGGCAAGTTTCCAGACGCCGCCGTGATGATCTTCGTCGCCATCGCCGCGCTTTTTCCGGATGATTATCGGCGAGCCGTTATGGCCTTCACTCATCGCTTTTCGCCCCGCTCTCTCAATAGAAGGTTCATCCAGTCGCTCAGAGAGGTTTCGACGGTCGTCGACGCGAATGTCACACGCGCATCTACTTCATCGCTCTCGTGACAGCTGATTGCGACGGGCTCGGAGGCGAGGGCGCTTTCTATCTTCTCGAGCAAATCCCTGGGACCGCGAATTTCCATGGCCGACGCGCCGTCATTGGCAAGTCCCGTGCGCAACGCCGCAATCAGATCTTCCGTCACCCGCCCCGTCACCTCGCGCGCGACGAAAGGCGAAATGATGCGCGCGACATCCGAGCGCAGCTCTTCAAAGGCGGTGTCCAGCGCCTGCGCCAGCCGAGCGCTCAGCGCCGCGCCCTGCTCAGTCGCCCATCTTTCGCGTTCATCGCGCAGGCGCGCCTCGAATTCAGCGCGCTGGGCGTCGAGCGCGGCTTCCTGTCTTGCCTGAAATTCGGCGATGATTGCTTCGCGATCTACCTGCGGCTCGGGTTCGGGCTCGGGCTCGGGCGCTACAGGCTCCGGCGCCTCGAACAAGCTCTCCATCGCGGGGGCGCGATCCTCTTCCTCGTCGAGCGTCATCGCCGTCGGCGGCGCGTCGAAACGCGTCAAATAAGCGGCGACGTCGTGGATTATGGCTCCGGGTCTTACGATCGCATCCATTGTTTCAAGATCGCTGCTGCTTGTGCTTCGTCATTCTGGATGAGTTCTTCGAGCTTGCGCCGCGCAATGTCCTGCCGGCGTTCGCTGATATCCTCGAGGAGCGTCGGACCGGACATCGCGATTGCGCCGCCGGGCGTAGCTCCCGCCAGCCCTGGTATGCCGTCGAAGGTCGGCGCCTCGAAAGTCGGCGATTCGAAGCTCTGGTCACCCATGCCGATCAGCGGCGGAGGTTCGGTGCGCTCCGTGCTCGACTCGGCGAGCAAAGCGCGACGCGCCGGAGCCAAGCCGAAGATCACGACGAGGGCGGCAATGCCGAGCGCCGCGATCATGTTCAGAATGGAGCCGAGGTGGCTGCCGAGCATGGCGACGAAGCCGGGGCTTTCCACCGGAGTCATCTCATGCTCGTTGAACATGAAGTCGACAGCCGTCACCTTCAGCGCGTCGCCCCGCTCCTTTTTCAGTCCAGCGGCGGACGAGATAAGCTGCTCGATTTCCTTCAGCTGGCGATCGATCGCCTCCTGCTTCGGCGGTTCCTTGTTCGGCTCGGCGAAGGCGGAGCGATTGATGAGAACCGCGACGGAAAGATGCTCGATATTGTAGCCGCCGCTGACGGTCGTGACCGTCTTCGACGACATCTCGTAGTTTGTCAGCTCCTCGTTTTTCTTGTTCTCGTCATTGGACTGCTTGCCGTCGGCGTTGTTGACGCCGTTTTGCGGAATGTTGTTCGTGACGGTCGTCGCGGCGGCGCTGCTGCTGTCCTGAGAACGCGAGCTCTCTTTCACCGTGCGCACGGAACGCTCGACCTTGGAGTCGGGATCATAGATGGTTTCGTTGATCTGCTTGCGGTCCGTGTTGACTCGCGCGCGGACCGTCACCTGGAAATTCGGCAGACGCAGATAGGGCGTGAGCGTGCGGCGGATATTGTCCTGAATGTCCTTCTGAATGTTCTTTTCGAGCGTCAGCGTCTTGACGGGCACAGCATCGGTCGCGTCGCCGTCGGATGACGAAAGGATCATGCCGTCGGTATTGAGTACCGTGACCTGATCGACATTCATACCAGGCAATGACGAGGCGACGAGATGTCGGATCGCCTGCGCCGCGCTGGTGTCGTCCGGCCCTTCGGTGCGGATGATCACGGAGGCGGAAGGCGGCTGCTTCGCGCGGCGGAACGAACCCTCGTCCGGCATCACAATATGCACGCGCGCCGCCTTTACGCCGCGGATCAGCTGAATTGTGCGCGCGAGTTCGCCTTCCAGCGCGCGCACGCGCGTCACCTCCTGCATGAAGGAGGTCAGTCCCAGCGCGCCCACCTTGTCGAAGAGCTCATAGCCGGCGTTGGCGCTTTGCGGGAGCCCACGCTCGGCGAGCAGCATGCGCGCCTGAGCAGTCTGGCCGTAGGGTACCGAGACGGCGTTGCCTTCGGTATTTATGTCGAAGGGAATGCCGGTCGATTTCAGCACCGAGCCGATGCGGCTGACATCTTCGCGGTCCAGCCCTGCATAAAGGACTTCAAACGTCGGGCGCGAAAGATAATAGGCTGAAATCGATACGATCGCGACGACGAGCGCGAATGTGAGTCCGAGCGCCGCGAGCTTCCTCGTTCCCAGCGCCTTGAGATTATCCAGAAGTAGCGTGATGCGGTCCATGGCGAAGGCTTGATTCCTTTCTGCCTCGTTCAACATCACACTCCTCGCGCGGCCTTGCGCGAGAGTTGCCCCGGCCCGCAAATTCGCCGCGTAAATCCTTTCTTAACAATGGTTAACGCGCGTTAACTATTTGCTTCTCAGAACAACCGGGGCCGAGCTGATAAAGGCCCGGCCCCGGAAGTCACGCGACGAGACTTACTGGAACAGCTTCAGGATCATCTGCGCATTCTGGTTGGCGATCGACAGCGACTGCACGCCGAGCTGCTGCTGGGTCTGCAGCGCCTGCAGGCGCGTCGAAGCCTCATTCATGTCGGCGTCCACAAGCGAGGACACGCCGGTCGTCAGCGCATCCTTCATCGTGTCGATGAATTCGTTCTGCTGCGACACGCGCGCAACCGTCGCGCCGATTTCAGCCGCATAGGTCGTCAGATCGGCGATCGCCTTGTCGGCGTTGGACAGTGTGTCCGCGATCGTCGCCGCGGCTAGATCAGCTGCGGTGAGGCCGGTGAAGTCGGTCGCCGCGGTCGAGCCGGTCGCCTGAGCCGCCTCCAGAATGCCGGTGCCGCCGGTATTGATGAGGTCAGTGACGGTGAGGTCGATCGTGCCGACCACCGACGCCGCCGTGCCGCCGCCGTTATTGTAGGAGGCGATGAAGCTCACCGGGCTCGTGAGCGAACCGTCCGTGACGTTGAGACCCGTGAAGGTCGCGGAAGACACGACGCTCGAGAGCTGGCTGCCGAGCTGCTGAAGGCTCGTCAGGATCTTGGCCTGATCAGCGCCGGGCTGCTGCGCCTGTGCGACAGCGTTCTTGATGTCGTTCATGACCGAGATCGCGCTTTTCACGGCGGCGGTCGCGACATTGAGGACAGACTTGGCGCCGGAGAGCGAGTCGCTGATCGTCGAGAGCACGCCCTTGTCAGACTTCATCGACTCGGCGATCGCCCAGGTCGAGGCGTTCTCGGCGGCGCTCGAAATCTTGAGGCCGGTCGAGATCTCTTTCTGGGTCGTGTTGAGAGCCGACTGCGTGTTGCGCAGCGACTGCAGGGCGGTAATGGCGGAGGGGTTAACAAGAATGCTAGCCATGGTCGTCGATCCCTTGTTGGATTGATTTCGAAGGGACATACCGGAGTTACACCGGCTCGACGGAATTTGGCGTCATGCCACGGGCTTTCTGGCCCGATCCGAAGTAATGATCGACAGTCGTTCGTGAAATTCAGTTTCAAACGACGTTGCCGACATCGCGACAATACAGCAACTCGCGGCGACGGGTAGTAAAAAGCCCCAACGCGCTTAATACCGGCTTAACGCGATTTCATACACGGCGCCGGATTGTTCCGAGGCCGCTTCTGCACTCGAATTACAGTCGATGAAAGCTCGCATCGCGAGGCGGCCGCGCCCGAGAGGCGGGGGTCGTCAATTACCCTACTGACGTCGATCCGGCGAAAATGGCTTCCGGCCGTATGAACAGCGGCGGCGAAGTGTACCACTGAACCGGCTTTGGGGGCTGCTGTGACGGCGGCGCAAAAGTGTACCGGTCCTGATAGGCCGAACTCGATGTCATCGACTGGCATGGAGAGGCCGAAAGGATGTTCACAGTGGAACTCTATGCCCGGGTGAGACGCGCGGTGATGGCGGAAGGGCTGAGCCGGCGGGAAGCGGCCAGGCGCTTCGGCGTGCACCGCAATACGATCACGAAGATGCTTCAATATTCGGTTCCGCCGGGGTATCGGCGTCGGGAGCGGCCGATCTCGAAGAAGCTGGGGCCGTATATGGCCTGGATCGACAAGGTCCTGGCGGATGATCGGCTTGTTCACGCCAAGCAGCGTCATACGGCACAGCGGATATTCGAACGGCTGCGGGACGAAGAAGGGTTTTCCGGCGGTTACACGATCGTCCGGGAATATGTCGCGCAGGCGCAGTTGCGGTCGCGCGAGATGTTTATTCCACTCAGCCATCGACCGGGGAATGCGCAGGCGGATTTTGGCGAGGCGGACGCCTATATCGCCGGCAGGAAGGTCCGCTTTCATTATTTTTGCATGGACCTGCCGCATTCGGACGGCTGCTTCGTCAAGGCCTATCCGGCGGAGACGGCGGAAGCCTTCTGCGACGGCCATGTCGCGGCCTTCGCCTTCTTTGGCGGCGTCCCCCAGTCCATTCTTTACGACAATACGCGTCTCGCGGTCGCCAGGATCGTGAAGGGTGGAGAGCGTCTGCGTTCGCAAATGTTTGCGGAACTCCAGAGCCATTACCTTTTTGCTGATCGCTTTGGCCGGCCCGGCAAGGGGAATGACAAGGGCAAGGTCGAGGGGCTTGTCGGCTATGTCCGGCGCAACTTCATGACGCCACTGCCCGTGGCGGAGAGTTTCGAGGCGCTGAACGCGAGGTTCCTGGACGCCTGCACGAAACGACGGCGGGCGATCCTGCGCGGCCAGTCGACGCCGATCGGCGAACGCATGCAGGCGGATATGGCGGCATTCCTGCCGGCGCCGCCGGCTCCCTATGACGCCTGTCACAAGGTCGCGACGCGCGTGTCGTCGATGGCGCTGGTGCGCTACCGCAACAACGATTACTCGGTCCCGATGCGCTTCGGCCATCGGGAGGTGCTGGCCAAGGGCTATGTCGATCGGGTCGAGATTGTCTGCGGCGGGGAGACCATCGCCGTGCATGCGCGCAGCTACGGCAAGGCCGAGTTCATCTACAACCCGCTGCATTATCTCGCTTTACTCGAACACAAGAGCCGCGCGCTCGATCAGGCCGCGCCACTCGACGACTGGCGGCTTGCCGACTGCGTGCATCGTCTGCGGCGGCTGATGGAGGCGCGCATGGGGAATAGCGGGCGCCGCGAGTTCATCCAGGTGCTGCGGCTGATGGAGGACTTTCATCAGCATCAGGTCGAACAGGCGGTCGCGGAGGCGCTGCGTCTTGGCGCGATCAGCTTTGACGCAGTGAAGATGCTGCTGCTGGCCAGGCTGGAGAACCGGCCCGCGCGGCTCGATCTGACATTCTACCCCTACCTGCCGGCGGCTACGGTCGGCGCGACGGATCCGCGCGCCTATCTCGGGCTCGTCGCCGGCGCGAGCGTCATCGCGGGCGTCATGGAGACGACCGCGGGAGGTCCGGCATGACCATCTCGCATGAGCCAGGTTCGCAGACGATCGTCGCGCCGCAGGTGCTGCTGGGTAATCATCTCAAGGCGCTGAAGCTTCCCACCTTCGCGCGCGAATATGAGAAGGTGGCGCTGGAGTCGGCGCAGGACCGCGCCGATTACCCGCGCTATCTGCTACGCCTGTGCGAACTGGAGCGCATTGATCGCGAGCGGCGCAATGTCGAGCGCCGCATCCGGCTGGCGCGCTTTACGCAGGTCAAAAGCCTCGACACATTTGACTTTACCGCCCAGCCTTCACTCAACAAGCCGCTCGTGCTGGAGCTGGCGCGGTGCGAATGGATCGAGAAGCGACAGAACTGCATCGCCCTTGGGCCAAGCGGAACGGGGAAGACCCACGTCGCGCTCGCCCTGGGGCTCGCCGCCTGCCAGAAGGGGTTCAGCGTCGCGTTCACGACCGCCGCGGCTCTTGTGCACGAACTGATGGAGGCGCGCGACGAGCGCCGCCTGCGCGCGCTGCAAAAGCATCTCAACACCGTCAAACTGCTGATCGTCGACGAGCTGGGCTATGCGCCGTTCACGGCGGTCGGCTCAGAGCTGCTCTTCGAGGTCTTCAGCCAGCGCTATGAACGCGGTGCGACGCTGGTGACCAGCAATCTGCCCTTTGATGAATGGACGTCGGTGTTTGGCTCCGAGCGTCTCACCGGCGCATTGCTCGACCGGCTCACCCATCATGTCCACATTCTGGAAATGAACGGCGGGAGCTATCGCCTCTCGACCGCAAAGAAAGCGCAACGGCGAAACCGCGATCTCCCCGACGCGCCCGCAATCGACAAAGGAGGCGCCGACACGACGAACTGATCGCCGTCGCGCGCGTTGAACCGCGCTGCGCTACGCTCCGCGCGCCTCAAAGCGCGCGTCAACTAAACTACAAGGGCCGTGCGGCCCTTTTCTCGAAACCAGACCGGTACACTTTTACCCCGCCTTCATGCACATTTTGTTCCCGCCATTGACAGGCCGAATTGGCGGGAAATCAGGCGGCCGCTCCGCAGCACTTTTTGTATTTCTTGCCGGAGCCGCAGGGACAGGGGTCGTTGCGCCCGGGCTGGGCGCCCTTGACGATCGGCGCGTTCTTGCGATTTGCCTCTTCGAGAAAATACCAGCGGCCATCTTCCTTGCGGAAGAGCGAACGCTCCCGATGCGCGTGACGCTGTCCGTCGTTGACGAAATGCGCGACGAATTCGACGTAGCCCGTCTCATCCTCGGCCCCGCCCTGTTCGGTCGAGAGTATTTCGAGACCGAGCCATTGCGACGAACGGGACCAATGGGTGATCGCCTTGCGATCGAAGTCATCGCGCGTGCCCGGCGCCAGGGTCTCGACCAGATGGTCGATCTTGCCGAGCGCGAACGCCGTATAACGCGAACGCATCAGGGCTTCCGCGGTCGGCGCGGGCTTGCCTTCCTCGATATAGGGCGCGCAACATTCCGAGTAGGATTTCGGATTCTCGTCCTTGGCGCGGCAGGGGCAGATCGCGTCGGTCATTGGTCGCTCATTCTGATCGGGAATCGTGAGGGGGCGGCGGCGGCATACGGCCTAAAGGAGGATGCGTCGCGCGTCCATCGCTTCTCGCGCGCAAAAGATTCAAATGCCCGCGCGGAGCGGGTCCGATCGCACTCATTCGGCCCGTGTGGTACGCTGGACAATCACGAGGCGGAAACGCCCCCCGATACGTCGCTCAGCCGTCCTCTCCGCCATGACCGCAGCGCAAATCCGAGCCCGCCGTTCCCGATGGGTGAGACAGGCGCTTGACCGCCTCGAGAGCGACGGGATCGAGCCCCGCGCCGCCGTGATTGACATGGTCGATAATCGCCGCGCGCATGCGCGGATCCCAGAACTTCGTCAGATGGTCCGCCATGCTGGCGGCCGTGTCGTGCGTCTGTGCGCCGAAGAACTGACCAATCTGGTTGGCCATCTTAACAAGTTTGTCGACCGAATTATGCGACATGAGCTGAGACCTGTTCGAGAATATGTCCTGAATGGGCGAGGCGCTTGACCGCATCGATCGCAATCGGATCGAGCCCTGCGCCGCCGTGATCGACATGCTCGATAATCGCTGCGCGCATGCGCGGATCCCAAAACTTCACCAGATGGTCCGCCATGCCGGCGGCCGTGTCTTGAGCCTGCGCGCCGAAGAACTGACCGATCTGATTGGCCATTTTAACAAGTTTGTCGACCGAATTATGCGACATGAGCTGCAGCCTGTTCGAGAATGCGTCCTGGATGGGTGAAGATTTCGAAGTCACGGCCGCGCATGACGGCGACGAGCGTGATACCGCATTTTTCGGCGTTGCGAACGGCTAGCGCGGTCGGCGCCGAGACGGCGGCGATGATCGGCGCGCCCATTCGGGCGGCCTTCTGAACGAGCTCCACGGAAACGCGGCTCGTCATCAGCACCACGCCCTGCGACGCTGCGATCGCCTGCCGGGCGAGGGCGCCGGCGAGTTTGTCGAGCGCATTGTGGCGGCCGACATCCTCACGCACGATCAGCGCGCCCGTGGCCGGGTTCCAGAAAGCTGCGGCGTGAACGGCGCGCGTCTCCTGATTGATCTTCTGCGCGGCAGGCAAACGTTCCATGGCCTCGATCAGCGCCTCCGCGTGGATCGTGAGCGCGTTGTCGATGACCGGAAGGCTTCGTGTGGCGGCCTCCAGGCTTTCGATGCCGCAAAGGCCGCAGCCGGTGGGACCGGCCATCGAGCGGCGGCGCTCCGAATAGGCTTCCTGACGCCCGCCCTTGAGCCAGGCGCGGAGCTCCACGCCCGCTTCGGACGCAAGGATTTCTACCTCGCCCGCCTCTTCCGCGGTGTCGACCAGCCCTTCTGTCAAAGCGAAGCCGACCGCGAAATCTTCGAGGTCGGCCGGCGTCGCCATCATCACCGCATGAGTCGAGCCGCCATAAGTGAAGGCGATCGGGGTTTCCTCAGGGATGACCCGCACCCCCCGCGCCGTCACATCGTGACGGCGCGCGAGGCATTCCACCCTCAGCGTCGGCGACGGCGTTTCGGTCATTCAGCCGCGTCGATTGCGGTCGCGATGCGCCGGCTCTGCTCCGACAGCTCGCGATACTTCTCCTGCCACTCGGTGGGGCCGTTGGAAGGCGAAATCTGAACGGCGGTCACCTTGTATTCGGGGCAGTTGGTGGCCCAGTCCGAATTGTCGGTGGTGACGACATTGGCCTGGGTCATCGGATGGTGGAAGGTCGTGTAAACGACGCCCGGCGCCACGCGATCGGTGATCTTGGCGCGCAGCGTGGTTTCACCGGCCCGGCTCTGCACGCGCACCCAATCGCCGTCGCAAACGCCACGGTCCTCCGCGTCATGCGGATGGATCTCCAGAATGTCTTCCGGATGCCACTGGCTGTTCTCGGTGCGGCGCGTTTGCGCGCCCACGTTGTACTGCGACAGGATTCGGCCCGTGGTGAGCAGCAGCGGGAAGCGCGGACCCACCTTCTCGTCCGTCGGGACATATTCGGTGATGACGAACTTGCCCTTGCCGCGCGCGAAGCCGTTGATGTGCATGATCGGCATGCCTTCCGGCGCCGCGTCGTTGCACGGCCACTGCACGGAGCCCTCGCGATCGAGCATCTCGTAAGAGACGTTGCGGAAGGACGGCGTGAGGCGCGCGATCTCGTCCATGATCTCGGACGGGTTCGCATAGTTCCAGTTCATGCCGAGCTTATTGGCAAGGAGCTGGGTAACCTCCCAGTCGCCATAGCCGTTCTTCGGGCTCATCACCTTGCGAATGCGCTGGATGCGGCGCTCCGCATTGGTGAAGGTGCCGTCCTTTTCGAGGAAGGTCGCGCCCGGCAGGAAGACATGCGCGTAATTCGCCGTCTCCACAAGGAACAGGTCCTGCACGATCACGCATTCCATGTTGGCAAGAGCCGCCGAGACATGGCGCGTGTCGGGGTCGGACTGCAGAATGTCCTCGCCCTGCACGTAAAGGCCCTTGAACACGCCCTCGATCGCCGCGTCGAACATGTTGGGAATGCGCAGGCCCGGCTCATTGTCGAGCTTGACGCCCCAGTCCGCCTCGAAGACCGCGCGGGCCTTTTCGCCGGAAATGTGCTGGTAGCCCGGCAGCTCGTGCGGGAACGAGCCCATGTCGCAGGAGCCCTGGACATTGTTCTGACCACGCAGCGGGTTCACGCCGACGCCGCGGCGGCCAAGATTGCCGGTCGCCATGGCGAGATTGGCGATGCCCATGACGGTCGTCGAGCCCTGCGAATGCTCCGTCACGCCGAGGCCATAGTAAATGGCCGCATTGCCACCCGTGGCGTAGAGCCGCGCCGCGCCGCGGATGTCGGCGGCCGAAACGCCGAGAGTGGCTTCGAGCGCCTCCGGGCTGTTGCGGTCCTGGGCGACGAAGTCAGCCCACGCCTGGAACTCGTCCCAGTCGCAGCGCTCGCGCACGAAGGCTTCATTGACGAGGCCTTCCTTGACGATCACATGCGCCAGAGCCGTCACCATGGCGACATTCGTGCCGGGCTTCAGCGGCAGGTGGTAGTCCGCCTCGATATGGGGCGACCGCACGAGATCGATGCGGCGCGGATCGATGACGATCAGTCTGGCGCCTTCGCGCAGGCGCTTCTTCATGCGCGAACCGAACACCGGATGGGCGTCGGTCGGATTCGCGCCGATGACGAGGATGACGTCCGCCTCGTCGACCGAGTCGAAGTCCTGCGTGCCGGCGGAGGTTCCGAACGCCTGGTTGAGGCCATAGCCCGTCGGCGAGTGGCAGACGCGGGCGCAGGTGTCGACGTTGTTGTTGCCGAAGCCGGCGCGGACGAGCTTCTGAACGAGATAGGTCTCCTCGTTCGAGCAACGCGACGAGGTAATGGCTCCGACCGAATTGCGGCCGTATTTCTGCTGGACGGCCTTCAGGCGATCAGCAGCGAACGTCAGAGCCTCGTCCCAGGAAACGACGCGCCACGGCTCGTCGATCGACTCGCGGATCATCGGGTTCAGGATGCGATCGCCATGATGGGCGTAGCCATAGGCGAAGCGGCCCTTGATGCAGCTGTGGCCGTGATTGGCCTTGCCGTCCTTCCAGGGCACCATGCGAACGATTTCCTCGCCGCGCATCTCGGCCTTGAAGGTGCAGCCGACGCCGCAATAGGCGCAGGTGGTGACTTCCGAGTGCTCCGGCTGGCCGATGGCGATGACGGATTTCTCGGTGAGCGTCGCGGTCGGACAGGCCTGGACACAGGCGCCGCAGGACACGCATTCCGACTCCATGAACGCTTCGTCCATGCCGGGGGACACGCGGCTGTCGAAACCGCGTCCGGAGATCGTCAGCGCGAAAGTGCCCTGCACTTCCTCGCAGGCGCGCACGCAGCGGTTACAGACGATGCACTTCGACGGGTCATAGGTGAAATATGGGTTCGACTCGTCCTTCGGCTTCCAGTCGAAGTTCACCTCGCCGTTGTTGCGGGCGAAAACGTGGTTGGCGCCGTCATAGCCATAGCGCACGTCGCGCAGGCCGACAGCGCCCGCCATGTCCTGCAGCTCGCAGTCGCCGTTGGCGGCGCAGGTGAGGCAGTCGAGCGGATGGTCCGAAATATAGAGCTCCATCACGCCGCGACGGATGGCGGCGAGACGCGGCGTCTGCGTCTTGACGGAGATGCCCGGCGCGACCGGCGTCGTGCAGGAGGCCGGCGTGCCGTTGCGGCCCTCGACCTCGATGACGCAAAGGCGGCAGGAGCCGAAAGCCTTGATGCTGTCGGTGGCGCAGAGCTTCGGGATCTCGGTCCCGATCTCCATCGCCGCGCGCATGATCGACGTCCCTTCGGGAACGGTGACGCTCTTACCGTCAATGGTCAGCGTGACCATCTTTTCGGATTTGGACTCGGGCGTTCCGTAATCGGTTTCCTTGATAAGCGTCATGGTCGGATACCTCACTCGGCAGCGGCTTCAAGGGCCGGCTTGTGGAAGTCCTCAGGGAAGTGACGAAGCGCGCTTTCAACCGGATAAGGAGCAAAGCCGCCCAGCGCGCAGAGCGAGCCAAACTTCATCGTGTGGCACAGGTCTTTCAACAATTCGATATTCGCTTCGACATTCTCGCCCTTGCGAATCTTGTCGATCGTCTCGACGCCGCGGGTCGAGCCGATGCGGCAGGGCGTGCACTTGCCGCAGCTTTCGATGGCGCAGAACTCCATGCCGAAGCGCGCCATCCACGCCATGTCGACCGTGTCGTCGAAGATCACGAGGCCGCCGTGGCCGATGAGGCTGTCCTTGGCCGCAAAAGCTTCATAGTCGAACGGCAGATCGAACAGCGAAACGGGCACATAGGCGCCGAGCGGGCCGCCGACCTGCACCGCGCGGACCGGACGGCCCGAGCGCGTGCCGCCGGCGATGTCGTTGACGATCTCGCCCAGGGGGATGCCGAAATCGGTCTCGAACAGGCCGCCATACTTCACATTGCCGGCGATCTGCAGCGGCATGGTGCCACGCGAACGGCCGACGCCGAGATCGGCGTAATGCTGCGCCCCCTTCTCGAGAATCATCGGCGTGGTCGCCATCGACAGGACGTTGTTTACAACCGTAGGCTTGCCGAAAAGACCCTCATGCGCCGGCAGCGGCGGCTTGGCGCGGACGATGCCGCGCTTGCCCTCGAGGCTCTCGAGCAGCGAGGTCTCCTCGCCGCAGACATAGGCGCCCGCGCCGATGCGCAGTTCGATGTCGAACTTGAAGCCGGAGCCGCGGACATTGTCGCCCAGCCAGCCGGCCTTGCGGGCGACGTCGATCGCCGCCTGGAAGACCTTCGCTGCCACCGGATATTCCGAGCGCAGATAGACGTAGCCCTTGGTTCCGTTGATGGCGTAGCCGCAGATGATCATGCCTTCGATCAGCGACAATGGATCGCCTTCCATGATCATGCGATCGGCGAAAGTGCCCGAGTCGCCCTCGTCGGCGTTGACCACGACATAGCGCTGGTCCGCCGGCGCGTCCGCCACCGTCTTCCATTTGATGCCGGTCGGGAAGCCGGCGCCGCCGCGGCCCCGCAGGCCGGACTTGGCGACTTCCTCTATCGTCGCCGCCGGCCCGATCTGGAAGGCGCGCGCGAGACCCGCGCCGCCGCCATGAGCCTCATATTCCGCGATCGACAACGGGTCGATGACGCCGCAGCGCGCGAAGGTGATGCGGTTCTGGCGCTTCATCCAGGGATGGTCGTCGACCTTGCCGATGTTCAGCGCATGGGCGCCGCCAGTCAGAAAGCCGGCGTCGAACAGCGAGCCGACGTCCTTGAGCGAAACCGGCCCGTAGCCGATGCGGCCCGCAGCCGTCTGGACCTCCACCAGGGGTTCGAGCCAGAGCATGCCGCGCGAGCCGTTCCTGACGATCTCGACGGACTCGCCGCGCGCGGCGGCTTCTTTTGCGATGGCGGCGGCGAGGCGATCGGCGCCCATCGCCACGGCGGCCATATCCAGCGGAATGTAGATCTTCGTCATCAGCCCTTGGCCTCCGCGACGATTTCATCGAGCTTCGCAGCGTCGACGCATCCGATCGGCTCACCGTCAAATAGCGCCGACGGGCTATGGGCGCACAGACCCAGGCAATAAACCGGCTCGACGGTCAGCGAGCCATCAGGCGTCGTCTGCCCCCATTCGAGCTTCAGCTTGGCCAGGAAATCCTTCGCCTGCTTCTCCGCGCCCATGGATTGGCACGATTCGGCGCGGCAGATCTTGAGCGTGTGACGCCCATGCGGCTCCCGATGGAAGTCGTGATAGAAGGTCACGACGCCATGCATTTCCGCGCGGGTGATGTTCAACGCCTCGGCCATTTCCCGGACGGCGGCCTCCGGCACGTGGCCGAATTCCGCCATTAACGCATGCAAAATGGGCAGGGCGGGCCCTTCGAGACCCATATGGGCCGCGATGATCTCCCGCGCCCGCTCGTCGCTATACGGAGCAGCGCCAGCCATTTCTTCCCTTCCCGTTCCGGGCGTTTCGCTTTCGCGACCGCCGTTCTTTAGATTGTTTCCACGGACAGTGCCGGAATTTGCCGCTGCGATCAATACCGGACATTCGTTGCTCGATAGGGGTTGCCTATCAACTGTCCAAAACGCCGCTTTCGGCAAGGGTTTTGGCCTCCGCGACCAACGCCGCGACCAATGGAATCACGGGGTCGCGCTGCGGGGCGACAAGGCCGATTTCGTACACGGCTTCGGGCTCGACGATGGGGATCGAACGCAACGGCGCGGTCACGCCCAGCGTCTTGGCGAGCTTTTCCGGCAGCACTGTCGCCCAGCGGCCGGACTTTACGTGGTCGAAAAGCAGAATCACCGAATCCGACTCGAGAATCGGCGCAGCCTCTTCGCCCGCGCTCTGGATCAGGCGATCAATGATGCGCCGGTTCTGCATATCGGGCGTCAGCAGGCACAAGTCGATGCGGCCGACCTCGGCCCAGGTGACGCGCTCCCGGTCGCCCAGCGGATTGTCGGCGAAGGTCAGCAGGCGGTAGCGCTCCTGACACATGGGCACGGTGCGCACGCGGCCGAGCGGTTCGTTGTCGAGATAGGTGATTCCGGCGTCGATCTCGAGATTGTCGAGCATGGCCAGCACTTCCGCCGACGAGGCCGAAAACACGGTGAAGCTGACCCCCGGATGCTTTTCCCGATAGGGTGTCGTCAGGGTCGACACGATGCCGAGCGCCGTCGGAATGACGGCGATCTTGAGCTGGCCGGTGAGGCCCTCCTTCATGCTGCGCACGTCCTGCCGCATGGCCCGGGCGTCGCCGACGATTCGCTTGGCCCACTCCAGAACCCGCTCGCCTTCCGCCGTGAGGCCGTGGAAGCGCGAAGAGCGGTTGACGAGCAGCACGCCGAGAGAATCCTCGAGCTGTTTGATGCCCGCCGACAGCGTCGGCTGGGTGACGCCGCAAAGCTCCGCCGCGCGAGAGAAGCTCTTCTCGGCGGAGACGGAAATAAGAAATTCGAGTTTTTCGATCACTGTCAGCGTTCCGATGCCCGCGCGCGCCGCGGCCGCCGCGCAAAGTCTTTTGGGCCCGAGACACACTGCAAGGTCACGCCCGAGGGTCGGCGGCGCGCCCGCGCTTCATGACGATACGCTGCGCGCCTCCAATAACACATTTGCGCGGAAATTGCGTGCAAATTTGCAGCAAAACGACAGAGTCGGCCCACTTATGGTAACGCTCGCAACAGGGCCGTTGTCATATAGAATGTGAGGCGCGGTCACAATTTACACATATTTAACCCATCTTCCGTGGGTCAATATGCTCCCGCGGCCGATGGGATAGACTGGCCAGACCCCGAGAGATATTTGCCAATGACGAAAATGAAGAGACTTCGTCGTTTCGGCGCGCTTGCGATATTCCTTGCAGCGGTCGTCACGGCCGGACGCGCCGGCGCCACCCCGTCGCTGGTCATCGACGTCGCCTCCGGACAGGTCCTGGAGCAGGATCAGGCCACCGCCTCGTGGTATCCGGCTTCGCTCACCAAGCTGATGACGGCCTATGTCGCGCTCGACGCCGTGCGCGCGGGCCGCATCTCGATGGACACGCCATTAATGATGTCGCCGCGCGCCTGCCGCATGGCGCCGTCGAAGATGGGCTTCCGGGCGGGTTCGGAAGTCACCCTGCACAATGCGCTCATCATGCTGATGGTGAAGTCGGCCAACGACATCGCCGTCGCCATCGCCGAAGGCGTGTCCGGATCGGTCGAGGCCTTCGCGGACGAGATGAACCGCGCTTCCGCCAATCTGGGCATGACCCAGTCGCAATGGGTCAACCCCAACGGACTTCCCGACTCGCGGCAGGTCACCTCCGCCCGCGACCTCGCGATCCTGGGCCGCGCGCTTTACCTGCAATTTCCCGAATACGCCTATCTTTTCAACATCGGGGCCATGCAGATCGGCGGCAGAGTCCATCCGACCCACAACGGCCTGCTCGGCCGCTATCCCGGCGCCGACGGCATGAAGACGGGTTTCACCTGCCCCGCCGGATTCAATCTCGTGGCTTCCGCCACCCATGGCGGCCAGCGCCTCATCGCCGTCGTGCTGGGCGCCCCTTCCGCCGCCGCGCGCACCGCGAAAGCCGCGGCGCTGCTCGACCGCGCCTTCCAGACCGGTTCGCCCATCGGCACGCTCGCCTCCCTTCCGAGCGTCGGCCCGACGGCCGCGCCCGACATGCGCGACAAGGTCTGCCGCAATCGCGGCGCGGCCACCGCCGAATTCATGGCGGAGGTCGAGGACATGTCGATTCCCGTCGGCTCCGCGCCGACAGGCATTCCGCTTCTCGACTCCATGGGCGCCGGCACGCAGCGCATCAGTGTGAGGGAAATCGCCCACTTGCCTCGCCCGCAGTTCACGCCGGTGCAGGTTTACGCCGGTCGGGCTCCGGGTTACGCCGGCCCGGTGGCGCGCGCCCGCGCGCCGGGGGCGCCGATCGGCGAGCAGCCCGATCTCGCCGCCTATGCGAACGACAGCCAGACGCCGGCCAATGGCGAGGCCTCGCCGATCAGCCGCGCCGCGCCTGACGCTACGTCGATGCGGCGTGGCAAGCATGGCAAGCGCCAGTCCGCGCGCGCCGTCGACGCGCCGGCCGAGAGGATCATCCAGGATCCCGCGAACGACAATGCGGCCGCTGAGGGCGTAGCCGAAAAGAGCAAGGCCAAGGGGTCGACCAAGGCCTCGACCGCGAAGACTCCAGCCAGGTCGAGCACGAAGACGGCCGCAAAGCCGGCTGCAGGCAAGCCTGCGGCGGACAAGAACGCCGCCGGTAATCCGGCCGCCCCGAAGGACAACGCCGCCAAACCGAAGACCGCCGGGAAGGCTGACGCGAAGCCCGCGGCCGCTAAGCCTTCGGCCGCAAAGACGGCCGCCACCAAGCCGAAACCGGCCGCGCAGGAAAAGACGCAGTGAGCGACGACCCGTCAGTTTTGGCGCGGCGGCCGCCGCCGCCTGTTCCCCTGACACTCCTAACCGGCTTTCTCGGCGCCGGAAAGACGACGCTTCTCAACCGGCTCCTCGCCTCGCCGGCCCTCGCCGACACGCTGGTTCTCATCAACGAGTTCGGCGAGATCGGCCTCGATCATCTCTTCATCGAGAAAGTCGAGGGCGACATGGTGCTGATGAGTTCGGGCTGCGTCTGCTGCACGATCCGCGGCGATCTGGTGAACACGCTGGAAGATCTGCTGCGCCGCCTCGACAACGGCCGCATCAAGCCCTTCCGCCGCGTGGTTCTGGAGACGACGGGCCTCGCCGATCCCGCGCCGATCCTGCACTCGATCATGTATCACCCCTATCTGATGCTGCGATACCGGCTCGACGGCGTCGTGACCGTCGTCGACGCCGTGAACGGCGAGGGGACGCTGGACGCGCATGAGGAGGCGGTGAAACAGGCCGCCGTCGCGGATCGTCTGGTCATCACCAAGACCGACCTTCCCGATGGCCGCGCGCGTTTCGAAAGTCTCGCCACGCGTCTGAAAGCGCTCAATCCCGGCGCAAGGCTGCTTATAGCCGCCGACGGGGAGGCGACGCCCGAGGCCCTGCTCGACTGCGGCCTCTATGATCCCGCGACCAAGACGCCGCGCGTGAAAGAGTGGCTGAACGCCGAGGCTGTGCAGGAAGCGCATGACCACAGGCACGATCACGGACATGATCACGATCACGGTCATCATCACGGCCATGACCACGGACGCCATCATCACGAGCGCCGCCAGATCGACGTCAACCGCCACGACGATCACATCCGCGCCTTCTGCCTCTCGGGCGACACGCCGCTGACGCCTGCCTCCTTTGACGTCTTCATCGATCTGCTGCGCCACACCCACGGGCCCAGGCTGCTGCGCGTCAAGGGGATCGTCGGTCTTTCGGACGATCCCTCGCGTCCGGTGGTGATCCATGGCGTGCAGCATGTCTTCCATCCGCCGCACCGGCTCGACGCCTGGCCGGACGAGGATCGCCGCACCCGGATCGTCTTCATCGTCAAGGATCTCGACGAGGGCTTCGTTCACGGCCTCTATGGCGCGCTGATCAACCGTCCGGCGATGGACCGGCCCGACGCCGAAGCGCTGACCAACAACCCGCTGGCGCCCGCGCCGGGCGGCCTTCTGGGATGACTCCGGCGCTCGGCGGCCTTCCCGATCTGGCCCGCCGCGCGGGCGCCGCGCTGCTCGATCTCGTCTATCCGCCGTCCTGCCTCGTCTGTCGCAAGGCGGTGGCGCAGAATGGGGCGCTCTGCGCAGCCTGCTGGAGCGACATCGCCTTCATCGAGCGGCCGTTCTGCGAGCGGCTCGGTACGCCCTTCGAGCGCGATCTCGATCAGCCGGGCCTGATCTCGCCAGAGGCCGCCGCCAATCCGCCGGTTTTCCATCGCGCCCGGGCGGTTGCGCGCTATGACAGCGACAAGGCCCGCTCGCTCGCGCATCGGCTGAAATATTACGACAGGCTGGAGCTGGCCGGCCCCATGGGCCGCTGGATGGCGCGCGCGGGCGCCGACATTCTCTCCGACGCCGACGTTCTCGCGCCGATCCCGCTCCATCGGCTGCGGCTGATAGCTCGCCGTTTCAACCAGTCGGCGGCGCTGGCCAATGTCGTCTCGCGCGAATGCGGCGCGCCCGTCGAGACCATGGCGCTGATGCGGGTCAAGCCGACAGCCCCGCAGGTGGGCCTCTCCCGCGCCCAGCGCGCCGCCAATCTTTCCGGCGCCTTTCGCGTGGACCCCGAGCGCGCCGCCCTGCTGAAAGGCCAGAATGTCGTGCTCGTCGACGACGTCCTGACGACCGGCGCGACCGCCAACGCCGCCGCGCGCGCCCTGCTGAAGGCCGGCGCGGCGCGGGTTGATCTGCTGGTCTTCGCGCGGGCCGTGACAACGGGCTAAGTCCAAGCGTATAAGCAGCCGCAACCGAAAGCTCAGAATCGCAATGGCCCGCATCGAAATCTACACCACGCCGACCTGCCCCTATTGCATCGCCGCCAAGAAGCTGCTGACGCAAAAGGGCGCAGCCTTCGAGGAAATCTCCGTCGCCGGCGACCCCGAGGGGCGCCAGCGCATGAGCGTGCGCGCGGGGGGGCGCACGACGGTGCCTCAAATCTTCATAGACGACAGGCACATCGGCGGCTGCGACGATCTATACGCGCTCGACAGTCGGGGCGAGCTCGATCCTCTGCTGGCGGCCGGAGTCGCGTCGTGATTCATTATTCGCTCATCTGCGACGACGGCCACAACTTCGACAGCTGGTTTCGCGACAGCGCCTCCTTCGAGTCGCAGGCCGGGAGCGGGCTCGTCTCCTGCCCCTTCTGCAACTCCACGAAGGTCACGCGCGGCGTGATGGCGCCACATATCGCCCGCGGCCGCGAGGCCGAGGCGGAGAGGATGCGCGCGCTGATCAGCGAATTGCGCGAGAAAGTCATCGCCGGAACGGAAGACGTCGGCGACCGCTTCTCCGACGAGGCGCGCAAGATGGAGGACGGCGAGGTCGAGCGCCGCGCCATCCGCGGCCGCGCGACCTACGAGGAAGCGAAGGCGTTGCTCGAAGAGGGCATCGAAATTCTGCCGATCCCCGGTCTGCCGACCGAAGGCAACTGATCGGGGCGGCGCGCGTCATTTCCTGTCGCCGCATTCGCGCAAGATAACAGGCGTCACTCTTTCGGCAGTTCGAAGCTTTCGCAGCGAATCGAACCCAGCCGGTTGCGCGCGCGCTCCTGATCGGACGCGCGCTTCGCGAAGGAGCGCGCCAGCACGAAGCCGCGCTTCGTCGGCGCGGTGAGACGCACCTCCTGCGGCGGCGCGTCCTCGTCGTCATTGGCCTCCAAAGCCTCGATCTGCCGCGCGTCGCCGATCACGATGTCGATCTTGCCCTTGATCGCGGAGCGGTCGGTGATCGCGTGATAGATGCGCCCGGCGCCAGCGTGGAAAGACAACGCGAGAAAATCCTCGCCATCCGCCGGCGCGCTGACCCGAATTGGGCCTTTGGCGAGATCATAGACGCAGACGCCTTCGGCAAACGCGGGATCCTCGAAAGGCAGAACCTCCGAGCCCGGCGCCATGGGCGGCAGGAGCACGAGCCCGTTGCGCGCTTCGCCGGCGTTGGCTGCCTCGGCGAGACGCGCAAAGGCGTCACGCGGCGCGACCGTCGGCATCAGCAGCACGGAAACGATATGCACGATTCCCGCGATGAGCAGCGTCGCGATCGCCCAGGGAATGAGATCGAGATAGCGATCAGGAATGTTCATGCGCAACGCAGTTTCGTGATTTTGGGAAAAGATGCGGGATCGGGCCGCGCGTCGACGTCGAGCGACGTGTCGTAGAGGCGCAGCATGATGACGAAATTGCGCGTCTCGCCCGGCGACAGCCAGTTTCCCGGCTGCGCCGCGCGCGAAACAGCGATGTCGAAAGCGCCGCCCTCTCGACGCAGCACATCGACGGAGGAGAAGACATAACGCCCGGTCGGATTGGCGAGAAGCGCGCCGCCGGGACTCGCGAGCCCGATGGTCCAGAATCGGGCGGCCGGCAGCGGATCGACGATCTGATAATCGCAGGCGCCGTCGAGCGGGGCGCCGCTCGAATCCGTCTGGGCGACGAAGGCGAGGCCCTGGTCGCGTCCCAGCGGCGCCTCGCCGGACCTTGCGACCACGGCGCGCGCGTAGGGATCGATCTCCGAGCCGCCGACCGCCGGCCAGGCGGTCCACGGCCCGGCGCGCAGCGGGTTGAAGCCGTAGCCCGAATTCAGCGACAGTATCGTGGCGAGCAGCCCGAGGAGAAGCCCGGCGATCATCGCCGAGGCCGCGCGCAGATATTTGGCGTAGGGTCTCGTCGCCACCTTGTCCCGCCCTTACTGGATTACGCCGCCGACGGCGCGGAAGCCATGCGAACTGTTTCGCGGCTCGTCCTGCGACGCGAGCGCCGCGGGGCCTTCCAGCGCGCTCTGCTTGCCGCCGCCGATCGTCCTGATCTTCAGCTGAATGGATTCGAGCGCCTGAACAGCCCCTTTCGACAGGGTCGCGGGGCGCTGCGGCGCGCCGAGCTCCAGCGGCTTAACGCCATTTGCCGCGACGGCGTCCGCGGCCTTGGGATCGGGCTTCAGGCCGACGATGGGCTTCAGCGGAACGCCCTGATGCGCATAGGCCATGACGTCGTGCCAGGTGCCGGCGGGCAGCGTGCCGCCGGTCATGTTGTTCATCGGATCATTGTCGTCGTTGCCATACCAAACGCAGCCGCCCATCGTGCCGGAGTAGCCGCAGAACCATGCGTCCTTGTAGCCGTTGGTGGTGCCGGTCTTGCCGATGACGTCGATTCCCTCGCCGAGCTGGGCGCGCTTGCCGGTGCCTTCCTCGACGACTTTTTTCATCATGCCGGCAAGCTCGACGACTTTCTCATAGGGAACCGCCTGCGGCTGCGGCGGCGCGTCGCGATCGTGACGATAGAGCAGTTCGCCCTGACGATTGCGGATTTCGACGGCGGCGTAGGGCGTCGTCTTTTTGCCGCCGTTGACGAAGGCGGCGTAGGCGGCGGAATGCTCGAGCAAAATCACGTCGCTCTGCCCCACGGGCAGCGACGGCGTGTCCTCGAGCGGCGTGGTGATGCCAAGTCGCCGGCAGGTGTCGATGATTTTGGCGCGGCCAACGCGCGAGTCGCCATTGCCGATAGCCTGCGACAGCTGAATCGCAACAGTGTTGAGCGACTTCGCCAGCGCCATGGCGAGCGGCATGGAGCCGGCATAACCGCCGCTGTAATTGTGGACACAATAATTGCCGATGCAGGTCGGGCGGTCGGTGACGATGGTCGTCGGCTTGTATTTGCCGGTCATCAGCGCCGTCAGATAGACGTAAGGCTTGAAGGACGAACCCGGCTGGCGGGAGCCGTCCGTCGCGCGGTTGAACTGGCTCGCGCCATAGTCGCGCCCGCCGACGATAGCCCGCACCGCGCCGTCGGGCTCCATCACCACCATCGCGGCCTGCTTGACGCGATAGGAGCGGCCCTGCTCGCGCAGATTTTTCTCGATCACTTCCTCCGCGCGTTTCTGCACATTGGAGTCCAGCGCCGTGCGCACCGCCAGCACGCGATTGTCGCCGAGCTTGCCGGCGGCCGCGAGCTTGCGGATTTCGCCGAAGGCGTAGTCGAGATACCAGTCGGGCGCCGTCTCGCGCTTTCGGTCGATCGGCGTCGCCGGGCTGCGCTGCGCCGCGATGATCTGGCTCGGAGTCATAAAGCCGGCGTCGACGAGATTGTTCAGCACGTCATTGGCGCGGGAGCGGGCCGCCGGGAGATTGTTGTGGGGCGCGTATTTCGTCGGCGCCTTGAAGAGACCCGCGAGCATCGCCGCCTCCGCGAGCGTCACGTCCTTGACCGACTTGCCGAAATAAAACTCCGCCGCCGCCTGAATGCCGAAGGCGCCGCCGCCCATGTAGACACGGTCGAGATAGAGCTGCAATATTTCGCGCTTGGTGAGGTGGTGCTCCAGCCACAGCGCGAGGAATGCCTCGTTGATCTTGCGAGTGATGGTGCGCTCGTTGGAGAGAAAGAGATTCTTGGCGAGCTGCTGGGTGATGGAGGAGCCGCCCTGCACGACGCCCGAGGAACGCGCGTTGACAGTCAGCGCGCGCGCCGTCCCGATGACGTCGATGCCGAAATGTTCATAGAAGCGGCGATCCTCGGTGGCGAGCACGGCCTTGATGAGATAGTCGGGATATTGCTCCAGCGGCACGGAATCGTCATGCTTGATGCCGCGCTGTCCGACTTCCGCGCCGTAACGATCCAGAAAAGTGACGGCGAGATCGGTCTGCTTCAACCAATCGTTCTCGTTCGTCATCTGAAACGCCGAGCCGGCCAGCGCCAGCAGGACGACGCCGCCGGCAAGGCCGAGCGTCAGCGCCTCGCAGGAGAGTTCGACCGCAACGCGCGAGAAGCCGGAGACGTGAAAACGCTCCATGAAGGCGGAGAAATCCTCGTAAAGCTCGCGCGAACGGCGGCCGCTGTCGAACATGCTGGAGTCGATCAGGGCGTCGATTCTCAGCAGGATTCGCTTGATCCGCTTCACAATGGGCGAGGACGAAAAACGCTCGAACACGGCTGCCAGAACTCCCCGCGGCGGAAGAACCGCCGGCCACAATTAACTTTACCACTTTTTAAACCATCTTGACGACGGCTTGACGGACGCTCATTGCGGATATGGTTTCCGCCTGGCGGCGGAAGCGTCGAAAGGGAACAATGGCGGGCGAAAAAGGCAAAAAAGGCGCACAAACGCCCTTCTGGGAAAAACCTCTCTCCGACCTCACCCGCGCGCAATGGGAAAAGCTCTGCGACGGCTGCGGGCGGTGCTGTCTGGTCAAGCTCGAGGATGACGACACCGGCGCGATCTATCACACGAGCGTTGCGTGCAAGCTCCTGGACCACGAAAGCTGCCAGTGCGGGGATTATCCGAACCGGCGCGACCATGTGCCCGACTGCGTGCGGCTGACGCTGGCGAAGCTGCAGAAAATCAACTGGCTGCCACCGACCTGCGCCTATGTGTTGCGAAACGAGGGCAAGCCCCTGCCGCCCTGGCACCCGCTGATCTCCGGCGATCCCGACAGCGTGCATCGCGCAGATGTTTCCGTACGCGGAAAGGTCGAGGCGGGGGAGGATGAGATCGACACCGACGATCTGCCGGATTTCATCCGCCTGTGGCCCAAGCGCTGGCCGAAGAAGGCGCGATATTGAGGGGCGCGGAATTTTTTCAGTATCTTGGAATTTATTCCTTGACACCTGAACGCTGCTCGGGTAGATAAAGCTCATGCTCCACAATTGCGCTCGAGCGGCGGCGGAACCAAACGGGACGCCGCCCGGCGCGGAGTGAAACAAGTTACCGCAAGCATCCGTCCGTCATTGCGATGAGCGCAATAGACGAAGCCATTCCGGCGCCGCCTCAGGGCGCCCGGAGCGCTTCGTTGCGCTCGCAATGGCGAAGGCTGCGCTGCGGCGCGTCAATCGGATCCTGGCGAGTGCGCATGAAAACGAGAGCCGCCCCGCCCTCGCGCGAGAAAATCGCGCAGGCGAAACTTCTCTACGACGCTGGCGTCACGCCCATCGCTGAAATTCTCGACCTCCTCGGCATGAGCGTCGGTCAGTTCCGCCGCTTCCGGGAATCGAACGGCTGGCCGATGCGCCCCTCCGCCTGCGCGCCGAAATCGAAACCGCCGTCCGGAGCCGCTCCGCCCCCGAAGAAAGACGCCAGCGGACTGATCGCGCGGCTCGAAGAGGCGGTCGAGCGCGAATTCGCTCGCGCCGAGGCGGCGCTGGAAAAACACGCGCCGAAGACCACCGAGGCGAGCGCCCGAACGCTCGCGATACTCGTGAAGACGCTCGCCGAACTTAAGCGCATTCGGCGCGAATCCGACGAACAGAGAGACGGCGCCAGGGACGACGATGACGAAGCCGCCTCCGCCCATGACGAACCGCCCCGCGAACTGGCCGAACTGCGCACGGAGCTTGCTCGACGGATTGAGCGACTGCGCGGCGAACGGCCTTCTGAACGAGGCGATTGACGGCCTCTCCGCCCGGGAACTCGCGCGCCTGCTGAACGATTGGGAGATCGTCGCGCGAAAGGACCAATGGCCGCCCGACCTCACTGAAGCCGGCCTGCCATGGCGCGTCTGGCTCATCCTCGGCGGACGCGGCGCAGGCAAGACCCGCGCCGGCGCGGAATGGGTGAAGGGCCTGGCGCTCGGGCGCCCGCATTTTTGCACGCGGCCGGTGTCACGCATCGCACTCATCGGCGAGACCGCCGCCGACGTTCGCGAGGTCATGATCGAAGGCGTGTCCGGCCTGCTTGCGATTCACGGAAAGCGGGATCGGCCGCGATGGGAAAGTTCGCGCCGCCGTCTCGTCTGGGACTCCGGCGTCGTCGCGCAGGCGTTTTCGGCGGAAGATCCGGAAAGCCTGCGCGGACCCCAATTTCACGCCGCCTGGTGCGACGAACTCGCTAAGTGGCGCTACGCCAGGGAGACATGGGACATGCTGCAATTCGGCCTGCGCCTCGGCGACTGGCCGCGACAGCTCGTGACGACGACGCCGCGGCCGACGCCATTGCTGAAAGACCTCATCGCACACCCGGCGACCGTTTTGACGCGCGCGCTGACGCGCGAGAACGCCGCCAATCTTGCGCCGTCATTTCTAGAAAGCGTCGTGGCGCAATACGCCGGCACGCGGCTGGGACGGCAGGAGCTCGACGGCGAGATCGTCGAGGAACGCAAGGACGCGCTGTGGACGCGCGACCTGATCGAAGCCTCGCGCGTTGCCGATGCGCCAAGGCTTGCGCGCATCGTCGTCGCGGTCGATCCGCCGGCGAGTTTCGGCAAGCGCGCCGACAATTGCGGAATCATCGCCGCCGGCGCCGACGCGGGAGGCGCGATCTTCGTGCTCGCGGACTCGACGATCTCCGCGGCGCGTCCGGCGCAATGGGCCCGCGCGGCGATCGCGCTTTATCACAAGCTTTCCGCGGACGTCCTCGTCGCCGAAGTCAATCAGGGCGGCGAGATGGTGCGCGCGGTGCTGAATGAAGCCGATCCCGCCGCGCCCGTGACAATGGTGCGCGCGACGCGCGGCAAATATCTGCGCGCGGCGCCGGTTGCGCAACTTTACGAACAGGGTCGCGTGAAACATGTCGGAGCGTTTCCCGCGCTCGAGGACGAAATGTGCGATTTCGGCTTCGACGGATTGTCCTGCGGACGCTCGCCCGACAGGCTCGACGCGCTGGTGTGGGCAATCACCGCCCTGGCGCTGACGCCGAAAGCGCCCGAGCCGCGCATGCGGCGAGTGTGAAACCAAGCCATGAAAAGGGATTCGAAATGCCGTCGCTCCTCTCGCGCCTTCTCGGCGCGCGCGCTCCCGCGCGTGAAACCAAATATTCGCGCGCGGCGAAACTTCTCGCCATGCACACGATCGGCCAGCCGCACTGGACGACGCGCAATTCTTCCAGCCTGACGCGCGAAGGCTATGAGCGCAACGCCGTATGCCATCGTTGCGTGCGCATGATTGCGGAGAGCGCCGCCTCGGTGCCCTGGCTCATGTATCACGGCCGCGACGAACTGATCGACCATCCGCTGCTCGATCTCATCGAGCGGCCCAATCCGCTCGACACCGGCGTTTCCTTCCTCGAAGCGGTCTGCGCCAATCTTCTGCTTTACGGGAACGCCTATGTCGAGTCCGTCCTGCTCGACGGGCAATTGCGCGAACTCTACGCGCTTCGTCCGGACCGCATGACCGTCGAGCCCGGCAAGAACGGCTGGCCTGCAGCCTAAATCTATCGCGCCATGGGCGACGAAGCGCGCTACGAAATGCGGGGCGAGGGAATCGAGCCGATCCTGCACATAAAACTGTTCAATCCGCTCGACGATTATTACGGATTCGCGCCCCTCGCCGCCGCCCAGATCGCGCTCGACACCCATAACGCCGCGAGCTTCTGGAACAAGGCGCTGCTCGACAATTCGGCGCGACCTTCCGGCGCCCTTGTCTACGCCGGGCCGGACGGCGCGCATCTGACGGACGAGCAGTTCACGCGGCTGAAGGAGGAGCTCGAAGAGAATTTCTCCGGCGCCGTCAATGCGGGCCGCCCTCTCCTTCTCGAAGGCGGCCTCGACTGGAAAGCCCTGTCGCTTTCGCCAAAAGACATGGACTTCACGGAAACCAAGGCGGGCGCCGCACGAGAGATCGCTCTCGCCTTCGGCGTGCCGCCGCTGCTCATGGGGCTGCCCGGCGACAATACGTTCAGCAATTATCAGGAAGCCAATCGCGCCTTCTGGCGACAGACCGTGCTGCCGTTGGTCGTCCGCATCCAGAAGAGCTTTCAGGCCTGGCTGCAGCCGGGGTTTGAAACCTTCCGCTTCGACTATAACGCAGACCGGCTGGAAGCCTTCGCAACCGAGCGCGCAAGCGAATGGGAGCGCGTCGGCAAGGCGAACTTCCTTACGCTCGACGAGCAGCGCGAGGCGGTCGGCTATGGTCGCAGGCCAACGCCGGACGCAACGCGGGCTGGCGCAAAATGCGAGGCGGAATGAGCGACATTCTCGGCGCCGTGCTCGAACGCGGCGACCTTGCGCATCTTGCGCTGTTTCTCTGGGCCTGCGTCGCCACCGCGCAGGCCAATATGGCGATGCGCGAGCTTAGCGAGGCGACGAGACGCATCGACGCCTTCGTGCGCGAACTCTCGAGATTCAACCGAAGATATGGGAGCGATTAATGACGCATGTGACATGGCGGTTTCCATTCAAGAAGCGCGGACGCCGGCGCGCGTCGCGTTATCGCGAAGACCCATCCGCCGTATTCAAGACCTTCGTCCAGGTTCTGACGCAGATGCACGCCCAGACACGCGCGTCAGACCAGCTTCATCTCGGCGCACATGCGGAGAAAGGCTGATGCCGGCGGCCATGACCGATATTCGCTTCGGCGCGGCGAGAGAAATGAAGCGCGCTCGAGCGCCGCTCGCGCGAACGGGCGCGGGCGGCGCAATTGAAGGTTACGCCAGTCTTTTCGGCGTCGTCGACAATGGCGGCGACATGGTGATGGCCGGCGCCTTTGCGCGTTCGCTGCTCAAACGCGGCGCCGCTGGCGTTAAGATGCTCTGGCAGCACCAGGCGAGCGAACCGATCGGCGTGTGGACGTCGATCTTAGAGGACGCGCGCGGACTGAAAGTCGCGGGTCGCCTCGATCTCTCTGTGGCTCGCGCCCGCGAGGCGCTGTCGCTGCTGCGCGGCGGCGCCGTCGACGGGCTATCGATCGGTTTTCGCACCCTGCGCGCAACGACCGACAAAAGCAGTGGCGTGCGCCGCTTGCACGAAATCGATTTGTGGGAGATCTCGATCGTCACTTTTCCAATGCTGACAGCGGCGAGAGTTGACGCAGTCAAGCGCGGGGCGCTTGTTCCCGAGCCCCGCACAATCGATAGAACGTCCTGCAAAGTCGCAAGGCTGAAATCGCAGCAGGCCGCCTTGGCCTTCGAACGCCAGTTACGCAGACTCGACGGCCAGCGGCCGCTCTGACTTCCCGACATATCCGCGTCGTCGCCGTCGGCCGTGGATAGGAACAAAAGACGGCTCACATACGCGCAACGCATTACTCGGCGGCGCCTGCCGCGCGAGAGCGGTCGCGCGCGCCTGTTTTGCATCAAGAGGTGGTCTCAATGTCATCGATCGAAATAAAGTCTGCCGGCGACGATATCGTCGCCGATCTCAATCGCGCCTTCAGCGCCTTCAAGGAAGCCAATGACGAGCGTCTGGCGCAGATCGAGACCCGCATGGGCGCCGATGTCGTCACAGAGGAAAAGCTCGCGCGCATCGACCAGACGCTCGATGAAACGAAGAGCCGTCTCGATCGTCTCGCGCTCGACATGTCGCGCCCGCGCATTGGCGGGGCAGTTGTAGAGGACCGCAACGGACGCGAACACAAATCCGCATTCAATCACTACATGCGCTCCGGCGAGGCGACGGGTCTGAAGGCGCTCGAGGCCAAGGCGATGTCGCGCTCCTCGGGTCCCGACGGCGGTTATCTCGTGCCGATCCCCGCTGAACGCGAGATCCTGCGCCGTCTCGCGAAGCTCTCGCCGATCCGCGCGATCGCCAGCGTGCGCGAAATCTCGAGCGCATCATTGCGCCGGGCGTTTTCCACGACCGGCCCCGCCGCCGGGTGGGTGACGGAAACCGATCCGCGACCCCAAACCAATAACCAGCAGATCGCAGACATGACCTTCCCGGCGATGGAGCTTTACGCCATGCCTGCCGCAACGCAGGCGCTGCTCGACGACGCTGTCGTGGACATCGAGCAATGGATCGCCGACGAAGTCCAGGTCGCCTTCGCGGAGCAGGAAGGAGCCGCCTTCGTCAGCGGCGACGGCGTCAACAAGCCGAAAGGCTTCCTCGCCTATACGACCGTCGCCGACGCAAGCTGGACCTGGGGCAATGTCGGCTATGTCGTGACGGGCGTTTCCGGCGCCTTCGCCGCGACGAATCCGTCGGACGCGCTGTTCAACCTCGTCTACGCCTTGCGCGCCGGCTATCGACAGAACGGCAAATTCGTCATGGGCCGTCGGGCCCAATCCCTCGTGCGGCAGTTCAAGACGACGACGGGCGACTACATCTGGACGCCCCCGGCGACGGCCGACGGATCGGCCTCGCTGATGAACTTTCCCGTCGTCGAGGCCGAGGACATGCCGGATCCCGCCGCCAACAGCCTCTCGATCGCCTTCGGCGATTTCGAGCGCGGCTATGTTGTAGTGGATCGCGTCGGCATTCGCGTCTTGCGCGATCCCTACTCCGCGAAGCCCTATGTGCTTTTCTACACGACGAAGCGCGTCGGCGGCGGCGTGCAGAATTTCGAGGCGATCAAGCTGCTGAAATTTGGCGTGTCCTGAACCTCCGCGCTTCACGCGTCCGCGGCGCAAGTCGCCGCGGACTTTCCCTCCCCCGACATCAGGAGCAGGCATGCGACCCATGCTCATTGGCGCGCCAGCAGTCGAGCCCGTCTCGCTTGCGGAAGCGAAATCGTGGCTGCGAGAAGATTCGAGCGACGAAGACCAGTTGATCCAGGCGCTGGTCGTTGCGGCGCGCATGACTCTCGAGGCCTATACGCGCCGGTTTTTTGTCACACAAAACTGGCGTCTGATCCTTGACGCCTGGCCATCCTCGCTACGCGCAACGTCGACCGTCGCCCTGCCCTTTGCGCCGTTCCAGACCGTGACCGCCATCCGCGTATACGATGTCAATGACGCCTCGCTACTCGTCGGTTCGACGACCTATCGCGCGCCTTCCGCGACAGACGCCGGACGCATCGTCTTCAAATCCGCGCCGCCCGCGCCGGGGCGCGCGAACGATGGCGTCGAAATCGATCTGACCGTCGGCTACGGCTCGCTCGCGGCGCAAACGCCCGAACCATTGCGGCGCGCCATCCTGACGCTTGTCGCCTATTGGAGGGAAAATCGCGGCGACGACAACGGAAGCGCCCTGCCTAAATCAGTCATACAGCTCGCGAGCCCCTTCCGACGCGAGCGGCTGGCATGAGTCGGCGACCTTCCATCGGCGACCTGCGTCAGCGCGTGACGATCGAGTCCGTCATCGACACATTCGACGACGTCGGCGGATTTGCGCGCAGCTTTACGCCGCTTGCGCAAGTCTGGGCGCGGATCGAAGCGACCGGCGCGCGCGACCAGTTCGTGGAGCAGCGGGCGGAGCAATCAACGACACATGTCGTGACGATCCGATGGCGCGACGACGTGAAGAGCCAGATGCGCTTCGCTTTTCGCGGGCGAAAACTGCTCATCCGGAGCGTTCTCGATCACGACGAACGGCGCCGCTTCCTTGCCTGCGAATGCGAGGAGATTTCGTAAGGAGGAGAGCATGAGCACATCGCCGGTCATCGCGCTTCGAAAGGCGATCCGCGCGCATCTTCTCGCTGATGCGGCGCTCGTCGCGGCGCTCGGCGGCGGCAAGATCTTCGACGAGACGCCGCGCAACGCTGAACCGCCCTATGCGCTTTTTGGCGAAACGCAGATGCGCGATTGGTCGGCCGACCTTTCGCGCGGCGCCGAGCAATTTCTTACCTTTGCCGTCGTTTCGACCCAGCGCGGGTTGAGCGAGGCGCTCGGGATCGCGCAACAGATCGTGGATCTGATCGACGAAGCGCCACTGACGCTTCAGGGCCACATGTTGATTGATCTGAGCTTCGTTTCCCTGGAGACGAAACGGGATCAGAGCGGTCGCTTCGCCCGCGTCAATTTACGCTTCCGCGCAACGACCGAATATCTCTAACATTCAAGGAAACTACGAAGATGTCCGCCCAAAAAGGCAAGGATCTGTTGTTGAAGATCGGCGACGGCGCCGGCGGCTTCGTAACCGTGGCCGGACTGCGCACACGACGCATCGCGCTTAACGCCGATACGGTCTACGTCACCGACGCAGAGTCGAACGGCCGCTGGCGCGAATTGCTCGGCGGCGCCGGCGTCAGACGCGCCAGCGTTTCCGGAACCGGCGTATTCAAGGACCAGGCGTCGGACGCGATGCTCCGTCAGGCGTTTTTCGACGGGTCGTTGCGCGACTGGGAAATTGTCGTCCCCGGCTTCGGCGTGCTCAGCGGACCATTTCAGATTTCCAATCTCGACTATCGCGGCGAACATGCTGCGGAAGTAACTTTCGACATCTCGCTCGACTCCGCGGGCGCGATTACCTTCACGGCAATCTGAGGCGAGTCATGGCGAATTCGAAGCGCGGCGAGATCGAGGCGCTGCTCGACGGGAAAACCTACACACTTTGTCTTACGCTCGGCGCATTGGCGGAGCTCGAAAGCGGACTGGGCGCAAATGACCTCGTCGCGCTGGCGGAACGCTTCGAGGCGCGTCGACTCTCCGCCCGCGACATTCTCCGCATCATCGGCTGCGGGCTGCGCGGCGCCGGACATGCGCTGAGCGACGACGACGTTGCGCAGATGAAGGTTTCGGGGGGACTTGCGGGTTATGTGCAGATTGCGGCGAACCTCCTCGCCGCGACATTCGGCGACGAGCCGGAGCCGCACGCGCCGCAAAACCCTCCGACGCCGCAGGACGCCTGACGGCGAAGCGAACGAAGACGGCGCGCGATCCCTCTCCCCGCGCGCCTTTTCCGTTCTCGCGCGCCATGGCCTTTGGCCTGGGCGTCCTGCGGCTTCGCCCCCCCCCCGCGACTTCTGGTCGATGACGCCGCGCGAACTGCATCGCGCGATGGAAGGCGTCTACGGACGTGGTGGCGGGGCGCCGTCACGCGCGACCCTCGATGAATTGATGCGCGAATTTCCAGACGCGAGGCCTCCAAAGTGACTGAAGCAGATAATTTTCCCGACGTCTTCAATCAGCCTGGAGCAAACAACCCGCTCGCCGCCCAGGATCTCAAGGCGATGAAAGCGTTGCTCGACCAGATCAATGTTTCCGCGGGCAACGTCACTCGAACCCTCTCCAACGGCTTTGGCGCAGCGTCCACGAGCGGCAAGAGTTTTAACGAGACTCTCGCGGCAATCGCGCAATCGCTGGCGAGAGTCGCTATGCGCGAAGGCGCCAGGGCCTTGGCCCAGGGCCTCGTAAGCGGGCTGAGCGGCCTCTTTTCAAACGCCTTCAGCGGGAGCGGCGCCGTCACGCCCTTCGCGGAAGGCGGCGTCGTCGCAAGTCCTGCCTATTTCGCCAATGGCGGAACAGTCGGGTTGATGGGAGAACGCGGAGCCGAGGCGATCATGCCGCTTGCACGCGGCGCCGACGGACGGCTCGGCGTGGTCGCACAGACTGGCCGCGCGCCGGTAGCCGTGACGGTGAACATCGCCGCACAGGATATCGAAAGCTTCCGCCGTTCGGAGGCGCAGATCACCGGCGCGCTCGCGCGCGCTGTGGCGCGAGGCCAACGCAATCTTTGACCATTCTCGAAGGGATAGCGCATGAGCGATTTTCACGAGGTCCGCTTTCCGCTCGATGTTTCCCTGCATGGCAGTGGAGGACCGGAGAGACGCACTGAAATAGTGACGCTGGGCTCCAACCGGGAGGCCCGAAACGCGCGCTGGGCGCATTCGCGGCGACGCTACGAAGCGGGCTATGGCGTAAAGAGCCTCACACAGCTCGCGCAAGTCATCGAGTTTTTCGAGGAGCGGCGCGGAAGACTCTATGGCTTCCGCTGGCGCGATCGAGTCGATCACGCGTCCTGCACGCCAGGCGCAACGATTTCGCCCACAGATCAGGTCATCGGCGCGGGGGATGGAACGCGCGCAACTTTCCAGCTCGTGAAGAACTATGGCGGCGCCTTTTCCGCCTATACGCGAGCCATCGCAAAGCCGGTCGCCGGGAGTGTGCGCGTCGCAGTCGATGGCGTGGAGAAGACCGCGTTGCAAATGTCGGTCGATACCACGACGGGGCTCGTGACATTTGCGCCGGGACAGATTCCTGCAGCAGGCGCCGTCGTGACTGCGGGATTTCATTTCGACGTGCCGGTTCGTTTCGACACCGACTTTCTCGAAATCGACATGCAGGCATTCGAGGCCGGAGTCATTCCGAAAATCCCGGTCATCGAAATTGCGTTGTGAGGAACCACGATGCTGAATCTTTCTCCTTCCATGCTGGCGAAACTGGAATCTCGCGCGACAAGCTTTTGCAATTGCTGGCGGCTCGCGCGACGGGGCGGCGTTGTAATGGGCTTCACGGATCACGACCGGGATCTTTCCTTCAACGGCGTGACATTTAGCGCCGGCGCCGGGCTATCCGCGTCGCAACTCGAAAGCGGCCTCGGCCTCGCGCCAGGAACAGCGGAGGCGAGCGGCGCGCTGACCGACGACAGTTTGCGTGAGGCCGATCTTCTCAACGGGCTTTACGACGGCGCCTCGGTAGAGACATGGCTTGTCGACTGGAGGAATGTCTCGGACCGTTTGTTGCTCGACGTGTCGACGATCGGAGAAGTGCGGCGCGGGGAATTCGTATTCCATGCGGAGTTGCGCTCTGCCGCCCATATCTTCGAGCAGCAACAGGGCCGCGCTTTTCAGCGCGGGTGCTCCGCGGAGCTCGGCGATGCGCGTTGCGGCGTCAATCTCGCAACGGCGGGTTTGCATACGACGGGAACGGTCGTCTCATTCGCTGGCGGCGTGATGACGCTCGACCTCGCGGCCTCCTTTGTCAGCGGCTTCTTCACTGGCGGCGTTCTGGAATTCACGAACGGCGACAACGCCGGCGTGCGTCTCACAGTGAAATCACACTTGCAGGAAGCATCGCGCGCGAGCATTGCGCTCTGGACTCCTCCTGGGGCTATGGTCATCGCAGGCGACGCGGTTTCGGTGACCGCAGGATGCGACAAGTCTCCATCGACCTGCCAGACGAGGTTCAACAACATCGTCAACTATCGCGGCTTCCCGCATATGCCGGGCAATGATCGCGTTATCGCCTATCCCAGCGCGCTGGCGCCGGCGATGGACGGAGGGAGCTTTTTTCGATGAGCCTCGAACGCGAAGCAATCGTCGCTGCGGCGCGTCGCTGGATCGGGACGCCATACACGCATCAGGCGTCGCTCCTTCACGTCGGCTGCGACTGCCTCGGGCTCGTTCGCGGCGTGTGGCGTGAAGTGATCGGCGACGAGCCCGAACGCGCGCCGCCATACACGCCGGACTGGGCGGAGACGCTCGGCGTCGAGACGCTTCTCGAAGCAGCTCATCGACATTTCGTGGCCGTGCCGCCCAATGCGTATTGCGCCGGCGATGTTCTCGTCTTTCGCTTTCGGGATCATCTGCCGGCAAAGCATCTCGGCATTGCGACCTCCGCGACGCATATGGTGCATGCGCACAGCGGCGCCGGTGTTTCGGAGACGCCGGTCGGAATGCATTGGCGCAAACGCATAACCGCCGCATTCGCTTTTCCCGGCGTCTCCGGCTGACGCACCATCTCACCTTTTCGAGGTATTCATGGCGACGCTCGTTCTACAGACGATCGGCTCCGTGGTCGGCGGCGCCGTGGCCGGGCCGATCGGTTCGACAATCGGACGACTCGTTGGAGCCGCCGGCGGCGCCTTCATCGATCAGGCGCTGCAGCCGCAATCTTCGCCACGCTATTCCATCGGCCCGCGGCTGAAATCCATGGATGGCGTTACATCCATGGAAGGCGGGGGCGTTCCGCGCGTCTACGGCCGCGCGCGCATCGGGGGACAGATGATCTGGGCGACCCGCTTTCTCGAGCGCGTGTCCGTCGCTCCCGGAAACAGTCAGAAAAGCGGCAAGGGAACCGGCGGCGGCGACGCGCCGACCTTCAATTTCACCTATTCCTATTCGGCGAATTTCGCCATCGCCCTCTGCGAAGGGCCGATCGCTTTCGTGCGCCGCATCTGGGCCGATGGCTCGGAACTCGACATGACGACGCTGCCGATCCGCATTTATACGGGAACAGAGAATCAGGGGCCGGATCCGCTGATCGTCGCCAAGGAAGGCGGCGGCAATGCGCCGGCCTATCGCGGCCTCGCCTATATTGTCTTTGACGATCTCCCCCTCGCCGCTTTCGGCAATCGCATTCCGCAATTCACATTCGAGGTGGTGAAGCCTGTCGCGGGGCTCGGCGAAATGATCCGCGGCGTGGATCTCATTCCGGGCGCGACCGAGGCCGGCTATCTGCCGACGCTGAAGCTGAATTTCTATTCGCCTGGAGCGACGGCGGCGGAAAATCGTCATCAGTTGACGGCGGCTACCGACTGGACGGCGTCGATCGACGCATTGCAGGCGCTCTGTCCCAACCTCGAAAGCGTGGCTCTCGTCGTCGCGTGGTTTGGCGACGATCTGCGCGCGGAGCATTGCACGATCACGCCGCGCGTCGATGCGCCGTTCAAGACCATCGGCCAGTTCAATTACATCATCGGCCCCTATTGGCCGCCGGACTGGTCCGTCGCCGGTCAGACGCGAACGACAGCGCAAATCGTTTCCCAGATCGACGGCCGCGCGGCTTACGGCGGCACGCCGAGCGACGCCTCGGTCGTCGCCGCCATTTCCGATCTGAAGGCGCGCGGGCTTTCGGTCGTTTTCTATCCATTCCTGATGATGGATGTGCCGCCGGGCAACACCTTGGCCAATCCTTACACGGGCGGGGATGGGCAGCCGGTGTTTCCCTGGCGCGGACGCATCACCTGCGATCCCGCGCCGGGTCGGCCCGCTTCGCCGGACGCAACGGCGGCTGCGGCTTCGCAGATCAACGCCTTCGTCGCGCGTTACCGGACTTTCATCCTGCACTACGCCAATCTCTGCCAGTCCGCCGGGGGAGTCGACGCCTTTCTCATCGGCTCCGAAATGATCGGCCTCACGCGCGTGCGCTCTGCGCCCGGACAATATCCATTCGTCACGGCGCTCACGGCGTTGGCGGCGGACGTGAAGGAGATCGTCGGCGGCGCGACGAAGGTCTCCTATTCCGCCGACTGGACGGAATATGGCGCGCATGTTCCGACGGCGGGGGAATTGCGCTTTCCGCTCGATCCCTTCTGGGCGTCGAGCGCTGTCGATTTTATCGGCGTCGACGTTTATTGGCCGCTCTCCGACTGGCGTGACGGCGACGCGCATCTCGACGCGCAGGAAACGGCGAGCGTCCATGATCTCGCTTATCTGACGTCACGGGTCGCGTCAGGCGAAGGCTACGACTGGTATTACGCGGACGCCAGCGCGCGCGCCGCGCAAGTCCGCACGCCGATCACGGATGGCCTCGGCAAGCCTTGGGTGCATCGGCAGAAGGACTTTCTCTCCTTCTGGTCGCAACAGCATTACGAGCGAGTCGGCGACGCGGAGCTCGCGGCGCCCACGGCCTGGGTTCCGCAGTCCAAACCGATCTGGATCATGGAGACGGGATGTCCCGCGGTCGATCGCGGAGCCAATGCGCCGAATGTCTTTCCCGACGCGCGCTCGAGCGAGGGAGGACTCCCCTATTTCTCGCGCGACGGTCGCGATGATCTGATGCAGGCGCGCTTTCTCGAAGCGATGATCGCACATTTCGATCCGACTCGTCCCGGCGGCGCGACAGCGAATCCCGCGTCGGCTGTTTACGGCGGTCCGATGGTCGATCCTTCCCGCATTCATGTCTGGTGCTGGGATGCGCGGCCTTTCCCTGCGTTCCCCTCTCAGAGCGCCGTGTGGAGCGATGCGGCGAACTGGGAGACCGGACATTGGCTCAACGGCCGACTGGAGGGCGTTCCGCTCGATCGTCTGGCAGTGGAGTTGGCGAAGGCCGTCGAGGCGCCGGGCCTCGTGGTCGATCGGCCCAATATCGGCGGCTTTCTCGACGGCTATGTTGTGGAGCGGCCAATGTCGCCGCGCGAAGCAATCGATCCGCTTTGCGCGCTTTATGGTTTCGACGCGGTCGTCGGAGGCGGCAAGCTGGATTTCGTCGAGCGCAGGGGACCGGCGACGTCGATTGACGACGATGATCTCGTCGCCGGCAGGGACGCTACGCTCGTCACGCTGACGCGCGCGCAGGAAAGCGAACTGCCGCATGAGATCGCGCTTTCCTATTCGGACTCGGAAAACGACTTCCAGATGGCCCGCGTGCTGTCGCGCCGACTTGAAGGCCTCTCCGCGCGCCAGAGCGAAGCGCAGGCGGCGGTGATGACGCATCGCGCCAACGCGCAAATGCTCGCCAATGTCTGGCTGCAGGATTTGTGGATCGGGCGTGAGACGGCGGAATTCGCGCTGCGGCCGGGACTCGTTGCGCTCCGGCCGAGCGATCTCGTGCGTCTCGGCGCCGCGGGCGGCGGGCGGTTGTTCCAGATCCAGCGGATCACGGACGGCGCTGCGCGGCAGGTGAGCGCGCGCGCCATTGATCCCTCCGTCTATGACGTCCCCGCGCCGCGAATTTCACGCAACGCGACCGCTTCGCCAAAAATTCTGGGGCCGCCGCGCGTCGTTGTGCTCGATCTCGCGATCGAACGCGACCAGCCCGCGCTGTCATATGTCGCTGCTTTCGCCGATCCCTGGCCGGGATCGCTGGCAATCGTGAAATTGACGGGCGGCGACGCCGAAACTGTCGGCGTGATCGGCAAGCGCGGGACGATCGGCGACACGCTCGACACGTTGCGCGCCGGACCTGTGGCGCGCTTCGACAATGGATCGAGCGTGACGGTGAGATTGAGCGGGGGCGAACTCGCTTCGGTCGACGATCTCGCCGCGCTCGCGGGAAAAAGCGCCATGGCGATACAGGGCGGCGACGGCGCGTGGGAGATCTTTTCCTTCGCGCACGCCGAACTTGTCGCGGCCCGCACCTTTCGACTCTCGCGGCTCATTCGCGGGCTGGGAGGCGAGGAACATCTGGCGGCGCGCGATGCGCCGGCGGGGTCGACTGTCGTGCTACTCGACGATGCGCTGGTTCCGCTGGCGCGCAAGGTTTCCGAAATCGGCGCTCCGATTACCTATGCGATCGGTCCCGCCGACCGGAACTACGCCGACCCGCTCTATGTGCGCGCCGCCGTCACGGCGACCAACAAGTCGCTGCGGCCCTATGCGCCGACGCAGGCGCGCGCTCTGCGGACTGGGAATGGAATCGTGATCAGCTTCATCAGGCGATCGCGCGTCGACTCCGACGCATGGGAGACGCTCGACGTCCCGCTGGGCGAAGCAAGCGAAGCCTATGAGGCGGAGATCCCGCTTCCGGTCGGGACACGCAGGCTCGTCGCGACGACGCCGTCGATCCTCTATCCCGCCGCGCAGGAGATCGCCGATTTCGGCGCAGAGCAAAGCGTAATCAGCCTCTCGATTTATCAAATCAGCGCCACGGTCGGACGCGGCTTTCCGCTCACCGTGACGCTCGACGTTCAATAGGGAAACCGATGACGCTCACAAAACATCTAGCGCTGCCGCTCATCGATGCGGCGCAAGCGCAGAAACACGTCACGCACAATGAAGCGCTCGCTTTGCTCGATGCGCTCGCGCATCTTGCCGTCAGCGCGCGCGATGCGACAACGCCGCCGGCGACGCCGGCGGAAGGCGATCGCCTTCTCGTCGGCTCGGCCGCAACCGGCGCCTTCGCCGGCAAGGACTTTCAGGTCGCAACCTTTCTCGCGGGCGGCTGGACCTTTCTTTCGCCGCAGGCCGGTTGGCGCGTCTATGTCGCGGACGAATCCCGCCTGCTCGTCTTTGACGGCGCCGGCTGGATCGACGTCGGATCGACGTTCGACGAATTCCAAAATCTCGCGCGCCTCGGCGTGGGAACGCTCGCCAACGCGGCAAATCCGCTTTCCGCGAAACTCAACGCCGCGCTCTTCACCGCGAAGCCGGTCGCAGAAAGCGGCTCGGGCGATCTGCGCGTCACGCTCAACAAGGAGGGCGCGGCGAATACGGTCTCGCAGCTCTATCAGTCCGGCTACTCCGGACGCGCCGAGACGGGGCTCACAGGCGACGACGATTTTCGCGTGAAAGTTTCTCCCGACGGTTCGACCTGGAAAGATGGAATCGTCGTCGACAGGACAACCGGCGCAGTGTCGTTTCCCAACGGCGGCCCGACGAAAATCGTCGCCTTTACCTCCAGCGGCGTCTACACGCCGACGCCCGGCCTGCGCTTTGCGGACGTGATCCTCTTCGGCGGCGGAGGCGGCGGCGGATCGGGGGCGCGTCAGGCGGCCGGAGCGGCGGCTTCGGGCGGCGGAGGTGGCGGAGGCGGCGGCGTCAACCGCGGGCGCTTCACGGCGGCGCAGATCGGCGCCGGCAAGGTCATCGCCATCGGCGCCGGGGGCGCGCCGGGCTCCGCCCAGACGACAAACTCTACAGCCGGCAACGCAGGCGCCGCCGGGGGCGCCACGGCCTTCGGAACGCTGATCAGGGCTGGAGGAGGCGGCGGCGGCGCCGGGGGCGGACTCGCTGTCGCGTCGGGCGGCGGCGGCGGCGGCGCGGATATCAACGGCGGCGGCGGTTCGGGGCCGACCGCGGGCGCGGGCGCTTACGGCCTCGCCAATGGCGGCGCGGGCGCGCAGGGCGGAAGCTCGCTCGGCGGAGACGTGGGCTCCGGCGGCGGAGGCGGCCCCGCAGCGGGGGCGGCGGGAGCGGCGGGAGGAACGGTTCGCAAGGCGTCGGCGGGAGGCGGCGCGGGCGGCGGCCTTACGGCCGCGAACGCTGTTAGCCCGGGCGGCGTGGGCGGACTCCTCTACGTCAACAACACGGCCCAGCAGGGCGCCGCCGGCGCGGCCGGCGTCAGTGGAGGCGCCGGGCCGTCCTTCGCTGCCGGCGTCGGACCCGTCGACCAGCCGGGCGGCGGCGGCGGCGGCGGCGGCTCGTCGCTCACGGCGGCGGGCAATGGCGGCGCGGGAGGCTTTCCCGGCGGCGGCGGAGGCGGCGGGGGCGCACACCAGAATGGCGGCTCGGGCGGAGCCGGCGGCGCCGGCGGCGCGGGTTACGCCATCATCATCGAATATTTCTGATCGGAGGTCGCCATGCGATTTGCCCTCATTCGCGACGGCGTCGTGGAAAACGTCGTCGAGGCCGAAGAGAACTTCCCGAGCGGACATTCCCCGACCGACGGCGGCGTGATTGCGTTGCCGGCGCAAAACGCCGGGCCGGGGTGGATTTACGACGGCGAGACGTTTTCGCCGCCAGACGTTGTCGCTTCTGCGCCGGAATCGGTGACAATGTTTCAGGCGCGCGAAATCCTGCGGCGCACGCCGGCAAAGAACGGTGGAACGCTGCTCGACGCCGTCAACGCCTACATCGACTCGCAGCGCGCTGAACAGCCGACGCTGGCCCTCGCCTGGGAATATGCGACGCATGTGGAGCGCAATGGCGTTTTCGTCAAAGCGCTCGCCGGCGTCTTCGATTTGAGCGAGGCGGCGCTCGACGAACTCTTCCGCGTCGCCGCGACAATCGACGCCTGAGCCCTCTCTTCACGCCCAACGCAAATCTCGTGCGCCAGCGCGCGCGATTACGTCCGCTTGCCTGAAAGGAAACCCGCAATGAACTGGCCACATGAACGCGTCGTCTCCGAATTGATCGAGTTTTACGGCGATCCCGTGCTGCACAGCTCGATCAATCCCAAATGGGAGCGCGACAACATCGTCGATCTCGTTCCCCCCTACGCCATGCGCTACTCCTGGGGGCCGCCGGTGAGGGCGCTGCGCTTCCACAGGAAATGCCGGGACGCTTTCGGCGAGGCGCTGCTCTCCATCAAAAAACTTTACGGAACGCAAAAGGACATCGAGGCGCACCGTATGCATCTGACGGGCGGCTCGCTGATGGTGCGACTGAAGCGCGGATCGAGCCATTCATGGTCGATCCACAGCTGGGGGGCCGCGCTCGACATCGATCCGCAACACAATCCTTTCCCTGCGAAATGGCGCCCCGGCTTCATTCCGATCGAAGCGGCGCAAGCCTTCCAGAAATGCGGGCTGATCTGGCGCGGCGCGAACGGCGACAACGACCCGATGCATTTCCAGGCGGCCGAGCACAGCTATCGCCACTGAGGCGACGACCTTCCGGCGACAACGACAAGGAGAAAATCAATGTCCGCCCTCGATAATCTGACGGCAGCTTTCAATGATGTGAGATCCGCCGTTGCGCTCGGCGTCGAAAGAATTCGCCAGCTTGCGCAGGATCTCGCCATCGCGCGCGCGAGCGCAGCCGACGCCGCCGTGATCGACCAGATCGCCGCCGAACTCCATGCGACCGCCGACCAGCTGCGCATCGCGCTGGCGACGGTCGATCACGCGCAGCCTCACGCCTGACCCGCGACCCTCACACGAAACGGAGAATGCAATGATCGGTTATCGCACCTATATCGCCGCCGCGCTGGTCGCCATTTTCGGGGCGCTCGCCTCGACCGACTGGATTTCCTTCATGGATGACCCCAAGGCCGGCGCCGTCGCTCTCGGCTCTGCGGTTCTGATGGCCGTAATGCGCAGTTTCACCACAACCCCGCCCGGCTGGAGACTGTGACGCTTCTGCTGATGAGCAGCCAAGGTTGCGGGAATTGCGCGCTACGCCGAAGGTCGCCATGATGCTCTGCGATGAATGCAGCCTATTCACGCGCCCGAGGGCGTCGGGGCGGGCGCAGGCCAACACTCTCATTCACCGCGCGTTCATTGCGCGCGGTGAAGTATCGGGTCAATGATGAAGGAAACGCCGGCCGCCTTGACAAGGTTCCGTTACGCCTGCTTTGCAACCGTGAGCGCGGCTGCGCTTGCCTGCGCGCGCGCAGAAGAGGCCGCGGAGCGCGCGCCCGATCGGCCGCAGTGCTTCTCCACCACCCAGACCCGCGAGAAGATCGAGAAGCACAAGCTGACCGACCCGTTCACCTGCATGCGCGCCGAAGCTGCAAAGCTGAACGGCGAGCCGATCGGCGCGAGGTTGTGTCGTCTCGCGGAAATCTTCATCTACGAGATCAGCGTTCTGCAGCCGGACGGCCGCGTCGTGAAAATTCATGTCGACGCGACGACCGGCCAGCCGCATTCTGGCCGCAAGGAAAACTGACTCCGTAGGGCTGCTCTATCGGGAGGGGAAAAGTTGCGACTGCTCGTCGTAGAGGACGACAAGGATTTGAATCGCCAGATCGTGCAGGCGCTGGAACAATCCGGCTACGCCGTCGACCGCGCCTTCGACGGCGAGGAAGGGCAGTATCTGGGCGACAACGAGCCCTATGACGCAGTGGTGCTGGACATCGGCCTACCCAAGAAGGATGGCATCACTGTGCTGGAAGAATGGCGCGCAGCCGGCCGCGACATGCCTGTCCTCATTTTGACCGCGCGCGACCGCTGGAGCGAGAAGGTGCAGGGTTTCGACGCCGGCGCGGACGACTATGTCGCCAAGCCCTTCCACATGGAGGAAGTTCTGGCGCGAATACGCGCCCTGCTGCGCCGCAGAACCGGCCATGCGACGAATGAACTCGTTTGCGGCGCGGTGCGGCTCGACACCAAGTCCGGCCGCGTCGTCGTCGACGGCGCGCCGGTGAAGCTCACCTCGCATGAATATCGGCTGCTCGCCTATCTGATGCATCACAGCGGCCGCGTCGTGTCGCGCGGCGAGATCATCGAGCATCTTTACGACCAGGATTTCGACCGCGATTCGAACACGGTGGAAGTCTTCGTCGGCCGTCTGCGCAAGAAGCTCGGGGTCGATCTCATCCAGACCGTGCGCGGCCTCGGCTATATGGCCGCGCCGCCGACGGAGGTCGCCGGCGGGAAACGGTAAAAGCGCATGCGCCTCCCGGGACTCTCGGCAAATTCGATCGCCACCCGCCTGTTTCTGACGGCGGCTGCGCTGAGTTCCGCCGTGCTGCTCCTCGCAAGCATTTTCTTCACGGCCTATTACCGTAAGGAGGCGGAGGAGGTCTTCGAGCGGCGGCTCGACGTCTATCTGCGCGCCATCGTCGCCGACGTCTCGCAATCGGGCGAGGAGGGCCGCACCGGGCCGGGACAGCTTGGCGACCCTCAATTCGAACTTCCCGGATCGGGCTGGTATTGGCAGATCACGCGCATGGACGATGAGACGCGCGACATCAAGGCGTCGCGCTCCCTTTTCGCCGGACGCTTGCCGAAGCTCTCCGAACTCGGCGTCCCGGCGGAAGTCGGCGGCTTTCGTCGCGGCTTCGCTCAGGGCCCGGACGGACATCGGTTGCGCATTGTCGAGCGCGTGATCGACGTCGGCGACACAGGCATCTATCTCGTGCAGGTTGCGGGCAGCGCCGATGAAATGGAAGAGCAGATTACGCGTTTTCGGTTCGAGCTGATGGTCGCTTTTGCCGCACTCGCGATAGCGCTGGCGATCGTGGCCGCGTTTCAGGTGCGTTTCGGCCTTCGGCCATTGCGAATGTTGAGACACGAACTCGTCGCCATCCGTCGCGGCGAACGTGAACGCATCTCGGGCGACTATCCAAGCGAAGTGGCTCCTCTCGCGGGTGAGCTGAACCTGCTCATCAGCGCCAATCGTGACATTCTGGAGCGCGCCCGCACGCAGGTCGGCAACCTCGCCCATGCGCTGAAAACGCCGCTCAGCGTCATGGTCAATGAAGCGGACGCCGTCCCCTCCCCTCTCGCGGACAAGGTAAGCGAGCAGGCTCGGATCATGCGCGACCAGATTTCATTCTATCTCGACCGCGCAAGGGCGGCGGCGCGCGGCGGGGCGCTCGGCGCGGCGACGCAGGTCGAGCCATGCGTCGAGGCGCTCCTGCGCACCTTCACGAAAATCTACAGCGACAAAGGTGTGAGATTCTCCGGCGGGTCGGGAAAGGATCTGCGCTTTCTCGGCGAGCGGCAGGATCTGGAGGAGATGATCGGCAATCTCCTCGACAATGCCGGAAAATGGGCGAAATCCGAGGTCAATATCGCAGTCGATAGCGAACAGGACCCGGCCGGACGGACGATTCTTCGCGTCACGATCGACGATGATGGCCCCGGCCTCGCGCCGGAGCTTCGCGCGCAGGCGACGGAGCGCGGTCGCCGACTCGATGAAACCAAGCCGGGGTCTGGGCTTGGCCTCTCCATCGTCGTCGATCTCGCGGCGGCCTACGGCGGATCGCTGGCGCTCGAGGACAGTCCTGGCGGGGGACTGCGCGCGCAGTTGCGCCTGCCGGGGTTTTGACAGCCACGCTTCGATCCTGCATGAGGGGAGAATTGCGGCCGGAATCAACAAGCGGAGATACCGACGATGCGCGCGAAAGCCGCCATGGCGATTGGCCTCCTGTGCGCGACGCTTGGCGTTGGCGCCTGCAGTTCCACAACCGAGCCTTCTGCAGCGGCGGCGGTCCCCGTCGTCTCCGCTCCGCCGCCGCCGGCGCCGGGCGTGGTTGGCGTATCGATCGGCCAGTCGCTCGACGAGAAGGACCGCGCCGCAGCCATCGCCGCGCAGCAGGAGGCGGTGGCCTCCGGCGCGCGCAAGAGCTGGCGCGGCGAACATGGCGCCTATGGCTTCATTTTGCCGGGGCCGGAAAGCGGTTCCTGCCGCGACTATACCCACAAGATCTTCATCAACGGCCGCCCTCAGGAAGCAAAGGGTCAAGCGTGCCGCCAGAGTGGAGAATGGCGCGTAACGAGCTGAGCTGACCCTTTTGGAAGGCGAGCCTCGCCTGATGAAGCTCCTTCTCGCTATCCTTGTCACGACGCTGATCGTGATCGCGGCTTTCTTCATTCTGTTTTCGCCGGGGGAAGAATCCCGCAGGATCGTCGAAGCGGAAATGGCGGGGGCCAGATTCGTCTATGCGCGAGCCTATGCGCGCGATGAAACGACCGGCGCCGGCGGATTGGCGGATCGCCTCGCCTTTGTCGCATCTTTCCCGGCGTTTACGCCGCTGACGGCGAAACAGCGCGCCGCCGGCGCGCCGGCCGTGATGCTCACCGTGACGCCGAAGGACGACAGTCTCGATCCCGCGGAGCGGCCCGGAAAGCTTTACGCCCGCTTCCTCACCGCCGATGCGCTGGCGGGTCCTGGCGGCCTGGTGAAGCGCCATTTCGAGCAGGGCTCGCCCTACGATTTCGAGGAGCTGTATATTGCGCCGCCGGACGGACGCATCTTTTTCGCGCGCTGTCCCAAGGCGCATTCAGGCGCTGCGTCGGAAGCCTGCCTGTCCGTGTTTCGCGACGGCGCCTTCGATGTCGAATTGCGCTTTCCGCCCGTCTTCCTCGAAAATTGGGACGCGCTTTACGACGGCGCGCGCGGGCTCCTGACGCGAATGACGAAAGCGGCCGCGCGCAAGAAGCGCTAACGGCGTCTCACTCTTCCTCGAGATCGAAATCGAGAATGGCGATCTGCAGCGTGAAGCTGGACAATTTCGCGTCATCGGCCGAGATGACGCCGAGAAATTCACCGTCCGTATTCAGTTCGACCGAATCTGTTTTGCGGCCGCGGGCGACGATGGACAGGCGGTCGTTTTCAAAGAGCTTGCGCAGATAGGACTGCAGCACTTCGCGGCCCACGGGGATTTTCATCTCGAAAGCGAAGGAGCGATCACCGTCCTCGTCGTCGACGGAAATCGACGCGATCTTGCGCTCGCCCAGATGCACCGCAGCATTGTCCGGATTCTTCGGGTCCGCAGTGACGCGAACATCATCGTTGCCGAAGGATCGGCGCAGGAACGCTTGCAGTTTTCGCAATTCGCTCTTGTCCAACCCCGCCTCCAAACCTTCAGTTATTACAGACCTGTGACACGAACGGACGCGTCGGGCAAGTGCGTTGCCGGCCTGTCCGCGATCTACCCAAACAAAATCGCCCGGCGAAGATTCGCCGGGCGATATTCGTGGCCTCTAGCGAGCGATTATTCGCCGGCTTCTTTAAGGCGCTTGTTGCAGCTGCTCCAGAATTTCGGCCATGTCAGCTTTTTGTCGGCCTTCAGCAGTTCCTTCTTTTGCGCCTTCCATTCGGCGGCGCATTTCTTCTGACGGCTCTGCGTGGCGGCCTTCGTGTCTTTCGCGGCAGGCTTCGCTTCAGCAGCCGGGGCGGCCTCGGGTTTGGCTTCGGCCGGAGCGGCCTCGGCGGCCGGCGGCGGCGTCAGCGGAGCAGGAGCCTCGGCGGCCGGGGCCGGCGCGGGGGCGGCGGCTTCGGCGGGCTTCGCCTCGGCCGGCTTCGCTTCGGCAGCGGGAGCGGCTTCCTTGGCCTGCTCGGACAGCTTCGTGCGGCATTCCTTCAGGAAGTCCTGCCAGCTTCTGCCGGCGAGTTCGTTCGCCGCCTTCGCCGCCTGATATTGAGATCCGCATTCCTTGAGCACATTGGCCTGCGCAAAAGCCTCACCGGAAACGGCGACGCCAAGGCCCGCGGCGACAATGCCGACCGCAGCGCGAGAAACAGCGTGACGGATCACCATATAAATTCTCCCCTGATAAAGCCGCCTGGAGATTCGCGAGCGACTTGAGACGGCGCACTGAAGCACACGGCGCGCCAGCTGTCTGCGGCGATGTGTCGGCGGCGGCTTGACGATAGTCCCAACATAGTTGTGAACGCAATCTGAACGCGCAATAAAGGTGGGAAAACGTGGCGTCATGCCGCATCATTCAGGGAGAAACCCGCCTTTGCCGAACGCGCGCGCGCAGCCCGCAAGCTGGGGGGACGCCGTATTGTCGCATGCGGATGGACTCGCGCGCTGCCCATGGGTGGGCGTCGATCCGCTTTATGTCGCCTATCACGACGAAGAATGGGGGCGTCCGGAGCGCGACAGCCGGGCGCTCTTTGAAAAGCTGGTTCTGGATGGATTTCAGGCCGGGCTCTCGTGGATCACTATCCTGCGCAAGCGCGAGGCGTTCCGCGCCGCTTTCGAGGGGTTCGATCCCGCCGCAGTCGCCCGTTTCGATGACAAACGCGTGCATGATCTGATGCTGAATGACGGGATTGTGCGCAACCGAGCCAAGATTGAAGGCGCCGTGCTCTCGGCGCGGGCCTGGCTCGCGATTGAAGCCGCTCAGGGCTTTTCCTCATATATCTGGGACTTCGTAGACGGATCGCCGATCGTCAATTATCCTAAACGAATCAGCGATGTGCCGACACAAACCCCGCTCTCGCAGCGCCTCTCGAAAGACCTGAAGGCGCGAGGCTTCAAATTCTGCGGACCGACGATTGTCTACGCATTCATGCAGGCCGTTGGCATGGTGAATGACCATCTCGTCGATTGCCATGTTCGCGCCGAAAGCCCCCGCGCCCGGAAGAGGCGCGCCTGAGCCATGCGCGATCCCGCATCCAGAAAGCGGCCCGCCGGCAAGGACGCCGCGCCGCGCGCCTGGCAGAGAATGCTCTCGGGCCGTCGGCTGGACCTTCTCGATCCATCCCCGCTCGATGTAGAGATCGAGGACATCGCCCATGGGCTTTCCCGCGTCGCGCGCTGGAACGGCCAGACCCTCGGCACGCATATTTTCTCCGTGGCCCAGCACAGCCTGCTCGTGGAAAAAATCGCCGGCGAGCTGGACCCTGCGATCGGCCGGGCCGAGCGGCTCTTCATGTTGCTGCATGACGCGCCCGAATATGTGATCGGCGATATGATTTCCCCCTTCAAGGCGGTGATCGGCGACGCTTACAAATCGGTCGAGAATCGCATTCTCGGCGCGATTCTGCTGCGCTTTTCCCTACCCGCGACGCCATCGCCGGCGGCGCTGAAACTTTCCAAGCAGGCCGACCGCGCCGCCGCTTTTTTCGAGGCCGTCAATCTTGCCGGCTTTACACGCGGCGAAGCCGAGCGCATCTTCGGCCGCCCGGCGATCTCGCCGCAGGCTTTTACGGACGACATCGCGCCCGCCGCCATCGAGGCGACGCAAGCGCGTTTTCTTGCTCGCTTTCACGCGATCGACCAGGGGTGAGAAGAAGGCCGTGAGGGTTTCGATGACGAACGGGCGCCTCTACGTCTGTTCCATGACCAAAGTGGTGGACACCGTGCGCGCGAGCGGCGCCCGCTCGCTCGTCACGATCCTCACCGCCGGAGCGTCGCTGGTGCGGCCCTGCGAGATCGCACGTGAGCGCCATCTGCGCATCGCGGTCTCCGATATCGACACGCCGCGCGACGGGCATGTTCTCGCGGGCGAGGAGCACATCGACCGGCTGCTCGCCTTCATGGAGGAATGGGACCGCGCCGCGCCGCTGGTCATTCATTGTTATGCGGGCGTCAGTCGCTCGCCGGCCGCGGCCTATATCGCGGCCTGCGCCCTTGCCCCGCATCGATGCGAATTCGACCTTGCGCGCGAACTTCGTGACGCCTCGCCGACCGCGACGCCGAACCGGCGGCTCGTGGCGCTCGCCGACCGGCGGATGGGGCGGGAAGGACGAATGGTCGCGGCCATTTCCGCGATCGGCCGCGGCGCAGACTGCTATGAGGGAGCGCCCTTCGCGCTCGAACTCGCCTGAGCGAGGCGATCGTGACGCCGGCGGCGCGCATTCTGTCGCCGCCGGTCGAAATCGGGCTGACGGCCGCGATCGTCGCGGTGCGTGACGACGAGCCCCTCATCCTGACCACCCGAACCGAAGGCGCCGACGCCGTGGCCTCCCTTCCCTCGGGCCCGTTCGATCCGATTCGTCATCGCACCTTCGAGATCGGACTGCGCGAATGGGTGGCGGAGCAGACCGGCGCGCCGCTGGGCTATGTCGAGCAGCTCTACACCTTCGGCGACCGGGGACGGCACGCCCGCGCCGGCGACCGCGACCCGCATGTCGTGTCGGTCGGCTATCTCGCCCTCACCCGCATCGGCGACGAGACGCAGCGGCCCGCAGAGGGCGCCTGGCGCAGCTGGCACGATTTCTTCCCATGGGAGGACTGGCGAAAGGGCCGACCAGAGATCATCGAGACGACGATAGCGCCGGGCTTGCGCGGCTGGGTCGAGGAGGCGCCGAATGCGGTCTCCTCCGCAGGACTATCGCGCCGGCAGCGGGTCGACCTCCTTTTTGGCGCGCAGGGACGCGGTTTCAACGAGGAGAACGTGCTGGAGCGGTACGAGCTTCTCTATGAAGCCGGCCTTCTGGAAGAGGCCTTGCGCGACGGCCGCGAGGCGGCTGCGAGGCGCGGAAAGCTCGCTCCTCTCGGGGTCCCGATGCGCCACGACCACCGCCGCATACTCGCAACCGCCATGGGCCGTTTGCGCGCCAAAATGAAGTATCGGCCGGTGATCTTCGAACTGATGCCGCCCGCGTTCACATTGACTGAACTGCAACGAACAGTTGAAGCGATCGCCGGCCGCCATCTTCACAAGCAAAACTTCCGTAGACTGGTGGAAACCTCGGCGATCGTCGAGCCCACCGGAGAGATGCTGCTGAAAACCGGCGGCCGGCCAGCCGCCCTATTCCATTTTCGCCGCAATGTTCTGCAAGAACGTCCTTCACCGGGACTACGCGTCGGGATAAGGAGCTGATTTTGCTCTTTAAGATATTGTTCACCCTGAGATGGTGAACATCGCCTGAAGCTTTGGTCCGTAAGCGTAGAGGTGAGTCTTGGGCTATCTGTCGCCGCCGCCGTCGCCGGCGCCCGTGGTCGTCTACAAGGACGTCGGGGGGCTCGTTACCGATTACGAAGCCCAAACGGAACAGTATCGTCGTGAGAACCGCGAAGTCCGGCTGCATGAATGTCGCTCGGCCTGCACGCTGGCGCTGAGCCTGCCAAACGTCTGCGTCTATCCCGACGCCAAGATCAAGTTTCATCAAGCCTACAACGCGATCACCAAGGAGGTCGACCTCGGCGTCTCGTCGAAGCTCTTCGCCTCCTATCCTTCGGCGGTGCAGGCGCGACTGGGCTATCTGACCCGAGAATATCGCATCCTTTCGGGGACCGAACTGATCGCGCTCGGGATGCGCAACTGCAACGGCGACAATCCGGTGCTCATCGCAAACCGCAAGCCGAAGGCTGAGCCCGCGATGGCGATCGCGAATGCGCGCCCGAACGCGAATCCGAATCCCTGGGGCGACATCGCTCACAAGGTGCAGACCGCCGTCGCAAGCGCCCTGTCCTCCGGCGCCGGAGAGACGCCGCGCGGCTCGGTTCGGGTCGCGGTCGCCGACCGCCAGCGCCTTCCGGAGACATCGCGTCTCTCGACGGACGCCACCGCCCGCTTCGAGGGCTCGCCGAGCGTCGCCCGAGAAATCTCCGACGGCGTGGACGTGCCATTGCCGCCGAGGCGGCCGCCATCTACCGCTTTCACGACGATGGACGCGCAACTCCCGCCCCGGCTCCAGCTCATCAAGGGCGCCCAGCCGATCCTCGCCACGAGCCGATTCGTTCGCTCGGTGGCGACCCGTTGAGCGGTCGGGCTCGGGCAATATTTCGCCACGATGTTACCTTAACCCTCCTCGCGAGTGGGGACTCAGGCGGCTTTCGGCCGCAAAGGCGTCAGCGACGGCGAAACGCATCGCGAGCGCATGCTCATCCCCACACACAGAAAAACGGCTTACGCCCGAAGCGATAGGCCGCCAGCGACTTCCGGCGTGGCGACGGATCGCGGGGCAAGGGACGGATCAAAGGCTTGAGCCGAGGGTCTTCGGACGCGGCTCGAGCGAGATGGGGAAGCAATCCTTTTGACGACGCCGCGCCGCAAGCATCATCGCAGACGATCCCTGGCATTGGGCGCAATCGCCGCCTGCATTGCGGCATTCACGCCGAGTCTTACGGAAACCGCCATCGCCAACGGCGACACCCGCACAATCTACCTCCACCACGCCCATACCGGCGAAGACATTGCGGCGACCTATCTGGTCAATGGTCAGTATGACAGCAATGTACTGCGGCAGCTGAACTGGTTCCTGCGCGACTGGCGCCGCGACGAACCGACGAACATGGACCCCCGCCTTTTCGACGTCGTCTGGGAGGCCTATCGCACCGCCGGCGCGGGTAATCAGGTCATCAACGTCGTCTCCGCCTATCGCTCCCCGGAAACCAACGCCATGCTCCGCTCCCGCTCCCGCGCGGTGGCGAAATATTCCCAGCACATGCTCGGCAAGGCGATGGACACCACCATGCCCGGCATGCCCATGTCCCATATCCGGGAGATCGGCATGCGCATGCAGCGCGGGGGCGTCGGCTATTATCCGACCGCCGGAACGCCTTTTGTTCATCTCGACGTCGGCAATGTGCGCTCCTGGCCGCGCATGACCTATGACCAGCTCGTCCGCCTCTTCCCCGATGGCAAGACCGTGCATCTGCCGACCAATGGCCAGCCGCTTGCGCGCTATGAGGAGGCCCGCGCCGAGATCGAGGCCCGCGGCAACGGCGCCTATGTGACCGCGCCGCGGCGTACGGTCGGCGGCTTCTTCGCGATGCTTTTCGGCGTCGGAGGCGGCGAGGAGGACGACAGCGAAGTTGCGGCCCCGCCGCCCAGCACGCGCAAGCAATGGGCCTCTCTCGCTCCGCGCAACGGTCGCGGCGCGAAAATGGCGGAGACGGATGAAGAGGGCGGCGGCGCCCCCGCCGCCGAGGCGGCGACCGACCGCCGCGGACGCGGCCAGCAACTCGCGCGGGCGGAGGAAAATCTTCCGCGAGGCGAGACCGCGATGTCCTCTCCCGGCGTGACGGCGATGGCGACGCCGGCCGCGGAACAGGCGCAGGAGCCGCAAGAAAAAGAAAGGCCGGCGCCGACTGTTCGGGTTCCGCTGCCGCCGCCGGGACGTCCGGCCTCCCTCGCCAGCAAGCCGACGCCGCTCGAGCCGGAAGACAGGGCCACCGCCGTCGCGGCGCTCGAGATGGGCGCCCAGCCCGATCTGCGCAACTCGTTGGAACAGCAGGAAGCCGAAAGCGTCGAGGCTGGATCGACCCGCGTATATGCAAAAGTCCCGCTGCCGCCGCATCGCCCATCGATGCTGGTCGCCGCCGTGACCGCGGCGCCGCTTCCGCCGGCGAGGCCGTCCGCTTTGCAGAAGTCCGCCTCAGGCCGCGGCGCCGACGCAAACGCCGCTCACGCGATTGCGAATCTGGTCGACGAGGGAAAGGGCGCAGGCTCATCCGCAAAACGGACGGACGATGAGCCGCTCGCCTATGTCGCCCCCGCGTCGGAGAAGAATCAGGACGCGGAAGCGGCAAAAACGCAAAAGCCGGTCGCCGCAAAGACCGAACAACGCACAGTGGCGCGCCGCTCCGATTTCGTTCCTGCGCGGCTGGATCGCTCCAACTTCAACACTTTGACTGGCGCGACGCCCACGAGCCGGGCGTCCGCACGCTCGGTGACAGGCGCGCCGATCGGGGCCGTCCGCGCCGCTGCGCGCGCAGCAGAGCCAAGCGTGCTCGCGCCGCCGCAAAGGCCGTCGCACATCGTCGGCTTCGCTTCGCCGGACGCTACGCCGCCGACCGACAAATTCGCGCCCGGCGCGCAGCGCGGCCGGTAACGATCCGAAATCCTGCTGATTTATTGCACCGCCCGACGCCGATCGACGCTCTCGAAAATCCGCGAGCGCTACGGTCCGGCGACGCGCGACGTCAAGCCTTGCGTAATAGTCGGTTTCAGAGCCTTGCGCTGAAGGTGACCTGCCCCTGAGAAACTCGACCAGATGCGATTAGAGTCCGGCCATATCGGGACGGACGAGATGAAGAAGAAGCGGTTCACGGAAGAGCAGATCATCGGGATTTTGCGGGAGCACGAGGCGGGCGCGAAGGCGGCGGATCTGGCTCGCAAATATGCTGTGTCGGAGACGACGCTTTACAACTGGAAGGCCAAATATGGCGGCATGGACGTCTCCGAGGCCAAGCGGTTGAAAGCGCTCGAAGAAGAGAATGCGCGGCTGAAGAAGCTTCTGGCCGATCAGATGCTGGAAGCCGCGGCGCTGAAGGAGCTTTTGTCAAAAAAATGGTAGGGCCCGCCGCCAAGCGCGCAGCCGTTGTGCATCTGCGAGCCGCCATGGCTCTGTCGGAGCGTCGGGCCTGCCAGATTGTCGCCGTCGATCGCGCGACCGTCCGCTACATCTCGAAGCGGCCGACCGACAAGCCGTTACGGGAGCGGCTGCGGGAACTCGCCAACGAGCGCCGGCGCTTCGGCTATCGGCGGCTGTTCGTGCTGCTGCGGCAGGAGGGCGAGACGTCGGGCAAGAACCGCATCTACCGGCTCTATCGCGAGGAAGGGCTGACGGTGAGAAAGCGGCGCGCCCGCCGAAGGGCTGTCGGCGCGCGGGCGCCCATTCCTGTCGAGGCGCGGCCGAATGCGCGTTGGTCTTTGGACTTCGTGCATGACCAGTTCGCCTGCGGACGCCGGTTCCGCATCCTGAACATCGTCGACGACGTGACGCGTGAATGCCTCGCGGCGATCCCCGACACATCCATCTCGGGCCAACGCGTGGCGCGGGAACTGTCGGCGCTGATCGCATGGCGCGGCAGGCCCGGCATGATCGTTTCGGACAACGGCACGGAGTTCACCTCGAACGCCGTGCTGTCGTGGTCGAGCGAGAACAGGATCGAGTGGCGCTATATCGCGCCGGGCAAGCCGATGCAGAACGGCTTCTGCGAGAGCTTCAACGGGCGCATGCGCGACGAACTGCTGAACGAGACGCTGTTCTTCGGGCTCGACCATGCCCGGGAGAAGATCAGCGCCTGGGCCCAGGACTACAATCACCGCCGCCCGCATTCGGCCCTCGGCTATGCGACGCCCGCCGCCTTCGCGGCCAATCTCACCGCAACAGGCGATCGGCTGCGCAACCCGGACCAACTCCGCCGATCGCCTGTTGCTCCATTCGCGCCCTCGGGCGTATCAACCGGAAGGACTCAACCCGCCGCTGGATGAAAGTTCAGGGGCAGGTCAAAGGGATGGTGGGGGAAGTAGGACTCGAACCTACGAAGGCTTAGCCAGCGGATTTACAGTCCTGCATCATAATTTCATAATTCATTGTATTAAAACGATTTATGTTGGCTCGACTGCGTTCAATGTTGCATTTTTGTTGCGTCCAGTTTTGCTAACCGAGAAGTCTCCTCTCCGCATCTGCCAGCTCTGCCGCATCGTCCCCCCGGGGGAATAGATGTCCATATCTGTCGGCAGTGATCGTGATTGAACTATGACCCATCAGGACCTGAACCGCTTTAAGCGGCATCTCACGCCCGCCGTCCCGAGTCCTGTTGATGAGCCAGCTTGCAAAGAAATGTCTCAGCGAATGGAGGCCATACTTGGGAGCGCCATTGCCATTTACAATGCCAGCGGTCTTCAAAGCGGGGTTGACGATGCGGTGCACGATATTGGAATGGTGTTGGACAAGACCGGATGGAGACGGAAATACCAGCGCCCCCGCGCTTATGGGGCAAACCAACTTCCATTCTTTTAAACGCTTCAATACTCCTGGGGGTACCGGTATCTTTCGATTGCCGGCTTTAGATTTCGGCGGTCCAATTTTGCAGTACCTATCTGCACGTTGACGGATATGAATCTCGCCAAACTTCAAATCAATGTCGGACCACCGCAAACCGCGAAGCTCAGAGGCCCTTAGACCGCAGAAGATCGCGACCAGCAGGATTGGCTCTTGATCGGACGGAATAACTTCAAGCAAGCGCTTTATTTCGTCGCGGCTTGGGATATCGCGACCAATCTCAAGCTTATCTCTTCCACTCTCCCCCCCCTGCCCTTCTCGCACGCGCAAGCTCGCGAACCGGATTTGCGCCAGCAATTTTTCCGGTTTCCTTCGCGTGGGTGATGAGTGAACCCAGAGAAGTTAAAATTTTGCGGATAAGTGCGGGAGATCTAGGGCGTCCCAGCGGGCCAAGCGTAGCGTCGCCAGACCTCAGAACCTCTCGGAAATCAACGACCATTGGCGTCGTAAGTTTAGAGAGCTTCACGCAACCAATTAGGGGATTGATATGAAGTTCCACATGTTGCCGATACTGCGCCAACGTGGCGCGCTCTAGAGGGTGTTATGCACCTTGGATCATGAAATCTGCTGCGCGCTTGAGCATGAGACATGCGAAGGCGACGACGTGGAGTCCTGCGAGGGTCTGAGCATAGCGCTCGTAGTCTTTGACGAGCCGCCTGCATCGCGTCGCCCAGGCGAATGAACGCTCGACCACCCAGCGCTTGGGCAGCAACACGAAGCCCTTCTTCGCTTCGGCAAGTTTGACGACGCAAAGCTCGGCGCCCTGCGCCTTTGCGGCCTCGGACGCCTTTTCGCCGGTGTAGCCCTGATCGACATAAACGAGTTCGACGCTTTCGCCTGTCACATCCTGCACGGCTGCGATGAGCTTGCCGACCTCGGCGCGGTCATCGACATTCGCCGGCGTGACATGCAACGCCAGCAAATGGCCCAATGTGTCGACTGCCATGTGCAGCTTCGAGCCGCGCTTTCGCTTCGCGCCGTCATAGCCCGCTCGTGGGCCGCTCTCAGGGGTCGAGCGCAAGGTGCGGCTGTCGATGATCGCCGCCGTCGGCTCCGCCGCCCGCCCGGAAGCGACGCGCAACTGGGCGCGCAGATCCTGCGCAAGCGCCTCGAACACGCCCGCCGACAGCCAGCGCTGCGATTGCTGATACACGGCGAACCATGGCGGCAGATCGTTGGGCATGGCGCGCCAGGCGATGCCGTAGCGCAGCACGTAACGCAGGCCGTTGAACAGCTCGCGCAGCGAATGTTGACGCTGCGGCGCGCCTTCGTCCATGAGCGTCAGATAAGGCGCAACCAGCGACCATTCTTCGTCGCTGACGTCAGACGGATAAGGTTTGCGAATCGGAGACATCCGATTCTACTAAGACAATCAATCACCAAAGTACATAACACCCTCTAGGTCCTGTGGACACTTACCTTAACCAGAGGACGATGGCTGTGAGCTGCTGCCGGTTTCGTGGACACCGAGTTAAGTTACTCCCACCTTCTTTTCGAACTCAACCGGGCTGACGTAGCCGATCGTCGAATGCCTGCGGACGGGGTTGTAGAACCGCTCGACGTAATCGAAGACGTCTGCCCGGGCGTCGTCAGGCGTGCGGTAGAGTTTCTTCCCGATCCGCTCCGTCTTCAGTGAAGAGAAGAAGCTCTCCATCGCCGCATTGTCCCAGACATTGCCGGATCGGCTCATCGAGCAAACGACGCCATTGTCGGCCATGAGGCGCTGGAACTGCTCGCTCGTATATTGGCTGCCCCTGTCGGAGTGATGCAGCAAGGCGTCCGGCTTGCCGCGACGCCAGATCGCCATCATCAATGCATCCGCGACAAGACCAGCGGTCATCTCGGCTTTCATCGACCAGCCGACGACCCTTCGCGAGAACAGGTCGATGACTGCGGCGACGTAGAGCCAGCCTTCCGCCGTCCAAATATAGGTGAAGTCGGCGATCCACTTCTGGTTCGGCGCTTGCGCGGCGAACTGCCGGTCGAGAACATTCGGCGCGACGACCGCCGACCTTTGTCCGTCGTCCTTCGGCTGACCCCGGCGACGCGGTCGCGCCCGCAAGGCGTTTGCCCGCATCAACCGTTCGATCTTGTGCAGGCCACAGGAGACGCCTTCGGCTAGAACGTCCCGCCAGACGCGGCGGGCGCCGTAGGTTCGGGCGCTGCCCACGAAGCTCGCGCGGATTTTCTTTGTCAGCTCCTCGTCCGCGACCGATCGGGCGCTCGGCCCGCGACGCAGCCAGGCGTGAAAGCCCGATCGGGACACGTCCAGCGCTTCGCAGATGACCTGCCCCTGAACTTTCATCCAGCGGCGGGTTGAGTCCTTCCGGTTGATACGCCCGAGGGCGCGAATGGAGCAACAGGCGATCGGCGGAGTTGGTCCTGGTTGCGCAGCCGATCGCCTGTTGCGGTGAGATTGGCCGCGAAGGTCGCCGGCGTCGCATAGCCGAGGGCCGAATGCGGGCGGCGGTGATTGTAGTCCTGGGCCCAGGCGCTGATCTTCTCCCGGGCATGGTCGAGCCCGAAGAACAGCGTCTCGTTCAGCAGTTCGTCACGCATGCGCCGGTTGAAGCTCTCGCAGAAGCCGTTCTGCATCGGCTTGCCCGGCGCGATATAGCGCCACTCGATCCTGTTCTCGCTCGACCACGACAGCACGGCGTTCGAGGTGAACTCCGTGCCGTTGTCCGAAACGATCATGCCGGGCCTGCCGCGCCGTGCGATCAGCGCCGACAGTTCCCGCGCCACGCGTTGGCCCGAGATGGATGTGTCGGGGATCGCCGCGAGGCATTCACGCGTCACGTCGTCGACGATGTTCAGGATGCGGAACCGGCGTCCGCAGGCGAACTGGTCATGCACGAAGTCCAAAGACCAACGCGCATTCGGCCGCGCCTCGACAGGAATGGGCGCCCGCGCGCCGACAGCCCTTCGGCGGGCGCGCCGCTTTCTCACCGTCAGCCCTTCCTCGCGATAGAGCCAGTAGATGCGGTTCTTGCCCGACGTCTCGCCCTCCTGCCGCAGCAGCACGAACAGCCGCCGATAGCCGAAGCGCCGGCGCTCGTTGGCGAGTTCCCGCAGCCGCTCCCGTAACGGCTTGTCGGTCGGCCGCTTCGAGATGTAGCGGACGGTCGCGCGATCGACGGCGACAATCTGGCAGGCCCGACGCTCCGACAGAGCCATGGCGGCTCGCAGATGCGCAACGGCTGCGCGCTTGGCGGCGGGCCCTACCATTTTTTTGACAAAAGCTCCTTCAGCGCCGCGGCTTCCAGCATCTGATCGGCCAGAAGCTTCTTCAGCCGCGCATTCTCTTCTTCGAGCGCTTTCAACCGCTTGGCCTCGGAGACGTCCATGCCGCCATATTTGGCCTTCCAGTTGTAAAGCGTCGTCTCCGACACAGCATATTTGCGAGCCAGATCCGCCGCCTTCGCGCCCGCCTCGTGCTCCCGCAAAATCCCGATGATCTGCTCTTCCGTGAACCGCTTCTTCTTCATCTCGTCCGTCCCGATATGGCCGGACTCTAATCGCATCTGGTCGAGTTTCTCAGGGGCAGGTCACTGCCATGCAAAGGACAAATGTTCGCCGAGATTAAACAAGGTCATCAGGCTTTCATGCACCCCGTAGAAATAGCCGACAACGAACGTCAAGGACGCTGCCGTAACCGCGGCTGTTGCCAAGCCAATGAGCTTGCCAATCTCTTCGATCGTCCAGTTTTGCACGATGGCCACAGCGGCGCTCGTCTTTTCGTCCTTCGTGGCTTTCATTGAAATTTCTTCCGAAATGTATCGCGAGCCTGGCGTGGCGCACATCGAACAAGGATTTGCCAAACGCGTCCAAACATCTCCGAATTTCGGGCTGCAAAGCAAGCCAGAGCTCTCGCAGCGCCTCCCCATCTCACGCATGATTACGTTCTTTATCATGCGTGAACGCGCAAAGCGCGGAAGCCCCGCGCTGGACTTAACGCAACGGCCGCTTGAGCACAAAGGAACCGGGCACCTCTCTAAGCTTGGCTTCTGCGATAGGATCGATCACCTCCTTCATATAGCCATCTGCCGTCGATTGGGATTTTACCGGTGCATGCGGAAAGCCCTCTTGCGTTGCCTCATCCCAAATGACCTGCACTTCGTCCATGAGCCCAATCGCACTTACCACAGGCCCACGCAGCACAAGTTCCCGGCTTTCCTCCAAGCTGAAGCGATACCAATTGGCGCTTCCGCAATAGACTACTTGCTCATCGATAATCACTAGCTTCGCATGGAGATTGGCGAGCACTCTTACCGTTGTGTTCGGCCGCTCGTCGAGGCGAGCGCGAGCAGCAATCCCGTGTTCGCGGAAACTCGAACTCGCTTGATACGGTGGCCGTGTTACAACACGCAAATCGACTGCGGCCGGCAGCGAAAGAAGCACCTCCGCGAAAAAAGCATCTATCCACGGACCCAGCACCCAAACGCTTGACGACGCGCTCGTTAAGTCCGGGCGAAGGTAGCCGAGAACTTTACCCGTTCCAAGCGTCTGCCAACTGTTGGACGACATCCGCAATCTCCTGCGCAGCGACATTTGAGTCGACTCGATATTCTTCTGCAAGAAATCTGCGAAAAGACTCTTTCGACTTACGGCCTTGCGCTGCAATCTGATTAATTGCAGGTTTCCACGCCGTCGCGATGCGGTCGCCACTCAACAAAGCCTCACTGAGCCCGTTCCCACCAGGAGTGCTATCGACGACCCTGATTTCGCCTTGTGGCTCAAACGTGACTTGTAAATCATTGGGCGAACATTCCACGGCGTCGCAGAAGAACGTCTCGAGAAGCGGACCCAAGATGGGCGCGAGTTCCTTTCGTTTCTGCTCGTCGACAACACGAGCGACGAGCCAGCTCCATCCTTTGGTTCGGTATGAGAAATTATGAAGGAAAGGGAACGATTCACCTTCGTTTACCGCCGCCCTGAAGCGCTTCGTTACATCAGCGAGCGAAACATATTTCGGCTTTTTCAGTCCGTTAAGATCGATTTCCTGATATCCGTCGAACTTGCGCAGGAACGTAAAAATACCAAAGTGCAAAATCCCTTTGGCTGGTTTCTGGCAACCGCTAGTCAATTCCTGCTGCTCTTCAAGTCCGAACGTATCCTTCCAACGACCGCGAGTGGCGATAGCTTGCGTTTTTTCCTTACTCACCACGATGTGATCTAACCCCTTGAGGTATTTACCAAGAATAACGCCCTCTGGGCTTTCCCAGGTTCCGACCTCCCATTGGCCGACGTACCGCTTGACGCGGTAGCTGACGCCTAAATGATTCAAATAGACGCCTTCAGGATGAGCATCTCGGAAAATGGCGATGTCGTCGATTAGCGCAACCTGTTTTCCCGTCTTTTCGTCGATGAGGGGGCGCTTCCCTTGTGAAGCGCTCACTCGAAACCCCCTATAAACCCAAAACGGGTCGTCGAAATCGACGAGACCGCTTAGAACCTCCCCCAGCTGCTGCCTCAGGTCACGATAGTGCGGTGCTTCGCCAAAATAGCGGTTGAGTGCGCTGTTGAAGTCGCCCCAGGATGCATTCTTTTTTTTGAGTCTTGGCATCCATTCCTTGAATGCCGCAGCCATTGCCAGTAACCGAACCGATTCAAGGTGCAACGGCAGAGATAAAGGCTTCGTGTTGCGAAAATCAACGGCCGCCAATGGCTCTTCGATCAGTCTCTCGTCGGCAGGTGAGTAGCCCAGGCACAACACGCCAAGCCCAGGCCGCTCGAAGGAGCGGCCCACTCTACCAAGTCGCTGGAGCAACTCGCACCGTCGGGGAGGAAGTTCGTCCATCACCACCACGTCTAGGCTCGGGAGGTCTACCCCCAGCTCCAAAGCACTTGTGCCGATGACAATCTTTGCCTTTCCGCTAGGCTTAAAAATCATCCTTTCAATCTGCCGCCGTTTGTCGTTCGGGAGATCGGCGTCATATGCAATCACGCTTCTACTCGGAAGGTCTATTTCTAATTTTTTTTGGAGTCGATGACCGACAAACTTGCTTTGGACAAAACAGAGAACATCTGCTTTGTCCCCTAGCAGTTTTGATTCGCCAAGAATTTTATCCGCTACAAGTGGCTTGGTTTCCGGTTTGATGAGTAAGATGTACCTGCGCAGCAACCCGGGCTCTGCTTTCTGAGCCAGCAAAGCAGGGACTTTTTCCGTTGCTACCAACGACGCCGTTGCTGTTCCCAGATCGCTCACTTCCAGAAATGGGGAGGAACTCACTCCCGTTAAGTCTTCGGCGAACACGGTCGCTTCCGCCAACGTTGCGGAGGCCAGAAAAAAAGCCGGATGCTGCTTGCATCCCAGAACATCCATTGACAGGTGCAATCGATCCAGCATTCGTCGCACGTTCGCGCCAGATAGACCGTGCCAGGAGTGCGCCTCATCGATTATCAATCCACCAAGGTGGCGAAGAAAATCGGCTTGATCCTGGCCCATAAGGCTCCAGTGAACTTTGTCGAGTGTCGAGAGTCTTAGCCGAGCATTCTTAAATCCGGGTGTCTCAACGTGGTCCGCCATTTTCCGATCACCGTGCACGCCGTACCAGACAGACCATGGTAATTCGACACCGTCTATTTCGATGCGCCCGCTGAACTTGCCTTGCTCGGCCTCGACCCCTTTCACTCGCGCCTCCAGCGCCGCGAGCCGGTCCGCTTGCCCCCACAAGAGCGCCTGAGTTGGAAAAGTCGCGATGACCGTTGCTTTCGGGTCTCTTCTTAAAATTTCAAAGGCCCATGCCAAGAATGCCAGGCTCTTGCCCGAGCCTGTTGTTGTAGTCATCAGAACATTGGGTACAGCATCTCCGTTAAGGCGTTGGACTATAGAAGCTTGATGCTCATACAATCCGTGCTCGACAATGCGAGGCTCATACGCTTTGAGGAATTCTCGGAGAGCCCGCGATGGTTTGCCCTTGTCGAGCGGCACCAGTTTTGAAACGGGCGTTGTCAGACAGATTGACTTGCTATGCAGCCGATCCCCGAATGTGCGAATCAGGTTTGTGGATACCTCAGATGAGGGTGGTGGAACGATTCGCTTTGATTGAATTTTTGCTGACACGCGGGGCATCAGATTCCTCGATCTTAACGACACGTGGCTTTGGCGGAATCTGGTCTCGCCCATCGAGGGCCGAGGCCGTTGTTTCATAATTCAGACGGTTCGAACGACAAAAGTTTCACGAAGTCGCCCAGCTTCTGCGCCTCTTTTGCAGTGATATCAGCAGGAAGTGTGATCTTGATCGTCTTGCCGGGACGCAGGACGAATTCGTGCCTCACATCGTCGTCAGAAAGCTCAGGGCCATCAGCGTCGTCTCGTCCGATCAGCTCTGCCCCTTCATCGCTACGCGCGACCTTCCCGATGCTATCGAGACGGAACGTCCAGGTGATGTGAGGCTTTTTGCCGCGAGCGGATTTGACGACTTGGCCCGCGCCGATCCGTTCGATCCATTCGGCGAAAGCCATCACGTCTTCTAGAGGGTGTTATGCACCTTGGATCATGAAATCTGCTGCGCGCTTGAGCATGAGACATGCGAAGGCGACGACGTGGAGTCCTGCGAGGGTCTGAGCATAGCGCTCGTAGTCTTTGACGAGCCGCCTGCATCGCGTCGCCCAGGCGAATGAACGCTCGACCACCCAGCGCTTGGGCAGCAACACGAAGCCCTTCTTCGCTTCGGCAAGTTTGACGACGCACAGTTCGGCGCCTTGCGCCTTCGCCGCCTCGGACGCCTTTTCGCCGGTGTAGCCCTGATCGACATAAACGAGTTCGACGCTTTCGCCTGTCACATCCTGCACGGCTGCGATGAGCTTGCCGACCTCGGCGCGGTCATCGACATTCGCCGGCGTGACATGCAACGCCAGCAAATGGCCCAATGTGTCGACTGCCATGTGCAGCTTCGAGCCGCGCTTTCGCTTCGCGCCGTCATAGCCCGCTCGTGGGCCGCTCTCAGGGGTCGAGCGCAAGGTGCGGCTGTCGATGATCGCCGCCGTCGGCTCCGCCGCCCGCCCGGAAGCGACGCGCAACTGGGCGCGCAGATCCTGCGCAAGCGCCTCGAACACGCCCGCCGACAGCCAGCGCTGCGATTGCTGATACACGGCGAACCATGGCGGCAGATCGTTGGGCATGGCGCGCCAGGCGATGCCGTAGCGCAGCACGTAACGCAGGCCGTTGAACAGCTCGCGCAGCGAATGTTGACGCTGCGGCGCGCCTTCGTCCATGAGCGTCAGATAAGGCGCAACCAGCGACCATTCTTCGTCGCTGACGTCAGACGGATAAGGTTTGCGAATCGGAGACATCCGATTCTACTAAGACAATCAATCACCAAAGTACATAACACCCTCTAGATCACCGCCTCCCACCGCGTGAATGCTTTCGAGCGTTGTTTCCCATCGATATCTTTGGCGATTTGCCGCCCAGTTGTAAAATTTATATTCATCGAAGTTCGATTCGCGCTGCGCGGAATAAGTCTTCTGCAGCGTCTCCTTGACGGCCTCGCTGTCAATCGTCATGGCATTTCATCCTTAGTAATGACGGCCTCTGCTATCTAAGAGTCCGTCCCAGAAGTTAGTCAACAATTGCAGAGCTTTCGTAGCATGAGCCGAATCGACGCGAAACGCAGGAACACGAGCGCTGTGATATTGAGGTTTTCCCAATCCTTGGCCAGTCTTCTACAGCGGTTTAGCCAGGCGATTGATCTTTCGACGATCCAGCGCATGGGCAATTTCACGAAGCCCTTCGCCTGATCGGATCGTTTTATAATCTCGATTTTGAGACACGGTAGGATTTTGCCCGTTGCGTCGGCGAAGATCGGTCCCTGATAGGCGCTGTCAGCCAACAGCTTTTCAAGAAAGGGAAACCGCCCATGCAACGTCGAAAGCAGCAAGACGCCGCCGTCTCGGTCCTGAATGTCGGCGCCGTGAACGACGGCGCCCATCAACAAACCTTGCGTATCGACGAGTACGTGGCGTTTCTTGCCTTTGATCTTTTTGCCGGCGTCATAGCCATGCGGATCAATGCGCGCCCCCTTTTTCCGCGCTCTTCACGCTCTGACTATCGATGATCGCCGCGGTGGGGCTCGCCTCTCGTTCCGCTCGTTCGCGACACATGACGTAGAGCGCGTCGTGCATGCGATCCAGAACGCCGCACCAGGCCCAATCGCAAAAATAACGATACACTGTGCTCTTCGGGGGAAAATCCTTGGGAATGTACCGCCATTGGCATCCCGTGCTCAGCACATACATGATGGCGTTGAACACCGCCCGCATGTCCACTTCACGCTTGCGCCCGCCACGCTTGGCCGGAGGAATAAGCGGCGCCACATGCCCCCACTCCTCGTCCGTCACATCACTCGGATAACGTAACCTGTCGCGATTGTATTTCGCCCGGTTTGCCTTCGTCCACATCGACGGCCTCCTACGAATCAGACCGCCTCCCATCCATCACAACAGATTCATTCGATTCAACATCTTTCAGGACGGACACTAACGCTTAGCCGTGATTGCGCCGGCAAATTTTGTGTCGCAGTTAGCTCACCAACGCGCGCCGCTCGGCGCGGCGCAGCAACCAGCGCTCCTTACCTGCATTAGCGTGGTAGGCGGTGACGATCGTATCGCCATCGACGACTACCCGTTTGCCCACAAGGCGTTTGGCTTGATCTCTCAAGTGTCTCAATTCGCGGTCTAAAACTTGAAAATCCTTCTGTCTCACGAGATATCCGCCCTCGACCTCGGTGCCAATTCTCTTGATCAATTCCAGGTCATTGGGCGCGATCCCTCGCTGAGCAACCCGTTTCGTGGCGTGCGCAGTGAGGTGAGTGAGACTGTTCATGGCGTCATCTCCGTTAGCAGCGACGGAAGTTGCTGCCGTCTGTTAGGTAAGAGTTAAAAATGCAAATAGCAAGCTAAAATAGCGAAAAAAAACTTAGCTGCTGCTTGTTTCGAATCCTAAATGGGTTGCGGCCTTTTAGGCGCAAGCGCCCCGATGGCAAAGCTCAAGGAGTCAAGGGGGATGCGCCGGCGGCTCGCGAACGATTGGCTCCCGAAACCCCGTGTCCTCCACACCCTTGGCCGCGCTAACGCTTTGCCGTCAAAACCACGAGGTGGGAGCAGTATGCGGGAATTTCGCTCGTACGGATCTGTGCGGAGGACGCTCCGTAATGCGCGTCCCGCAATCAGTAACGCATCAAATCGTGATCCGCTCGACCTCGTCGAGCGTGATCTCGTCTCCCGTGCGATCATAGAGCTTCGTGGTGCGCGGACTTTCGTGCGCCGCCATGGCCTGCGCGTTTTCAAGCGTGCCGCCGGCTTCCAGATAGGCGGTGATGCCCGTGGCGCGGAATGTATGGCAGCCGATCCTACCTCGCGCGCCGAGATCGGCGGCGCGGCGCTGGATCATGCGGTAGGCGTCGATCTGGTGTATGAACAGCGGCGGCAAAGTGTACCACTGAACCGGCTTTGGGGGCTGCTTTGACGGCGGCGCAAAAGTGTACCGGTCCTGATAGGCCGAACTCGATGTCATCGACTGGCATGGAGAGGCCGAAAGGATGTTCACAGTGGAACTCTATGCCCGGGTGAGACGCGCGGTGATGGCGGAAGGGCTGAGCCGGCGGGAAGCGGCCAGGCGCTTCGGCGTGCACCGCAATACGATCACGAAGATGCTTCAATATTCGGTTCCGCCGGGGTATCGGCGTCGGGAGCGGCCGATCTCGAAGAAGCTGGGGCCGTATATGGCCTGGATCGACAAGGTCCTGGCGGATGATCGGCTTGTTCACGCCAAGCAGCGTCATACGGCACAGCGGATATTCGAACGGCTGCGGGACGAAGAAGGGTTTTCCGGCGGCTACACGATCGTCCGGGAATATGTCGCGCAGGCGCAGTTGCGGTCGCGCGAGATGTTTATTCCACTCAGCCATCGACCGGGGAATGCGCAGGCGGATTTTGGCGAGGCGGACGCCTATATCGCCGGCAGGAAGGTCCGCTTTCATTATTTTTGCATGGACCTGCCGCATTCGGACGGCTGCTTCGTCAATGCCTATCCGGCGGAGACGGCGGAAGCCTTCTGCGACGGCCATGTCGCGGCCTTCGCCTTCTTTGGCGGCGTCCCCCAGTCCATTCTTTACGACAATACGCGTCTCGCGGTCGCCAGGATCGTGAAGGGTGGAGAGCGTCTGCGTTCGCAAATGTTTGCGGAACTCCAGAGCCATTACCTTTTTGCTGATCGCTTTGGCCGGCCCGGCAAGGGGAATGACAAGGGCAAGGTCGAGGGGCTTGTCGGCTATGTCCGGCGCAACTTCATGACGCCACTGCCCGTGGCGGAGAGTTTCGAGGCGCTGAACGCGAGGTTCCTGGACGCCTGCACGAAACGACGGCGGGCGATCCTGCGCGGCCAGTCGACGCCGATCGGCGAACGCATGCAGGCGGATATGGCGGCATTCCTGCCGGCGCCGCCGGCTCCCTATGACGCCTGTCACAAGGTCGCGACGCGCGTGTCGTCGATGGCGCTGGTGCGCTACCGCAACAACGATTACTCGGTCCCGATGCGCTTCGGCCATCGGGAGGTGCTGGCCAAGGGCTATGTCGATCGGGTCGAGATTGTCTGCGGCGGGGAGACCATCGCCGTGCATGCGCGCAGCTACGGCAAGGCCGAGTTCATCTACAACCCGCTGCATTATCTCGCTTTACTCGAACACAAGAGCCGCGCGCTCGATCAGGCCGCGCCGCTCGACGACTGGCGGCTTGCCGACTGCGTGCATCGTCTGCGGCGGCTGATGGAGGCGCGCATGGGGAATAGCGGGCGCCGCGAGTTCATCCAGGTGCTGCGGCTGATGGAGGACTTTCATCAGCATCAGGTCGAACAGGCGGTCGCGGAGGCGCTGCGTCTTGGCGCGATCAGCTTTGACGCAGTGAAGATGCTGCTGCTGGCCAGGCTGGAGAACCGGCCCGCGCGGCTCGATCTGACATTCTACCCCTACCTGCCGGCGGCTACGGTCGGCGCGACGGATCCGCGCGCCTATCTCGGGCTCGTCGCCGGCGCGAGCGTCATCGCGGGCGTCATGGACTCGAACGCGGGGGGGCCGGCATGACCATCTCGCATGAGCCAGGTTCGCAGACGATCGTCGCGCCGCAGGTGCTGCTGGGTAATCATCTCAAGGCGCTGAAGCTTCCCACCTTCGCGCGCGAATATGAGAAGGTGGCGCTGGAGTCGGCGCAGGACCGCGCCGATTACCCGCGCTATCTGCTACGCCTGTGCGAACTGGAGCGCATTGATCGCGAGCGGCGCAATGTCGAGCGCCGCATCCGGCTGGCGCGCTTTACGCAGGTCAAAAGCCTCGACACATTTGACTTTACCGCCCAGCCTTCACTCAACAAGCCGCTCGTGCTGGAGCTAGCGCGGTGCGAATGGATCGAGAAGCGACAGAACTGCATCGCCCTTGGGCCAAGCGGAACGGGGAAGACCCACGTCGCGCTCGCCCTGGGGCTCGCCGCCTGCCAGAAGGGGTTCAGCGTCGCGTTCACGACCGCCGCGGCTCTTGTGCACGAACTGATGGAGGCGCGCGACGAGCGCCGCCTGCGCGCGCTGCAAAAGCATCTCAACACCGTCAAACTGCTGATCGTCGACGAACTGGGCTATGTGCCGTTCACGGCGGTCGGCTCAGAGCTGCTCTTCGAGGTCTTCAGCCAGCGCTATGAACGCGGTGCGACGCTGGTGACCAGCAATCTGCCCTTTGATGAATGGACGTCGGTGTTTGGCTCCGAGCGTCTCACCGGCGCATTGCTCGACCGGCTCACCCATCATGTCCACATTCTGGAAATGAACGGCGAGAGCTATCGGCTGGCGACCGCAAAGAAAGCGCAACGGCGAAACCGCGATCTCCCCGACGCGCCCGCAATCGACAAAGGAGGCGCCGACACGACGAACTGATCGCCGTCGCGCGCGTTGAACCGCGCTGCGCTACGCTCCGCGCGCCTCAACGCCCGCGTCAACTAAACTACAAGGGCCGTGCGGCCCTTTTCTCGAAACCAGACCGGTACACTTTTACCCCGCCTTCATGCACATTTTGTCCCCGCCATTGACAAACGCCCAACTTCGAACGTGACACCGACCTCAAAGCATACCGCGCTTGGCAGGCGAAGAAAGATCGCCACCCATACTGAGTTAAGGCCTATCCGCTCGGCGGACAAACGTTTGCAGACGTCCGCGCCCGCCGCTTTGTCCGCTGAGCGTGGACGCTAGGTCCTGTGGACTCTTGGGGGGATTCCCGAATCGGGGTCGAGATGATTCAAGGCTTTCTTTTGAGGAGGAAGCCTTGGGCGTCTCGGAGCGACTGGTTCTTACGGATCCGCAATGGGCTCGGATATCTGGCTTGATCATTGGCCGCCCGGATCAGCGTGGGTCCACGGGGCGCGACAATCGCATGTTCGTTGAAGGGGTTCTGTGGCTGGTGCGCACGGGTTCGCCCTGGCGCGACCTTCCCGAAGCCTTTGGTGAATGGAACAGCGTGTTTCGGCGTTTCAGCCGCTGGAGCGAGAAGGGCGTATGGTTTCGGTTGTTCGAGGCCTTGGCTGACGATCCCGACTTTGAATATCTGATCGTCGACTCCACCATCGTCCGGGCGCATCAGCACGCCAGCGGCGCAAAAGGGGGGCTCAAAATCAGGCCATCGGCCGCTCGCGCGGTGGCCTGAGCACGAAAATCCATCTCGCCGTGCGCGGGCTCGGTTGTCCTGTTCGCTTTCGCCTCACCGCCGGGCAGTCGGGCGACGCGCCGCAAGCCCTCGCCCTTGTCGAAGGTCTGCAAGCGGACCTCGTCATGGCCGACACAGCCTATGATTCCGATGCGTTCCGCAAAGCGATCGCAGCCAAAAATGCGACGGCCGTCATTCCCAACAACCCATCCCGGGCCATAAAGCATCCGCTCGACGCGCATCACTATGCGCAGCGTCACCTCGTCGAGTGCTCCTTCAGCAAGCTCAAGCAATTCAGGCGCGTCGCCACGAGATATGAAAAAACCGCGAAAAACTACCTCGCAGTTGTGACAGTCGCAGCCATCGTCCTCTGGTTAAGGTAAGTGTCCACAGGACCTAGCTAGGCGGCCTCTCATGTGAGGACGTTTGACCGGGACCGCCGCGCGATCAACGCGGCTCGCTTCCCTCGCTTTGCCCGGTTGCAGCTCCGCCCCACTCTACGGCGCGCCTGAAGGCACGGCGTTTGATCCCCCGCTCTCGGGTCCCGGTCCCCCTGCCCCCACTCCCGCGGCCCGGCGAGCAGGGGAACCGCCATGAAGAGCGAACGCTTCGACACTCACCGGCACATCACCAACCAGATCATCGCCGCGATCAAAAAAGCGCGCAGGCGACTTCTGTCTTCCCCCGACATCGGTCGGCCGGCAACATGGTGCGCCCGGGCGGAAGCTCAGGAACACTCATCCGTATGGACGCGGACGCTACCGTCAGATTGGGTTTTGCCCTTATCATATTTGTCGCTGGCGACCTTTTCTACCCGAGACATTCCATAATCTTGAATCGCCATGTGCGAAGATTTAACAACGACAGGCTTTCCTGTTGCCGCGTCCGTTGCTTGGATTGAAACGCCGTCTGGACTTTCGACCCGTTTGCCCGTGAAATTTAAAGGCATTGGCGAACTCCTAGAGGGTGTTATGTACTTTGGTGATTGATTGTCTTAGTAGAATCGGATGTCTCCGATTCGCAAACCTTATCCGTCTGACGTCAGCGACGAAGAATGGTCGCTGGTTGCGCCTTATCTGACGCTCATGGACGAAGGCGCGCCGCAGCGTCAACATTCGCTGCGCGAGCTGTTCAACGGCCTGCGTTACGTGCTGCGCTACGGCATCGCCTGGCGCGCCATGCCCAACGATCTGCCGCCATGGTTCGCCGTGTATCAGCAATCGCAGCGCTGGCTGTCGGCGGGCGTGTTCGAGGCGCTTGCGCAGGATCTGCGCGCCCAGTTGCGCGTCGCTTCCGGGCGGGCGGCGGAGCCGACGGCGGCGATCATCGACAGCCGCACCTTGCGCTCGACCCCTGAGAGCGGCCCACGAGCGGGCTATGACGGCGCGAAGCGAAAGCGCGGCTCGAAGCTGCACATGGCAGTCGACACATTGGGCCATTTGCTGGCGTTGCATGTCACGCCGGCGAATGTCGATGACCGCGCCGAGGTCGGCAAGCTCATCGCAGCCGTGCAGGATGTGACAGGCGAAAGCGTCGAACTCGTTTATGTCGATCAGGGCTACACCGGCGAAAAGGCGTCCGAGGCGGCGAAGGCGCAAGGCGCCGAACTGTGCGTCGTCAAACTTGCCGAAGCGAAGAAGGGCTTCGTGTTGCTGCCCAAGCGCTGGGTGGTCGAGCGTTCATTCGCCTGGGCGACGCGATGCAGGCGGCTCGTCAAAGACTACGAGCGCTATGCTCAGACCCTCGCAGGACTCCACGTCGTCGCCTTCGCATGTCTCATGCTCAAGCGCGCAGCAGATTTCATGATCCAAGGTGCATAACACCCTCTAGCCGCTGGCCTCCGCCCGAAGATTACGTAACATGGCGCTGTCGAGAAGTGGATGCGGTTTATCGCCGCCCAGCCGCGCACGCCTTGCGCCGCGGCAAGCAGGCATTCGCGGGGAGGAGGAACAGAAAATGACGGCGCTGGGACGTAAGCGTTGCATTGAACTCCGAATGGACAGGGAAACCGCTTGGGCGATGCGTCGCGTACTGTTACGATTCCACAGAGGCGCTGCGCTTGCCTATGAAGGCCGAGCGCTATCGGCTAACGAGGAGCGGCAAAAACATCTCGAATATGCCTTGGCCGATACCATCGAGCAGGATGTTATCAAGTTAATGCGAATCTGCGGGTGGGAAGAGGAAGACGACGCCCCACGCGAGTGACCTGTGTGTGTCGAAAACCTCATCCGCGCTGATGTGGCGACGAAATCGGCTGAGCTGGCGAGATGATCGCGCTAATCCGGTTATTGCTGGCCATCCCGGCGTCGCTGTCCCTGCTCAAAAATCTATCCCCGGCCTACTCGCCTCCGTATTTTCACTTATGGAAACGGATAGAGCGGCGTCCGATATCTTAAGGATCTCTCCAATGTTTCCTTTGTCCATTTTGGAGGGCAACTAGGCCGCCCGACACTCTCGGAGCGGCCTTTTTTAAGCGCTGGCTTTTATGGCCGAGTTGGTCAGCCCTCATGTTTTGGCGATGGGCTTCGCAAGCCGCACGTCCGACCCCGTCCCTATCTTTCGCCCTCGGGCGAAAGATAGCCAGCGCAAATCAAGCTCTAGGGAGGAATCCACGATCCGCCTGCGGGCGACTCATTTCTGCGTATTTCCAATGAGTCAGGGTATAACAGGCCCGAGGGGAGCAAACTGCGCGGCGCCGCCCGCCCACGATCCATGCCAAGTGGGCGACGCAGCAACCGCTGAGGCGACGACACACGCAAGAATCCGGGCCGGGGCGGCGGAAGTCGTGCGAATGTGAAGCCAGGGACAGGAGCCTGTCCGCTGGACCCATTGTGGCGAACCCGAGAAGTCGCCAAGGGCAATTTTGTTGACGTTGACAAAATCCGGACGAAGGGCGACAGCGCTTTGCACGTGTCGTCGCCTTCATTTCGCCAAGCGAGCGGTAAAATTGGGGCGCGCGGGAACAAAATCGCCTCATTCACTGGGAGGAATGCATGAATACGGCTACGCGAAATCTTCTCGCCACCACTGCGGTCATATGGCTTGCCGGCGGGGGCGTTTATTTCCTGGGCAACTCCTTGCAAGACGCAAAGGGCCCCTCGACTCACGAAAACGCAGGCGCTGGAGAATCTTCGCCGTCCAAGCCCTCTGACGTGGCGGCCGCCCCGGCGACGCCCGCCCCGGCCGCCGAGCCGGCTCCGGCTGCGCCGGCGGCGCCCGCTCCGGTGGCCGAGGCCGCGATCCCGACTGCCGCCGCGCCCGGGTCTGCCGACGAGTTGCTGGCGCTTCAGAAGGACCCGAAGCAGTGGGTCTCGCCGACTGGCGACTACGCGAATCTGCGCCATTCGGCTCTCAAGCAGATCACGGCTGAGAACGTCGGCAAGCTTGCTCCGGCGTGGCAGTTTTCGACCGGCGTGCTGCGTGGCCACGAAGGCGCCCCGCTCGTCGTCGGCGACGTGATGTATCTCCACACGCCGTTCCCGAACAATGTTTACGCGCTCGACCTGAAGGATCCGGATCACAAGATCCTCTGGAAGTATGAGCCGAAGCAGGATCCGTCCGTCGTTCCGGTCATGTGCTGCGACACGGTGAACCGCGGCCTCGCCTATGGCGACGGCAAGATCTTCCTGGCCCAGGCGGACACGACGCTTGTCGCGCTCGACGCCAAGACCGGCAAGCTGGTCTGGTCGGTGAAGAACGGCGACCCGGCGAAGGGCCAGACCTCCACCGCCGCTCCGCACGTCTTCAAGGACAAGGTGTTCGTGGGCATCGCCGGCGGCGAGTTCGGCGTGCGCGGCCACATCACCGCTTACGACATCAAGGACGGCAAGCTGGCCTGGCGCGGCTACTCCATGGGCCCCGACAGCGACACGCTGATGGACCCGGAGAAGACCACCCATCTCGGCAAGCCGGTCGGCAAGGACTCGGGCATCTCGACCTGGCAGGGTGACCAGTGGCAGATCGGCGGCGGCACCACCTGGGGCTGGTACAGCTATGATCCGGAACTGAACCTCGTCTATTACGGCTCGGGCAACCCCTCGACCTGGAACCCGAAGCAGCGTCCGGGCGACAACCGCTGGTCCATGACCATCTGGGCGCGCGACCTCGACACGGGCAAGGCCAAGTGGGTCTACCAGATGACCCCCCACGACGAGTGGGACTATGACGGCATCAACGAGATGGTTCTCGCCGACCAGAACATCGGCGGAACGACCCGCAAGACGCTCGTCCACTTCGACCGCAACGGCTTCGGCTACACGCTGGACCGGGTGACGGGCGAGCTGCTCGTCGCCGAGAAGTTCGACCCGGCCGTGAACTGGGCGACCAAGGTCGACATGGACAAGAACTCCAAGACCTATGGCCGTCCGCTGGTCGTGTCGAAATATTCGACCGAGCAGAATGGCGAGGACACCAACACCCAGGGCGTGTGCCCGGCGGCGTTGGGCGTGAAGGACCAGCAGCCGGTCTCCTATGACCCGGCGACGGGTCTGTTCCTGGTGCCGACGAACCACGTCTGCATGGACTACGAGCCGTTCCGCGTGTCCTACACCGCGGGTCAGCCCTACGTCGGCGCGACGCTGGAAATGTATCCGGCGGGCAAGGTGCTCGGCGACGGCACCAACAACACCGGCAACTTCATCGCCTGGGACGCCAAGGTCGGCAAGATCGTCTGGTCGAACAAGGAGCAGTTCTCGGTGTGGTCGGGCGCGGTGTCGACCGACGGCGGCGTGACCTTCTACGGCACGCTCGAGGGCTATCTGAAGGCCGTCGACACGAAGACCGGCAAGGAGCTTTACAAGTACAAGACTCCGTCGGGAATCATCGGCAACGTCATCACCTATGAGTCAGGCGGCAAGCAGTATGTCGCGGTCCTCTCGGGCGTTGGCGGCTGGGCCGGCATCGGCCTTGCGGCTGGTCTGTCGAAGAGCAATGAAGGTCTCGGCGCGGTGGGCAACTACGCCTCGCTCGCCAACTACACCGCCCTCGGCGGCGTGCTGACCGTCTTCGCTCTGCCGAACTAAGCGAGACGCTTGGCGCATAAGCAAATCTGGCGCTCGGCGCACCCCTCGGTCGGGTGTCGCCGAGCGTTATGAACAGCGGCGGCAAAGTGTACCACTGAACCGGCTTTGGGGGCTGCTGTGACGGCGGCGCAAAAGTGTACCGGTCCTGATAGGCCGAACTCGATGTCATCGACTGGCATGGAGAGGCCGAAAGGATGTTCACAGTGGAACTCTATGCCCGGGTGAGACGCGCGGTGATGGCGGAAGGGCTGAGCCGGCGGGAAGCGGCCAGGCGCTTCGGCGTGCACCGCAATACGATCACGAAGATGCTTCAATATTCGGTTCCGCCGGGGTATCGGCGTCGGGAGCGGCCGATCTCGAAGAAGCTGGGGCCGTATATGGCCTGGATCGACAAGGTCCTGGCGGATGATCGGCTTGTTCACGCCAAGCAGCGTCATACGGCACAGCGGATATTCGAACGGCTGCGGGACGAAGAAGGGTTTTCCGGCGGTTACACGATCGTCCGGGAATATGTCGCGCAGGCGCAGTTGCGGTCGCGCGAGATGTTTATTCCACTCAGCCATCGACCGGGGAATGCGCAGGCGGATTTTGGCGAGGCGGACGCCTATATCGCCGGCAGGAAGGTCCGCTTTCATTATTTTTGCATGGACCTGCCGCATTCGGACGGCTGCTTCGTCAAGGCCTATCCGGCGGAGACGGCGGAAGCCTTCTGCGACGGCCATGTCGCGGCCTTCGCCTTCTTTGGCGGCGTCCCCCAGTCCATTCTTTACGACAATACGCGTCTCGCGGTGGCCAGGATCGTGAAGGGTGGAGAGTGTCTGCGTTCGCAAATGTTTGCGGAACTCCAGAGCCATTACCTTTTTGCTGATCGCTTTGGCCGGCCCGGCAAGGGGAATGACAAGGGCAAGGTCGAGGGGCTTGTCGGCTATGTCCGGCGCAACTTCATGACGCCACTGCCCGTGGCGGAGAGTTTCGAGGCGCTGAACGCGAGGTTCCTGGACGCCTGCACGAAACGACGGCGGGCGATCCTGCGCGGCCAGTCGACGCCGATCGGCGAACGCATGCAGGCGGATATGGCGGCATTCCTGCCGGCGCCGCCGGCTCCCTATGACGCCTGTCACAAGGTCGCGACGCGCGTGTCGTCGATGGCGCTGGTGCGCTACCGCAACAACGATTACTCGGTCCCGATGCGCTTCGGCCATCGGGAGGTGCTGGCCAAGGGCTATGTCGATCGGGTCGAGATTGTCTGCGGCGGGGAGACCATCGCCGTGCATGCGCGCAGCTACGGCAAGGCCGAGTTCATCTACAACCCGCTGCATTATCTCGCTTTACTCGAACACAAGAGCCGCGCGCTCGATCAGGCCGCGCCGCTCGACGACTGGCGGCTTGCCGACTGCGTGCATCGTCTGCGGCGGCTGATGGAGGCGCGCATGGGGAATAGCGGGCGCCGCGAGTTCATCCAGGTGCTGCGGCTGATGGAGGACTTTCATCAGCATCAGGTCGAACAGGCGGTCGCGGAGGCGCTGCATCTTGGCGCGATCAGCTTTGACGCAGTGAAGATGCTGCTGCTGGCCAGGCTGGAGAACCGGCCCGCGCGGCTCGATCTGACATTCTACCCCTACCTGCCGGCGGCTACGGTCGGCGCGACGGATCCGCGCGCCTATCTCGGGCTCGTCGCCGGCGCGAGCGTCATCGCGGGCGTCATGGACTCGAACGCGGGGGGGCCGGCATGACCATCTCGCATGAGCCAGGTTCGCAGACGATCGTCGCGCCGCAGGTGCTGCTGGGTAATCATCTCAAGGCGCTGAAGCTTCCCACCTTCGCGCGCGAATATGAGAAGGTGGCGCTGGAGTCGGCGCAGGACCGCGCCGATTACCCGCGCTATCTGCTACGCCTGTGCGAACTGGAGCGCATTGATCGCGAGCGGCGCAATGTCGAGCGCCGCATCCGGCTGGCGCGCTTTACGCAGGTCAAAAGCCTCGACACATTTGACTTTACCGCCCAGCCTTCACTCAACGAGCCGCTCGTGCTGGAGCTGGCGCGGTGCGAATGGATCGAGAAGCGACAGAACTGCATCGCCCTTGGGCCAAGCGGAACGGGGAAGACCCACGTCGCGCTCGCCCTGGGGCTCGCCGCCTGCCAGAAGGGGTTCAGCGTCGCGTTCACGACCGCCGCGGCTCTTGTGCACGAACTGATGGAGGCGCGCGACGAGCGCCGCCTGCGCGCGCTGCAAAAGCATCTCAACACCGTCAAACTGCTGATCGTCGACGAACTGGGCTATGTGCCGTTCACGGCGGTCGGCTCAGAGCTGCTCTTCGAGGTCTTCAGCCAGCGCTATGAACGCGGTGCGACGCTGGTGACCAGCAATCTGCCCTTTGATGAATGGACGTCGGTGTTTGGCTCCGAGCGTCTCACCGGCGCATTGCTCGACCGGCTCACCCATCATGTCCACATTCTGGAAATGAACGGCGAGAGCTATCGGCTGGCGACCGCAAAGAAAGCGCAACGGCGAAACCGCGATCTCCCCGACGCGCCCGCAATCGACAAAGGAGGCGCCGACACGACGAACTGATCGCCGTCGCGCGCGTTGAACCGCGCTGCGCTACGCTCCGCGCGCCTCAACGCCCGCGTCAACTAAACTACAAGGGCCGTGCGGCCCTTTTCTCGAAACCAGACCGGTACACTTTTACCCCGCCTTCATGCACATTTTGTCCCCGCCATTGACACTTGCCTCGTTCGCTTCGACAGCAACAAATACTCGGTGAAGGCCAGCGCCGTTGGCCGGCCCGTCGAAGTTCAGGCCTATGCCGACCGCATCGTCATTCGGCAGGACGGGAGTGTCGTCGCTGAACATCCCAGACGCTTTGGCCGAGACGAGACGACCTACGACCCCTGGCATTACGTGCCCGTCCTGGCGAGGAAGCCGGGCGCCCTGAGGAACGGCGCGCCGTTCAAGGACTGGGTGCTGCCATCCGGCATGGAAAGGATTCGGCGCAAGCTCGCGGGCTCCACCGACGGCGATCGGCAAATGGTGAAAATCCTCGCCGCGGTTCTCGACGACGGGCTGCCGGCGGTCGAAGCCGCCTGCGCCGAGGCCATGGATCAGGGCGTCCATTCCGCCGACGTCATTCTCAACATCCTCGCGCGCCGCCGCGATCCCGGACCGCCGCTGACCATCCTCACGCCGGACGCTCTGAAGCTGCGGCACACCCCTCTCGCCGATTGCGCAAGATACGATCAACTGAGGAGTTCGAGCTGATGATGGAACGCACGCAAATCTTCGATCTCATGGGAGAACTCAAGCTCTATGGCATGAGGAGCGCTTACGACGAGGTGATCGCCGCGGGCGTCAAGCGGCAGCACGAGCCGCCGCAGATCGTGGGCGACCTTCTCAAAGCCGAAATCGCCGAAAAACACGCCCGCTCGATCAAATATCAGATGACCATCGCCAAGCTGCCCTTAGCGAAGGACATTGACGACTTCGACTTCAACGGCGCGACTGTCAACGAGACGCTCGCGCGCGACCTTGCAAGCGGCGGCTTTGTCGCTCAGCAGCGCAACATCGTTCTCGTCGGCGGCACGGGAACCGGCAAGACGCATCTCGCGATCGCCATTGCGAGAAGCTGCATTCGCGCCAGCCTGCGCGGGCGCTTCTACACCACGGTCGATCTCGTCAATCGGCTCGAGGCGGAAACGCGCGCCGGACGGCAGGGACGGCTCGCCGATTACCTCACCCGCCTCGACGTCGTCATCCTCGACGAACTCGGCTATCTGCCCTTCGCGCAGGCGGGCGGCCAATTGCTGTTCCATCTGATCAGTCGGCTCTATGAGCGCACCTCGATCATCGTCACCACCAACCTGGCTTTCGGCGAATGGCCGAGCGTCTTTGGCGATCCGAAGATGACGACCGCGCTGCTCGACCGCCTTACCCATCACTGCGACATCGTCGAGACCGGCAACGAAAGCTGGCGCTTCAAGAACCGCGCCTGAGCCTGTCCACTTCGTCAGGCCGCTGCCGTTATCGGCATGACAGCGGTCGGGCTATGCCCTCCCGCCGTCATACCAATAACGGCAGAAAACTCGCGCCAAGACAGGGGTCCCTTTTGGATGAAAAACTGGGGTCCCGATCCAATGGCGTTTGACAGGTAGACCTCGCCGCCGGCGTCCACACACACGCTTCTGGCGAACTGCCTCTTGGTGCTATTCTCGCCTTGTGCGATTAGTTGTCAATGGCGGGGACAAAATGTGCATGAAGGCGGGGTAAAAGTGTACCGGTCTGGTTTCGAGAAAAGGGCCGCACGGCCCTTGTAGTTTAGTTGACGCGGGCGTTGAGGCGCGCGGAGCGTAGCGCAGCGCGGTTCAACGCGCGCGACGGCGATCAGTTCGTCGTGTCGGCGCCTCCTTTGTCGATTGCGGGCGCGTCGGGGAGATCGCGGTTTCGCCGTTGCGCTTTCTTTGCGGTCGCCAGCCGATAGCTCTCGCCGTTCATTTCCAGAATGTGGACATGATGGGTGAGCCGGTCGAGCAATGCGCCGGTGAGACGCTCGGAGCCAAACACCGACGTCCATTCATCAAAGGGCAGATTGCTGGTCACCAGCGTCGCACCGCGTTCATAGCGCTGGCTGAAGACCTCGAAGAGCAGCTCTGAGCCGACCGCCGTGAACGGCACATAGCCCAGTTCGTCGACGATCAGCAGTTTGACGGTGTTGAGATGCTTTTGCAGCGCGCGCAGGCGGCGCTCGTCGCGCGCCTCCATCAGTTCGTGCACAAGAGCCGCGGCGGTCGTGAACGCGACGCTGAACCCCTTCTGGCAGGCGGCGAGCCCCAGGGCGAGCGCGACGTGGGTCTTCCCCGTTCCGCTTGGCCCAAGGGCGATGCAGTTCTGTCGCTTCTCGATCCATTCGCACCGCGCTAGCTCCAGCACGAGCGGCTTGTTGAGTGAAGGCTGGGCGGTAAAGTCAAATGTGTCGAGGCTTTTGACCTGCGTAAAGCGCGCCAGCCGGATGCGGCGCTCGACATTGCGCCGCTCGCGATCAATGCGCTCCAGTTCGCACAGGCGTAGCAGATAGCGCGGGTAATCGGCGCGGTCCTGCGCCGACTCCAGCGCCACCTTCTCATATTCGCGCGCGAAGGTGGGAAGCTTCAGCGCCTTGAGATGATTACCCAGCAGCACCTGCGGCGCGACGATCGTCTGCGAACCTGGCTCATGCGAGATGGTCATGCCGGCCCCCCCGCGTTCGAGTCCATGACGCCCGCGATGACGCTCGCGCCGGCGACGAGCCCGAGATAGGCGCGCGGATCCGTCGCGCCGACCGTAGCCGCCGGCAGGTAGGGGTAGAATGTCAGATCGAGCCGCGCGGGCCGGTTCTCCAGCCTGGCCAGCAGCAGCATCTTCACTGCGTCAAAGCTGATCGCGCCAAGACGCAGCGCCTCCGCGACCGCCTGTTCGACCTGATGCTGATGAAAGTCCTCCATCAGCCGCAGCACCTGGATGAACTCGCGGCGCCCGCTATTCCCCATGCGCGCCTCCATCAGCCGCCGCAGACGATGCACGCAGTCGGCAAGCCGCCAGTCGTCGAGCGGCGCGGCCTGATCGAGCGCGCGGCTCTTGTGTTCGAGTAAAGCGAGATAATGCAGCGGGTTGTAGATGAACTCGGCCTTGCCGTAGCTGCGCGCATGCACGGCGATGGTCTCCCCGCCGCAGACAATCTCGACCCGATCGACATAGCCCTTGGCCAGCACCTCCCGATGGCCGAAGCGCATCGGGACCGAGTAATCGTTGTTGCGGTAGCGCACCAGCGCCATCGACGACACGCGCGTCGCGACCTTGTGACAGGCGTCATAGGGAGCCGGCGGCGCCGGCAGGAATGCCGCCATATCCGCCTGCATGCGTTCGCCGATCGGCGTCGACTGGCCGCGCAGGATCGCCCGCCGTCGTTTCGTGCAGGCGTCCAGGAACCTCGCGTTCAGCGCCTCGAAACTCTCCGCCACGGGCAGTGGCGTCATGAAGTTGCGCCGGACATAGCCGACAAGCCCCTCGACCTTGCCCTTGTCATTCCCCTTGCCGGGCCGGCCAAAGCGATCAGCAAAAAGGTAATGGCTCTGGAGTTCCGCAAACATTTGCGAACGCAGACGCTCTCCACCCTTCACGATCCTGGCGACCGCGAGACGCGTATTGTCGTAAAGAATGGACTGGGGGACGCCGCCAAAGAAGGCGAAGGCCGCGACATGGCCGTCGCAGAAGGCTTCCGCCGTCTCCGCCGGATAGGCCTTGACGAAGCAGCCGTCCGAATGCGGCAGGTCCATGCAAAAATAATGAAAGCGGACCTTCCTGCCGGCGATATAGGCGTCCGCCTCGCCAAAATCCGCCTGCGCATTCCCCGGTCGATGGCTGAGTGGAATAAACATCTCGCGCGACCGCAACTGCGCCTGCGCGACATATTCCCGGACGATCGTGTAACCGCCGGAAAACCCTTCTTCGTCCCGCAGCCGTTCGAATATCCGCTGTGCCGTATGACGCTGCTTGGCGTGAACAAGCCGATCATCCGCCAGGACCTTGTCGATCCAGGCCATATACGGCCCCAGCTTCTTCGAGATCGGCCGCTCCCGACGCCGATACCCCGGCGGAACCGAATATTGAAGCATCTTCGTGATCGTATTGCGGTGCACGCCGAAGCGCCTGGCCGCTTCCCGCCGGCTCAGCCCTTCCGCCATCACCGCGCGTCTCACCCGGGCATAGAGTTCCACTGTGAACATCCTTTCGGCCTCTCCATGCCAGTCGATGACATCGAGTTCGGCCTATCAGGACCGGTACACTTTTGCGCCGCCGTCAAAGCAGCCCCCAAAGCCGGTTCAGTGGTACACTTTGCCGCCGCTGTTCATATATTGACGTCGTCGAGTGGGCGGGGCGACGCATGGCCTGGATGGCATCGCTTGTAATTGGCTACGGCAAAGCCGTTCGGCGGCGGCAACGGGAGGCGAGGATTGGCACGAATAAAAATCGCCTATGTCGGAGGCGGGAGCACTCGCGCCCCTGGAACGTTGGCTGCGCTCATCAACCAGGGTGAGAACTTCGCCGGCTCGGAGATCGTCCTCATCGACCTTGAGGCCGATCGCCTCGCCGTGGTCAAACTCCTCGCCGAGCGCATGGCGCGGTGCCGGGGTCTCGAGTTGACGATCTCGGCGACGACTGAACGCCGCGGTGGGCTGATGGACTGCGATGTCGTCCTCACCTGTTTCCGGCCTGGTGGCTTCCAGGCGCGCTACCTCGACGAGAGCATTCCTCTCCGGCACGGGTTCGTCGGCCAGGAGACGCAGGGGCCAGGTGGCCTCTTCCTGGCCCTACGCTCGGTCGCGGTCATGAAGGAGATTATCGCAGACTTAGAACGCGTCGCCCCGCGGGCAATGATCATCAACTACACGAACCCCGCGAATATCGTGTCGCAAGCTGTATCCGAGAACACGACGATCCCAATCGTCTCACTCTGCGGGGGACCGATCTCCGACCCAGCTGAGTTAGCGACAGCGGCGGGGCTCGACCCCGCGCGGCTCGACGTTCGCTCAATCGGGCTGAATCACGCTTCTTGGTCGATCCGCCACCGCTACGATGACCAAGACATCATGCCGCTCCTGGCTGCGGCGTGGAAGGAGCGCCGCGACGACGCGCAGATCAAGCCGGCCCTGCGCCGGATGTGGCGGATCGCGCTCGCCACTGGATCGATCCCCAGCAAGTACGCGATGTATTACTACTTCACGGACGAGATCCTGGCCGAGCTACGGGCCAAGCCGACGACCCGCGCGCAGGACATCATGGGCGCGATACCTGACTACTGGGCGCACTACCTCGAGCAAGCCAAGTGCGACTGCCCGGAACTCGATCCAAACCGCTCGCGTCGCCCCATCAAACTGGCGATCGACGTAATTGACGCCATCTTCAACGATCGCCGGGCGCTTCTCCCAGTCAACGTCCCGAACCGGAGCGCGATCCCTGGTTTCCCCGACGAGCTTGTGGTGGAGACGCTCGGGGTAGCCGATGCCTCTGGCGTCGCGCCATTGGCGATGGGCACCGTGCCGGTGCCAGTGACTGGCCTGGTCCACGCCCTGGCCGAGTACCAGATGCTCGCCGCCCGGGCGGCTTGGGATGGGAGTCGCCGGGACGCGATCCAAGCGCTCCTGGCCAATCCGCTTTCCATGAAAATGGGGAGAGTCGAGGCGCTTTACGACGAAATGGTGGCCGCACATAAGGAGTACGTGCCGGAGCGCCTCTTGAATGATCGGTAACGGCATGGCGGTCGATATTACGTGCGTTCTTGAGGCACACCGTTGCGAGTGGTTGCGACGGTGGGTGAGACGGTCCGTTTGGCCTTCCTCAGCGTAGATGGCGCAAACAAGAAGACGGGCGACGCGTTCCCGCAACCGGATAGCAAAATCCGGTCGCGGGCTGCACCGGGAACTCAACATGTAAAAAAAGCGTCGTATGAAGTGGATCGCTAGCGCTCGCCGTCGATTCCGTTCGACGAGGCATAGCAGAGACGGGGGCTCCGGCAGTGCGTCAAAGTCCATTTTGAATATTGCAGCCATCCGATAGCGCTCGGTCCATACTAGCGTAGCCAGAGGCATCGAAAGGGGCACCGCTGGCGACTGCATGGCACAGCTGACGTCGATCGGGATTACGGCGGCGTGCGAATCGTTGCGCACCGCATGATGGCGTTAAAGGTATAGATGAAACGCTCGCCGTCCTCTGGGACCCAGGCCACGGTTCGCACGCCCGCGCGGGACACGCCGGGAACGAGGGCAGCTTGATCGGCGTGCGCTTGGTGATCGAACTCCAATTCGACGACGCAACCTGTCGGCAGCGTGAAGGGCCGCGCCGCCTCGAGGCGGCGCACGGCCTGCTCCGCGGCCTCCCGAATGAGCGCCTGGGCTTTGCGCGGGTGGAGGTGGAGGGCGGCGTAGGTGCTGATCGCCTCCTTGACAACGACGCCGATGACCTGCTCGCCGAGGAGCGCCTGAGTCTGGGCTACCGCCTTGTCGTCGCCGGCAATGAGGATCACCGGGATGCCGAAGTGCCCAGCTACGACCGCGTTAATACCGAACTCACCGGTCGAGACGCCGTCGATACGGACATCATTCAGCCACCTCGACCAGGTGTGCGCTAGGGGGGCGGAGGTGCCAGCCTTGGCATGGTAACCGGTGTAGAAGACGCCGGCGATTCCCTCTAGATCAACCCCCTGCATCATCCTCAGCGGCATGTCGCTGCCGCTGAGGAAGCGGACCGCCGGGTGGAGTTCTTCCGGGATCAGATTTCGCTTCCCGTCGTGGCCGTCGTTGACAATGACCTCTTCGGCACCTCCTGCCAGCGCACCCTCGACCGCCGAGTTCACCTCGGCCGTCATACGCCGTCTGGTACGAAGGTAGCGGTCCTGCGAGTGTGGCTCGGAACCGCCGACCACCTCAGGCGGCATTACCTGAGTCCAGGAGACAACCCCACAGGTTCCTTCCATGTCGGCCGAAATGAGAATCTTTCCAACCATCAGGCGCGTGTCCTTTAACTGGCCGATCGTTTGATACTTTGGCGTCGGCAACGCGTGATCCCATCACGCATTCCCGCGGTCGAATGAAAGGTTCCCAATTCTTGTCTACCTTGACCTTCCGAGTGCGAGGTCTGTGGACAGGCGTTCTAAGAGCGATTTAGGTCTGGCTAGGGCTGTTTTGTCAAGTTCCCAAACCACAAGCATTGCTGGGTGGTCTGGCCTGCTGCCAGTTTCATGGAAGCCGAGCAACGTTGTTTCATGAGGCCGGAGGTTGGTTATGGCGAGACGGATATTCAGTCGGGAGTTCAAGGTAGAAGCCGTTCGGCTGGTTAAGAAGCGCGGCATCTCCGTCGCGCAGGCCTGCCGCGATCTAGATGTGCATGAGAACCTGTCGCGGCAGGAGTTGACGGCGCATCCAGCGCAGGCCTTTCCCGGGCGCGGCCAGCAGACGCCCGGGCAACTGGAGATCGAGCGGCTGCGCCGTGAAGTCGCCAAACTACGGGCGGAGCGCGACACCCTAAAAAAAGGCCGCAGTCTTCTTCGCGAGCGAAGCGAAATGAGGTGCACTTTCATCGCGAAGCACCGGAGCGTCTGGCCGGTGGCGTGGCTCTGCGAAGCGCTGGACGTCCCCCGGTGGGCTTTCACGCCTGGCTGCGTCGCGGGTCGAGCGTCCGGGCGTTCGCCGACTGGCGGCGAAAATACGCGGGAGCTTTGGGCGGCGCCCGCACCTATGGCGCCCGCCGTGTCTGTCGGGACGTCCTGGCGGAAGGCTTCTCCTGCAGCCTGCACACGATCGAACGGTTGATGCGGGCGAACGCCTTCCGGGCGCGACCGCGTCGCCGTAGCCTGCCGAAGGACGACGGACAACTCGTCACGGATGCGTTGATGATGGCGCTCTGGCGGCGCGGCAAGCCGGACGCCCTGCTCCGTCACTCCGATAGGGGCAGCCAATACGAGCGAGCAGTTCCAGCGCCTGATGGGCGACAATGGCGTCGTTTGTTCGGTGAGACGATCCGGCAATGTCTGGGACAATTCGGCAATGGAGAGCTTCTTCTCTTCACTGAAGACCGAGCGGATCGGAAAGAAAATCTACCGCGTGACGACGCGCGCGCCGATGTCTTCCATTACGTCGAGCGGTTCTACAACCCTGTCCGCAGGCATTCGCCGATCGGCTACGTCAGCCCGGTTAAATTCGAAGAAGTTGGGGGTAACTTAACTCGGCGTCCACGAAATCGGCAGCAGGCCAATCAGCGGTGCTGGCAGGTTAATTACATTAACCCATATTGTATCCAAACTGCAGCCTCGCGATAAGGCCCAGTCGGCGGAAGAGGGTTTTAATTTTGAGGGGGCATCGACAAAGAGCGTTTTTTCTGCCTTGGCCATTCCCCCACCCCTCTGTAAAAGTTTCAGCAATCTTTGAGGGGGGAAGAGGAGGCTCAATGAATTCGCTATCCGTTGCTGCCGTCGTGCTCGGCAGCGCATCCGGCACTGCACTTGTTGGCCTGCTTCTGCATGCCAGATTGCAAAGCCATTTGGACCCAGATTCAAAGGAGGTTATCAAGCTTGTGATGGGTCTGATCGGCACCATGTCAGCGCTGATCCTTGGTCTGCTTATAGGCTCGGCGAATAACTCCTACAATACGCAGAGGAATGAGTTGCAATCGGTCTCAGCCAACATTGTCTTGCTCGATAGACTGCTGGCATCCTATGGAACGGAGACCAAAGGGGCGCGCGACGAACTACGAAGCGCGGTCAAGGGGGCCCATGACCGAATCTGGTCGCGGGGAGGCCCGCGACCGGCAAATGTTGACTCAGCCATCAAATTTATAGAGCAGCTCCAGGGTCTAACTCCCAAGACCGAGACTGGGAAAATCTTGCATCGTCGAACCATGGAGGTGGCGGCGGGTATTCTGCAAACTCGACTGTTGATGGCAGAACAGGCCGAGGACGCGCTCCCCAAACCGTTCCTGGCGGTGCTAATATTCTGGATAGGCGCGCTCTTCTTGGGCTTCGGCCTCTTTACTCGTTGGAATGGCACGGTGATAGCAGCTCTGCTGTTGGGCGCGATTTCTTTCTCGGGCGCTATTTTTCTTATCATTGAGCTGAGCATGCCCTTTGAAGGGATCATGCGACTCTCCGACGCCCCGTTGCGCCACGCGCTGGCGCAAATCGGTGGATAAGACCAACGCGATTTTTCTGGGAAGGAAGGGAGGATGGCGCACGCATCCTTTGCGGCTTTGTTCTAGATGGCCGCCACGGTTTTGGCCAATGCAAGTGCGAAGAGGTTCTTGGACGAGAGGTTATCCAACGCGGCGTAAGCAACGACTGAGTCAGCGAATGGTAAATTGGTGAAGTTCAAGGCTGATGATCGAACGCCTTAGTCCACTTCGGAGCGCAGCAACAACGGCGATCGTGCTCGTCCTGGGGCTGACGCCTGTTCCAGGCACCGAGCCCGGCGCGATGGAGGGAGGACAGTTGGCACCGCCTTCCGTGTTCACCTGGACCGGCCTTTACGCGGGCGCCAACTTCGGCCACGCTTGGGCCTCGAAAAACGCGATCGGGCTCCGCTCGACCAATCTGGTCGATCTCACGACCATTGGCTTCGGCCCTGCTTCAGCTCTGAGCGCTTCCGGCGTCGCTGACGCAAGGCTCAACGGATTATTCGCCGGCGGACAGGTTGGCTATAATTGGCAGTTCGCCAAGCAGTTTGTCGTGGGCGTAGAGGCTGATATTCAGGGTGCCAGCGTCGATGGCGGCGGCGGCCTCGCCAATGTGGCAGCGGCCCGCCTCGCGCCGCCCGCCTGGGCGGTGACCAGCGCGTCGCTCCGACGCAACCTCGAGTATATTGCCACGCTTCGCGGACGGTTCGGCTATGCCGCCACGCCAACCCTGTTGCTCTATGCGACGGGCGGCATCGCCCATGGCCGGGCGCGGGCTGGGATCGAACTGGAGCAGAGCCTGACGTCCTCGGATTTCGACGACGCCGAGGTCGAGGGTGAACATTACGGCAATCTGATGGGCTTTGTCATCGGCGGCGGGCTCGAGGCGGCGTTTGGAAGGCACGTCAGCGGGAAGCTTGAATACCTCTATTACGACCTCGGGACGCTGCGGCTCGGTACCCCTCGGATCGATCGGCTCGCCTATTTCAACTCCGCCTCCATGATCGACCTTCTCGCCGTCACGCGCCTATCGACCCGTTTCAATGGCCATCTGCTCCGCGCGGGCGTGAACTACCGCTTTGAGTGGAGCCGACCGCAAACCTATAGCTCGGCGGCCGCTCCGCTCTTCGCAATCAATGACGACGCTGCGGAGCCAGACGAATCGCATCACGGAAACCCTCTTCAGGGATCGCCAAACGACGTCTCCCAGCAGCTCGCCGAGGCGAAGGCGCGACCCGCGTCGCTGTTGCCCTTCGGGCCGCTTTCGCCCCTTCACGAGGCTTGGAAACTGCTGGACAAACGCCTGCAGGAAGAGATCGGGCTCGACCTCGGGCTCAATTATACCTCGCTCTACCTGAGCGCGAACCGCATGCTCTCGCTCACTCAAAAAATCGAAAACGAGGACCGGCCGCTCAGGCCCGCGCAAAACGAAGGGGCGAGCGGCGATCTCGATTTCTTCGGAAGGCTGCGGCTAAGCCCGCCCGGCGCGCGCTGGCCGCGGGCGATCGCCTTCGCCACCGAATGGCGCCATCCCTTCACCCTTGTGCCGCCCGGACGGCTCGGAGACGAAATCGGCTCCATCTGGGGGACCGCGAACGGATTCAACAAATACGCCTATTCGCTCACCGAGCTTTATTGGGAGCAGGGGTCTCGCGAAGACGGGCTGATGTATCGGATCGGCCGCATGAAGCCGTCGAATGTCTGGAAACGGGGGCGTTTCGTCAGCTCCAATGATAGCTTCCTGAACACAACGCTCTCGAGTACGCCGGCCATGGCGCTGCCCGGCGCGGGCTTAGGTGCGGCCGCCGCCGTCGCGCTCCCAGAAGACGTTTACATTCTCCTGGGCCTAAATGACGCCAACGGCTCAAATTATCAGCCGGGACATCCCGAACGCGGCGAGTTCTTTTATGGGCTCAGCCTGGGCGTCAAGCGGGGTAAGAGCAAGACCGGCACGGGACATTACTTCGTTACGCTTTGGCACCGGGATCGGCTGAAACTCCAAGATGTGCCAAGCGGCCAGGGGATCGCCTTTCACGTTGAGCAGGAAGTCGACTCGGAGACTAAGATCGTCCCGTTCGCGCGCTATTCCTATGGCTATGGGGCAGGCTTGCGCGTGCGTCAGTCCCTTGCGGTCGGGATGGGCGTGGAAAAGCCCTTTGACCGACAATCGGATCGCTTTGGGCTGGCCTTTTCCTGGGCGGAGCCCGTTAGCAATCCCAAACGCGACCAATATGGGTTCGAGGCGTTCTATCGCCTCGCCCTCACGCCCGATACGCAGCTGACCCCAGATCTGCAAATCATCTTCGCTCCTGCTGACAATCCGCAGGCGTCGAGCGTGGTCGTCGGGGGCGTCAGGCTTCGTACGCTCTTTTGATCGCGGGTCGCGTTTTGGATTTGCACCTGTCCCTACTGGACAATGGAGCCGAGCTTTCGCGACACAAAGGACCCTCGCTTCGGCATGGGGTTAGGCATTCTTCGCATCGCCGATCCGCATCGACGCGACAGACTTCTTCTCTTAAACGCCTTCGCTATTTTACTTTTGACGCTGCTCGGCGCGGCAGGCGAAAGCCTCGGCATGGATCGTGATCTCAAGGTCAACACCACCAAGCGGAGAACGCATTTGTGAAGTTGCATGGAATAAGGACCCCGCTTTTGGGGTGATTTGCATCCAATCGGGCCCCCCGGGGCAAAGGGTCCACAGTGGCCTCCTGACGGGAGGGAGGCCGAGGTTGGGATGCTGGTTGTGGAAACGATTGCGAAGATTCGGCGCGTGTACGCGGCGGCGCAATACTCGAGCCAATGAGCGGCGCGTTGTGTGACCGCGTGGCGGCGTAAAACCCGGCCACTTTGGGGCTGAGCTTTTCCGGATTCGATTCGGGAGGGCGGCCGGGGATGTTTGCGGTGGAGTCATCGTGGCCATACAGCTTGATGTCGATTTCGTTCTGGGTGATCAGGCTGAGCGGCGTGTCGCGCGAAGAGTCGCCAGCCTTCATCTTGCCGCCAGCCGTTCATTCGTCGCTGCCATACATGCGCCACATGGCGGAGGTGAATGCAATCTCAGCGTCACGCTCCGGGTTAGCGCCCTCCTGCGCCAGATCACGATTGACAAGGAACGCGTGCCCGAGCCCGGCAACGTCCAGAACGCCGCCCATGATCGAGCAATACGCCGAGTAGGACGCGAGCGGTTCGCCCTTCCAACGCGGCTTGCCCTTGGCAATCCAGCCCTGAATGATCGTCAGGCAGTGCTTCACCAACTCCGGACGGTTTTCCTCAACCCAATTTTGAAGCTGCGGATGCTTGAAGGTGCGGCCCTTCTTCGGGTCGCGCTTCGCATCGAGCCGGATGACGAGGCGGCGGCGCGCAAGCAGATCAAGGACATTCCCGACGTCGGCAAAGTCGCTCTTGCGGAAGTCATGAAATACAAGGAAAAATTCACGCCGCCGAACAAGAGCTCGGGCGACGACAAGTAGTATCGCCGCCCGCGCTTCTTTTTAGCCGCTGAGCGCGCGCTTCATGACGCGCGCCGCCGCCACGTAGCTGCCAAGCCGTTCGTTGAACAGGCTGCAATAGTCACCTGGCAGTACGTCGCTACAGTTCCACACCAGACCGCACGCCTCTGTGAGCGTGATCTGACGCTCTTCGAACTCAACTGTCGGCTCGGGCGCGCCGGGCCGACAGTTGATGAACAGCTCGATCGCCTCGAGGAAAGCGTCACGGACGTGGCTCTTGGCGTGGCCGCCATTGCGGTCGTAGGCGTAATGTTTCATTTAAGCTCTGCCTTTCGTTTTGCTGATAACGAAAGGCCGGGCGGACGCCCCGATCTCGCTCGCGCCGCCTCGGCCTCATTTAGAGGCCATGCCATGCCTTGCCGCGTTACATCGCCGCTACAGCGCGGCAATGCACTTCGCGCCTGCGATCGGGTCGGCGGGAGGAATTATTTGTAGGCTCGCATGAAGGCGGCCCTTTGGCAAACTAAGCAGGCGCCCGATTTCGACTGGCGGCCGGTGCGATCAATGCCGACGGTGCGATCAACCGCCGCATGAAGTGCAGCGCCTTCCGCGCATATCCCGAGCCGCCCGCGAAAGGACGGGCGAAAGGGAGTGAAAACGATGAGCATTGGCTTTCAAGCGCTATTCCTGCTGGCGCTCTTCGCCGCCGTCGGCGCCATGTCGGCGATTCTCGTGCTGTAACTAGACAATCTGGCCGCGCGCATCGTCAAACCTTGACTTTACGCGCCGTGCGGCCAGATTTTGCCACTCCTGAATTAGACACGGTTTGCCCGCGTCCTGCGCCTCATACGGCGACGCGGTTGCTTCTTCCAGCGGACGCGCGGGCATTTCAAAAAGCGAAGCCGCAGAGCGCAGGAACGCTCCACGGCCTCTTGATCGCCCCTCCGCGCAGTCGGAAACGCCCCTTGTAGAACCTGGACGCCTCCCATGACACCCTCAATCGGCTCCTGCCGCCCTCCGGCCATATCGACCGCTCGGCCGTGCTCAAAGATGGGCATCGCCAGTATTGGTAGATGGAAGCCCACGGCTGGAGGTTCGGCCGCTGTCTGTCCTATTCATGGCACGTGAGCGGGCGATGCGCGATAGGGCCCAAGCGCCGCCCAGGCCGCGGGTCAGACAGCTGCTCGCGCGCCCTCCGTCAAGGGTGTCATGGCGCTCAATGTGTCGACACCATTCCGACACCAATCTGGCTTCCGACTGTGTACCCCCTGCTTGGGCCCAGTGACGGACTTCCTCACAGGCTTGACGCCATCCGTCAATTTGTTCTTTCTTTGTTCACATGGCGAGACGGCGCATCCCTGAGAACACGAGCGACTATTCCAGATGGTTGGCGGGCGAGATCTCGGATCGGTCGGCTGGCATTCGGCTGAGCCCGACGACCTCGCTTTTCGTCGGGATGGCGCTCGAGGGCTACGCCGAGTCGCTGGATCAGCGGGAAGCCGGCGAGTTGCCCTTTATCGTGACAGCCATCGATCCGGATGGTGGGTCCGAGGTCATTGCGGCCGCGAAGAACCTCCATGTGGCAACGGCCGCGTTTACTGCCTCTGTCGTCGCGCGTCCCAAAAGCCGAATCGTGCTTCGACACGGCGCAAGGGTTATTTCCGAGAATCGGGCGCAAGAAGCGACCTCAGTGACCAAGGCCATGGAGTGACGCGCCGATCGCAATTTCGGGCGGCTGAATGTGGGGATACGCGTCGACCATTTGGTGACACCGAAGTGACACAGGCGCAGGTGCGCCGTGACATGAATTTGCAAATATCTGATTTTATTAGAAAAATAGTGGCTGGGGGACCTGGATTCGAACCAAGATTAACGGAGTCAGAGTCCGGCCGTGATCATTGTTCTATAAGGGTTTTCTCAATCCGCGCCGCGCACGCGCCGCGTCTACTCGCCCTTTCCTAAGATCAAATCCGCAGCTGCCGCCAGTTCGTCCGCGTGATCATGCTGCGGGAAAAGATGGCCATATGTATCCAGCGTGACGCTGATGTTCGAATGGCCGAGCCGCTCTTGAACGATCTTCGCCGGGAGCGCGAGGCCGCCGTCTTCCTTTCGATTGATCATCCAAGAGGCGCAGAAATGCCGGAGGCTATGCAGCCCGGTATATTTCGCCCTGCCCTCCTTCGTGACGACACCGGCGGCGACACAAACGGGCTTTAGCCCACGGTTCACAATGTTCTGATGCAGCTCGATCGTCCCCTTCCCCGTAGGAAAGACGAGGTCGCCCGGCGGGCAGGCGACCTTCCATTCGCGCAGGACATTCACCAGGGCACGCGGGATTGGGACAACCCGCTCGCCGGCGACCGTCTTGGGCGCACCGATCGACTTGTAACGGTCTGCGCGCTGTCTGACGTGGATTTCCCCGCGCGATAGGTCGACGTCACCCCAATGGAGGCCACGCAACTCGGAGCTGCGCAGGCCGGCGAAAATCGCCGTCATCAGCAATGGCCGCCAGCGTCCTTTCGCGGCCGTCAGAATGGCCCGGATCTCATCCCGCGTGGGAACGTCCACCCCAACCTTGATCTTGCCGCGCTGGCGCGCCTCCGCCTGCCGCTCGATGCCGGCGTGGCGACGCGCGCGAACGTCGCGGACGACGTTTTTCGCGAGCAGGCCCCTTTCCTGGGCGTCGGAGAGCATCGATCCAAGGCTGCGCACGATCCTCTTTATCATCGCCGGCGAGCGGGGCTTGTCGAACGGGGCCGAGCCGGCTCGCATCGCGTCTTCGAACGCGCGGACCATCGGCGGCGTTATTGCCGAAAGCCTCGTCGTGCCCATCGCAGGGAGAATATGCAACTGAATGTGTTGCTCGTAAGCCTCAACGGTCGTTCGCTCGAGCTGTCGCCCTTCACAGCTCGAGATCCACAAGCGCGCTGCCTCACGCACGGTTATCGTCGCGCTGTCGGCGACGTGGACCCCTGCCCTAACGTCGACTCGGGCGCTCTCATGCCATCTGACGGCGTCGCCCTTCCGCTTGAAACTCTTCTGCCGCCGCACCCCACCGGCGTCGGTATAATCGGCGAGCCAGATTTCATATTCCTCGCCCTTGCGGGTGCGACGAGTGCGCTTGCGGACGCTCATTTTTCAATCTCCGCAAGCTCTCGTTCAACTTGAGCGACGATCTTCGAGAGATTCATTGTCGAAACGTGACGACTTCCCGAACCTTCCTCCATCGCCAAAATTGGGCCGATCACGTCCTTTCCGCGAACGCGAATAGCCCACACCTCTTGCAACGGATTGCCGACGTTAACGACCTTGCCCGGTCCCGATATTTCCCCTTGGATTGGGAATGTTGGCGCTGCGATCTTAAAGTTCTCGGCGCGCATTCCAATCTTTGGTTTCCAAACCGAAGACATGCAATTGAAGACCATAAAAAGGCGGAGGTGTTCGACTTCGTAAGGCCAGGCGTCCAGATTGCATTCCGCGGTCGTGGGCGACTCCCATTCTTCGCGAAACGCTGGACCTATCTTGCGCTCCCAATAAACATTCACGATGACCTGTATTTGCGCGGGCCCTAGGCCCATCTCGAATAGTTCCATGGCGAAAATGAGCGTGTAAATTTCGTTCCGTCCGTAATCCACCCTCCCGCCCTTACCAGGCTTATCGCCCCGCGGGATTCCGAGCTTTTGCAGATTTTGAACGCGCCCTCGAAGCGCGCCTTTAACGACATCGGGGTTTCCCCAGTAGAGCCGGCTTAGCAGTTCCATTGTCTGCGAATAGGTCGCCACGTCGCCAAACTCCTCAAGATCGGCAACGGCGTAACCACAGACTTGTGTTTCGTGTCAATTGCGATTAGGAAGATCAAAGCATAACCACAATGTTATGTTTCTAGACAATCCTGTCACGGTTTGGCTTTAGTCAAACGGAGGAGCAATGAACCAGAGCCCTAATTCGATCGCCGACGACCTCCTCGAGGGCGCTGACGAGATTTCCATTTTTCTCTTCGGAGAACACGACGACAAGCGCCGCGTCTATCATCTGATCGCCCGCGGCCATCTGCCTAGCTTCAGGATCGGCAAAAAGATTTTCGCGAGAAAATCAGCGCTGCTCAAGCATCTCTCTGATCTCGAGGCGAATGGCACGAAAGGCGGCAAGGCCGCGTAAACGAGAAAGGCCGGATCGGTGGCACGATCCGGCCTTTAACTCTGCCCGCAAGTCTCTGAAAACTTGCGGAATTCCCCCACCTGCTAAAATAGGGAACGCCTATGCGGCGTATTGGCAATGTCCAACAAAACAACAACCAAGTCAATCCAAAAAATCATCCCATTTCCAAGAATTAAGCCCGAATTTTTGGTGCTCGACCACCGCGAAAATCCAGACGGCTCGCGAACTTTCTGGCTTGAAACCGACGACGCCGACATGCCGGGGATCGTCGCGCAGTCGCGCGACTACGCCAAAATTCTGCAAGTCGCGGACGAAATTTTAGCGAAAGGAAACGCTCGCCTTTTCGATCTCTACGCGAGCGGACGCTTGTGCGAATGACGGCGGCGCAGATCTCCCGTTCGCTGCGCGGCTTCCCATCCGGCCACGGCTGGCTATGTCGCTGTCCATGCGATGACCACGGAAGGGGGCGCGGCGACCGCGCCCCGTCATTGTCCATTTGCGACGGCGACTACGGACGCCTGCTCGTCCATTGCTTCGCCGGATGTGAGCCCGTCGAAGTGCTTGACTCTCTGCGCCGGCGCGGCCTGCTCGATGACCGACCGGCGAGCCGCAATGAGCCGAAGCCGCGGCGCCCGGCGCCGGAACCGCTGCATGAGCCGGATGAACGCGCGCTGGCGCTGTGGCGCGAGGCTGTGCCGATCGAAGGGACGCCGGCAGAGCGCTATCTGATAGCGCGCGGCATCCGTTACGCGCCGCCGTCGCTGCGCTACCTGGCCGCTGCGGAATACATGCGGGGACGGGTTTATTTGCCGGCGATGATGGCCGCCGTGCAGGCGCCCGACCGTCGCCTTGTCGCGTGTCAGCTGACGTTTTTGGACCCGCGCGGCGATCGAAAGGCGCAGGTCGCGACGCCTCGCCGCACGTATGGCGCGCTCGGCGCTGGCGCCGTGAGGCTCGATCACGTCGACGAAGTGCTCGGGCTCTCCGAGGGCGTCGAGACGGCTTTGAGCGCGATGGCGCTCTATGGCGTGCCGACCTGGGCTTGCCTCGGAGCCTCGCGAATGAGTCGCGTCGCCATCCCGAAGAATCTGCGTCATCTGATTGTCTTCGCGGACGCCGACGAGCCAGGCCGCGCCGCTGCTGCGCGAGTCCGCGAGGCGCATCCCGACATTCGCGTATCCGTTCGTTTCCCAGACGCCCCGCACGGCGATTTTAACGACGTACTGCGCGCCGCCAACAGCGCGGAGGTGGCGGCATGAACGCGCCCGTCAGAAAAATCCGCGTGGCGGACGAAACCGTAACGATTGGCGGCGTCCTCAAGCGGGTAACGACGTTCGACGATCTCAACACGCGGTATGCGCTACTCCAGCAGGCGGGATCACCAAGCGTCTATGTCTCCCGCGAAGATTTCCTTCCGATTCAGGACGGCGATTTGAAGCGCCGCCTTGCCAGCGAAGTCGTCGTTGTAGGCGAAAAGGACGGCAAGCCTATTTATACGTCGGCGTTCAAATTCTGGACGGAGCACGCGCGGCGCCATGTCTACCGGCGCGCGGCGTTCACAAGCAAGGCAATACCAGATGACACGATCAATCTTTTCCGCGGGTTTGGCGTCGTCCCAAAGCCCGGCAACTGCGATCGCATCATCTCTCATATTCGCGAGGTGATCTGCTCGGGCAATGAAACCGACGCCGACGCGATGCTGAAGCTGCTGGCTTGGCAAATCCAGAACATTGGCGAGCCGTCGCGCATCATCGTCATTCTAAAAAGCGAGCAGCAGCAGGTCGGCAAAGGCGTCTTGCTCGACGGGGTAATGACGAAAATTTACGGGCAAAGCGGCTTCAGCGCCGCCCAGACTGATCAGATCCTCGGGCGGTTCAATTCCAAGATTCGCGGCTGCGCCTTCGTCTTTCTCGACGAAGTATTGTTTTCTGGGGATAGGAAAGCCGCAGACGGAATCAAAAGCTTGTCTACGGCGACCGGCACGGGGATTGAGGAAAAGGGCCTGCCGATCGTTCAATGCCCGGTCGCCCTAAATTTCTGGCTGGCGTCTAATCACGAGAACGCCGCCTTCATCGAGGAGCACGACGCCCGCTATTGGGCGCTGGAGGTAAGCCCGCATCGCGTCGGCGATGTCGCCTACTTCTCCACCTTGATGGAGGAGATCAATAGCGGCGGCCGCGAAGCCTTCGCGCATTACCTGCTCAATCTCGACGTGTCCGGCTTCGTTCCCTTCCGCGATGTTCCCAAGAACAACGCCGTAAAGGACAAAATGATCAGACTGTCGATTAACCCCTATGACGCACGCAAGTGGCTGGAGGAATGCTGTCATACGGGGCGCTTGATCGGCGCTATGCACCCCGATGAAAACAGATGGATTGAATGGGTCGAGGGCGAATCCTTTTCGTTCGCGACGCTGAGAGACGCTTACACGGAATGGCAAAAGAGCGTCAGGTCGCCAGTCGCACCGAAGCCGACGCCGATCGGCAATCTTGGCGAAGTATTTGGAAAAGCCGGGCTCGAACGATCACGCACTAAATCAGATCGGCGCTACGCACTGCCCTGTGTCGAGAGCTGCCTCGCGTCCATCTGGGCCCGCGATCGCGTTCAATCGGTCAAGCATTGAGGATGCGTCCCCTCCCCACCGAGGGAATGGGTGAGGGCCACCCGTGCTGTAAGGCCATCAATTACCGGATTGTGCAGGCTATACGGATGCAGGAAAAGCGGGGGCGTGTCTCAGGGATGGGAAAGCGCAAAGGTATCAGGATTTGGTCTGTTGGCTCGCATCGGCTAGAAGTGCTTTAGATTCATCTTCTTTCGCCTGCCTTATTATTAAGGTGCCAAGCCTTACAACCTCATCTCCTACCGTTGCTCTTACTTTTATTCTGCCTCCGCTGTTTATAAAAACAGGAGATAGTAGGAATGGCACTGTGATCGAGACCATCGGCACAACATCGTCGCCATTGTGCATAGGCATTGCTTCGTCAATCGGCGTAGATGCAAATGCGGATCTTGGGATTGTCTTCGATATAGATTGCGGCCTATCTGCGTCACTTGGCATGTGAACAGAAAGTATTACATCAGACGAAAACTTAGTATCTGCGCGCTCATAATATTTAACTACTATCCCGAGCTTTGGAATAATGAGCGGGAAATTCCCTTCAAATATTAAATCAGAAGCATAAACCCCAATGATGCTATACTTGCCATGCAGTTCCTGCCGTATGTCGTCACAAAAAATAGAAAACCCCCAAGCTGGCGGAGTTGGTAGCATCAGAAAGACTCTCTTTTTATGCAAACATTTGAAGTTAGGTTTCTTTTTGCGCTTGCCGTAGCTCGATTATAAATGCCGTCAACATGCGGCCAGTTTTCGTTTACGATCAGGATAGCTGGGCAGAATTTGTGAGCCACCCCGTCTATAAGGTCGGCATATATGTCGTAATTCTCCATGCAGGATTCACGCGGCCTCACCTCAACATGAAGCTCGCCGTCCATGGCCTCAACAAGAGCGCCAACGGTCTCCAGGGTCCAATTCCCGGGGCCAGCCAGCGCTCGCGTGATCTGGGAAGGATGGTAGCCGATAGCCTCGGCAAGGTCCTTTTTCTTCACCCCTTCAAGCTGGCGCTGCTGCCAAAGGCTATCGACCGCATCAAAAATCGCTTCACGCACGCGCGCAAAGCCAAGCGTGCGGCGCTCTTCTGCCTTATGCTCTGGCGTTAATGTCTCTGACATTTGCGGTGACGTAATCATGAACGGTTTCCCCTGAATGCGGCTCCAAACCAGTGAAATATTTGTCCCATTCAGCCGCGCATTGCGCCATGGCGTTCCTCCACTCATTGGAAGTCTTGCCACCCAATAGGCGCTTGGTGTTCATTCCTGTGACGATGATGAAGTCAGGGCGCGCGAACCGGAAGAAGACCCTGACTTGGTTCACAGGTTCCGTTATACGGAATTCCCATATCTCCCCCTCCGCTGGGTCAAGGCGCGCTAAGCTTGCCCCTGGCTTGGTTCCAGATAGCCGCACACGCATCGGAGCGCCAATAACCCATCTTTCGAGTGCCACCTGAACGTATGGCCTAAGGCCCAATACGTTGATTGCAGAGTTCCCGTCGTCGACAGCGCGCTGTGCTAGAGCCGTCAGAAATGCCCCTCTCTTGGCGGCATGCCCTTTTGGAGGCCACACCCTTCGGAGCGCCCCGGTATCCTCATGCGTCTTCAGATATTGCACGATTGACATAAAAGTCAATTCCTGGGGCCAAGAGATAGGCTCAAATCATTTCTCAACCCCTAACGTATCTGATGCTGATAGGATTGCGTCAATCGGCGGAGCGCTGCCAACAACCCTTCCACTGACGCGACGCAGGATGCGTCAGCGCGGCATTAGCAACCATCAGATGTTGCTCGCCATTGCTGACACGGCGACTGCGGCAGACCGGTGACAGGGTGACATCCAGTGACACCCCGATGACGCCCCCATGACGCCCCCGGTGTCACCTATTAAGATACTGAAAATAAGAAAATAAGTCGCCGAGTGACAGGGGTGACACCCAAAACCGCTCAGTCGGCTCTCACCCACAGATTTTTATACGGTTTTATCCATTTACCCTGTCACCCTGTCATCAGAAGATATCGATAAAATAAAAACAACGTGCCAGCGGGTGACACCCCCGTTTCGCCACCCTGTCACCCCCTGTCACCCCCTGTCACCATGAGCTTTAGCGTAACGAGTGAGCCAGACGGGGGGAAATGCCCGCCTCACACTTCCGCCCACGCTACGAAATTTTCCTCGGGTCACGACCTTTGCCGTTTGGCCACAAACTTGCAGTCCCGGCTTCCCTTCGTTCGCGGGAAACCAATCGACGCCCGGAAACGCGGTTATAGAGCCCGCCTGATGCGGTTTCCGTCTCGCGGCTTATAGTGGCTCGGGCATAGGTTAGACGCGCCAGCGGGCTTCTCTGGCAATCCTGCGCGCTGTCTGGTCTGGAGGGTGAAGGCCGCCCACCGAGGGGCGGGTAGTGGGCGGCCCACCGGTCGGGGCGTCGGTTAGCGGTCAAGCCCTGACGCCCCGAAGATCGTGCATAACGGCGGCGGCGCCGTCTGCGATAAAGTCACGCTCCACGGCCATTCGCTGCCTCCGCGATCGGATCAGCGCCCGACAGTTCGGCATGGTCGGAAAGCGACGCCGCTCGTTTCCTGCGCGGACTGGCACGCCACTGCCAATCGGCATCGTCACCGGCGGTCGAATTTAGCACCACGGATCTTGCGTGTGCTGGGCCGTGGCATCCTGCGGGAGATTTCGCGTCGAATTACATTGTAAATCGCCGCAACCCCCGCATTTCCGGGAGATTCCGCGCGATTGCAATTTATGACAACGCGCAATTTTACAAAGTCGCGAGCGAGAGAAAACGAACGTTTGAACGCGTTTCCGAACGATTGCAGCTTAGAAAACAGATATTTACGCGAAAATCGGCGGTTTTCGGAATGAGCCGATCCTGCGAGCGCAATGCGCGAACAATCTGCGAACATATTGCACATTCCAAGGATGTGGATTATTTTCCAAATCACATTCATTTGGTGTGACATATGACCAACACAGCTGAAGCAGGCGGGGCGAAGAGGAAGCGGAAGCAGTTCGGCCGGCACGGGAAGCCGCATCGGATTGACGGGCTGGACCTTCGCACAAGCGCCGGGCGGAGATATTCGGCCCACTTCCGCGCCCTCGTGGCCGAGTTCGGCGACGCCGATATCCCGCGCCTGAAAGAAGTCGCCGCACATAGGGCGACCCTTGAGCAAATGCAGATCGAGGCCCTTGGCCTTGATTACTGGAAGGCCGCAAAGGCCCGAGACGGAATTGTCTCGCTCGCCCGCCTGATCTCCAAGCAGGAAACAGTGTTGCGCGCAGCGAAAGAGGCGAAGGCCGCCGAGCCGCAGAAGCCGCAGACGCTCGCCGACTTCCTCGCCAATCGCCCAAAGGCGGCCGTAGATGCTTAATATCGTTGAGGCGATGGATGACCCCGCGCTTTTCGGCCGATGGTTTCCGGGGGCTTCGTGGGATCCGTGGCGCGTCGTTTTGAAGGCGGCTCATGGCTTGCCAATGACGGAGGCGGAGGCGGATTTCTTCCGATCCGTGGCTGACCGAGACCCGCCCTCGAGGCGGGCGCGGGAGTTGTGGGCCGTTTGCGGCAGGCGCGCCGGCAAGGACTCGATTGCCTCTGCGATCGTAACCTGGTCGGCGGCAATGTTCGACGGCGCGGACCGGCTGCGGCCTGGCGAGCGCGCTTTGTGCTTGTGCCTCGCCTGTGACAAAGACCAGGCGCGGATCGTGCTCTCTTACGTGCGCGCATACTTCGCGGAACTCGAGCCACTGCGCGCGATGGTGACGCGCGAGACGAAGGACGGGCTCGAGTTGAGCAACGGCGTAGACATCTACGTCGGCGTAAACGACTTCCGCGCCGTCCGAGGCCGGACCATCCTTTGTGCAGTTCTGGACGAAATCGCATACTGGCGCGACGAAAATTCAGCGTCGCCGGACCTCGAGCTTTATCGCGCGCTCAAACCTGGCATGGCGACGCTGCCCGAAGCGATGCTGATCGGCATTTCCAGCCCCTACAGGCGCGCTGGGCTGCTACACGCGAAGCATAGGCAAGCCTACGGCCGGGACGGCGACACGCTCGTGATACGCGCCCCCAGCGCCGTTATGAATCCGACGCTGGACCAGGCCGAGATTGACCAGGCGATGGCTGAAGACCCGGCGGCGGCGCGGGCGGAATGGCTCGCGGAGTTTCGCGACGACATCAGCGGGTTTCTCGGTCTGGATCTGATCGAGGCGGCGGTTGACCCGACCATCGTCACCCGGCCGCCTAGAGGGTGTTATGCACCTTGGATCATGAAATCTGCTGCGCGCTTGAGCATGAGACATGCGAAGGCGACGACGTGGAGTCCTGCGAGGGTCTGAGCATAGCGCTCGTAGTCTTTGACGAGCCGCCTGCATCGCGTCGCCCAGGCGAATGAACGCTCGACCACCCAGCGCTTGGGCAGCAACACGAAGCCCTTCTTCGCTTCGGCAAGTTTGACGACGCACAGTTCGGCGCCTTGCGCCTTCGCCGCCTCGGACGCCTTTTCGCCGGTGTAGCCCTGATCGACATAAACGAGTTCGACGCTTTCGCCTGTCACATCCTGCACGGCTGCGATGAGCTTGCCGACCTCGGCGCGGTCATCGACATTCGCCGGCGTGACATGCAACGCCAGCAAATGGCCCAATGTGTCGACTGCCATGTGCAGCTTCGAGCCGCGCTTTCGCTTCGCGCCGTCATAGCCCGCTCGTGGGCCGCTCTCAGGGGTCGAGCGCAAGGTGCGGCTGTCGATGATCGCCGCCGTCGGCTCCGCCGCCCGCCCGGAAGCGACGCGCAACTGGGCGCGCAGATCCTGCGCAAGCGCCTCGAACACGCCCGCCGACAGCCAGCGCTGCGATTGCTGATACACGGCGAACCATGGCGGCAGATCGTTGGGCATGGCGCGCCAGGCGATGCCGTAGCGCAGCACGTAACGCAGGCCGTTGAACAGCTCGCGCAGCGAATGTTGACGCTGCGGCGCGCCTTCGTCCATGAGCGTCAGATAAGGCGCAACCAGCGACCATTCTTCGTCGCTGACGTCAGACGGATAAGGTTTGCGAATCGGAGACATCCGATTCTACTAAGACAATCAATCACCAAAGTACATAACACCCTCTAGGCTCGGCTACTCATACGTTGGTTTCTGCGACCCGGCGTCGGGCACGGGCAAGGACAGTTTCGCGCTCGCGATTGCTCACACCGAGAACGACGTTGCCGTTGTCGACGTCGTCCACGAGGTCCGGCCCCTTTTCAATCCGCAGGATGCAGCTGCTGAGTGTTCGTCGATTCTCAAAGGCTATGGCGTGCGTTCCGTCACTGGCGACCGATACGCGCCCGGCTTCACGGTCGAGGCCTTCGCGCGCCATGGGATTCGCTACGAATTCAGCGAGCGCGATCGATCGCAGATTTATATCGAGGCCTTGCCGCTATTCACGAGCGGCCGCGTCCGGCTGGTCGACAATCGACGCATGGTCTCGCAGTTCGCGGCCTTGGAGCGTCGCACGGCGCCGTCTGGCAGAGACCGCATTGATCACCCGCGCGATGCGCATGACGACCTTTCGAACGCGGTTGCCGGCGCGATGGTTGCCGCGGTTGTTCGGCGAGGGTGCCGCATGGTCGTCGAACCCCTGCAAATTTAGGAGAACCACATGACGACATTGGCAGAGCTACTCAACGCCCGCGAAGTCGCCGGCGCGAGATACGCGGCGGCAGCGGCGGAACTGCAAGCCGCATGGATCGATTTAGCCGCGCTCGACGCGACGCTCCAAAACGGCAACGTGCGCGGATTGGCCACCCCGCCAACAAATCCTGACGAAACAATGAACGGCGCGCATTTCGGCCAGGGCCCGAGCGACATTCGGACGTTTGGCACGGCTCCGCCATCCGCCGGCGCGCTGGCGCACCCCACGTATTTCCCGAATGACGGGATTGACTGGTTTGGGGCGATCAAGGCGGCCACGGCCAACTATCTCGCTTCGTTCACCGCCGATTAAATTGGAGCGCAAAATGAACCCCAAGGCTGAAATGTTTATCGGCAGATTGCCCGCGGGACACCCCGTCGACCTCGCCGACCTTATCCCGAGTGCATTTGGAGTTGTGGACGGCTTTCGCGAGAAAGCCCGGGCGATTCGGGCTGACCCGACGCTGAGCAAGATCGGCGCGGACGCCGCAGTTGAAAAGGCGCTGAAGTCGGGCCCGGTCGCGCATCTCTCGCAGATGAAGGCGAGCGTCGACAAGCGGCTTGCTGACGCGGTGAAGCAACGCGGCGTGCTGCGTGATCGTGTTTTGAAGGCGGAGAATTTCCCCGAGGCGCGCAAGACCGAAGTCAGGACGTGGCTTCGCAGCCTGCCCGAGATTGAGCGCTTAAAGCTCGTCAGCTCGACGAATGACCCGCTGATCAGCGAGGCCGTGCTGGGCGCGCCTCACTATCTTTCGGGGCTCCCGCAAGATGTATGGTCGCGCGCGGCTGATGCGGCCGTCGAGGCGGCCTATTCCGAGCCGCTGGCGCAGATTGCCATGCTCGAGCGTTCCTACTCCGAGGCGCGGGCCGCGCTGCAGGTGGCGGCGGATGACCTGCGCCGGGAGTCCGGATTCGACACTAAAGATTTCGAAAAACTCGCCGCGTGATTTGAAGGGCGGCTTCCCCGGAGGAAACCGGGCGAGCGCTGGATGGCGCCGAGGCCGTTCTGGATGAGGGGCCGCGTTTCCGGTTCCGCGGCCCCTAGCGGGAGAGTAAGGACGTGACGAGCGCCAAGCAAAAGATGGATCCGCCGTTCACCTCGCGGGAGTCGAAAGAGGCGCTCGAGCATGTCAAGGCGTTCGTGTTGGCGAATTTGGAGCCGGGCTACATTGATTTGCAGGCGCTGCGCCTGGTCGGGGAGCCGCGCGACGTGATCAACCGCGATATCGAAGCGCAGCGCATCGGATTTGTTGGCGAGCTGGAGAAGCACGCAGGATTTTCCCGGGCGCGCGTTGTGGCTTTTGGCGTCGCCTTCGCGAGCCTCATCGCGGATCGTGTTGCCGATCTTGAAACGCACGAAGGAGGCCGGGCGTGAAGATTTCGCTTGGCGAGATGGCCGCTCGGTTGATCACGATGGATCGCGACGTCGGCGCGGCGATGGAAGCCGCCGTCGTGAAGGGCTGCAAAATGATCGAGAGGAAGGCCAAGGCGCAAATTGGCCATCTCCAGCCTTTTTGGCCGCCTCTCGCCCAGTCGACGCAGGATGAGCGCGTTCGGCTTGGCTATGCAGCGAATAAGCCGCTGTTGCGCACGGGCGAGCTGAAGCGGTCGATCCAGATGGCCGCGCCCTATCGCGACGGAAATCGAGTCTTCGGCTACGTCTTCTCGGACAGCGAGATCGCGGTCTATCAGGAGCTCGGAACGAAGACGATCCCGCCTCGCTCATTCATCAAGACCGCCGCAGATGGGCAGGCGCACCTTGTCGCGCAAATGGCCGCGAAGATGGTTGTGCACGCCATGGTGCATGGCGGCAAAGAATACCACCTGTGGAAGCACGTTATGCATTCATTCCACAGGGCCGGCGAGAAGCTGAAAGAGGCGATTCCGGACGACGGCGACGGCGAAGAGTAAGACAGCGGAGAAAAGTCTGTGGCGATCGACACACTCATCCTCGGGCCGGTGACCTTCACGGACTTCTCGCCACCGTCGCACATGCCATTCGGCGGCCAGCAGGCGATGGTTGTCCACCGCCTGCCGGGCGGCTCGCGCGTCATCGATACGCTCGGGCCCGACGACATGGACATCCGCTGGAACGGCCGGCTGTGGGGCGACGACGCCTATGCGACGGCCCTGCAGCTCAACGCGCTGCGTCGCGCCGGCCTGCCGCTGCCGCTGATCTTCGGCGGGCAGTTCTACATGGTGCTGATCTCCGACTTCAGCTGCGAGATCGAGCGCCTGCCGCTCGACTGCCTTTACGAGATCACCTGCGTCGTCACCGACATCAACACCTTCTCGCCCCTGTCCAGCGCGGCGCTGGCGGCGGCGGACCTTGCCGCGGCGGCCGCCATTGGCAATTCATGAGCGGCGGGGGCATACTCCCCAAGACAGCGCATCCCACTGTCGCGGCGCCCCGCGTCTCCGAGGCCGCTCTCCGCAAAGGGGCGGCCTTTCGTTTTTGGCGCGTCGCGGCATAGCTACTGCCAGTAAAGACCAGCGGGCTTCATCAACTTTTCCGCGCCAATGTTTGCTTATACCAATATTATACTTTCAAGCTGCTTCAATTTGCTTCACAAGACTGTTTACATCGCGGAATTCGCGCGTATGCTTTCCGGCGCTCAATCGAGCGGGCGACCGAGGCGCGGCAACGCCAAGGTCGCCCTGACCAAAGCGAAAAGAAAGGTTTTCGCTATGACCAAACAGTCACATACCACACCGTCACGCGCGTTTCCGCTTCCCTACCAGTCCCACATTCACCCGCTCGCGGCCTGCGTTTCGGCGCTTTGCGAGGATCTTCAGACTGACGACGATGAGGCGCACGCCGACGCCGTGGATAAGCTGGAGCACCTCGTGCCGGTGCTGATGCACGAAACGCCGCATTCGCGAGACGAATTCCGCGTCAAGGCGGCCGCGCTGGTTCGCGTGATCGCGGCGCGCTGGTCCGAGGAAGACGAGCATCATCCTTTCGTTCTCGAAGTGAAGGAGATCCTGCACCTTGACCTACAGTCCGTAGGGGGCAGCCCATGCTGACCACAACCGGAAGGATCGACCGCTCCGCGATCATGAAGGACGCCCACAAACGCTTCAGAGACGGGCGCCGCCTCGGGCTCGATTGGACCTTCGGCCAATGCCTGCGGACGGCCTGGGCGGCGGCGAAGATGCGGCGGGCAGGCGCCGCCCAAGAAATGAAAAACCTCCCGGATTTCTCCGGGAGGCTTTCTGTAAATCCCGGCGACATCCGTGAGGGGCTGGGGTGTGGCGACAGGATTTACTCGACGGAACTCTCTCACATTCTTCCTGAACGGGCCATGTCCGCGCCGTTCATCTTCTAGTCAGGAAAGCCCCGCAGGAGCGCGCCGGGCTGAAGATGGCGGCGTGATCGGCTGGCAGAAAGATTGCATCAGCCAGCGTAGAAGCTGACGATGCCAATACCCCTCTCGATCGTCAGCGAGGACGGCCCGCCTCCATAGCTCCCAGGCGGGCCGTTTTGCATTTAGGTTCGTCGCGATCACGAGAGCAGCGGCGCGAGCCATCCTTGTTGGCGACGGGGTGTTTTGCTTTTCTGGAAATGCGTGGACCAATTGTGCAGCCGGATTTTCGCGTCCGTGGTCTGCGTCAAAACGCCCGCCTTGGCTACGCTTGAATCTGTAAACCCGGTGAAAGAGCATCCCGCCGCCGTCGAGTAGACGCCTCTCCTCTTCGGTAAGCCCGAGCGTCGATTCGTCCCGGCGCTCGGGCCGATTTTGCGGCATCCATAGTGACAAAATCACAGACTGCGGCCGATACGCGAATTTAAAAAAGAAGCATCATGGACACTCAAATTTTCTCGGCTCTGGAGGAATGGGCGCGTCTCGAGTCCATGCACCATGAGGCCAAAATCAAACAAGAAGGCGAAGCCGTAGATTTGGATCGGTCTATGGTTTCAGCCAAGGAGTTGGAGATCTTAGAAATGCGCCCGCAAACAAAGGCGGGCGCGCTCGTGCAATTGCACTTCTGCGCGACATTCTTGGAAAGAAATAGCGAAAATGGACATTTAGCCGCGCGCGCGATCCGCGGTGCGACGAGTGTATTTGGTTGGTGAGAAACCTCCTAGCCTTGCCTTCTTGGAATCAGTGGCCTAGCCTCCCATTAAGTCGGCCCGCGGGTCCGATAATTGAACGCCCCGACCGTGGATGTAACGGCGGGGCGTTTTTGCTTTTCAACTGAGCTTCGACGCCAACACGTCCACCCGTTCAATTTCCGGGGGACCATCGAAAAGCTCTGGCGCTCTTGCCATAAGTGCCTTCGCCACTTCGCCGCCCAGATGCGCGTCCCTGGCCTTTTGGTCTGGAAACACGTCAAATATGGCGAAACTCGTGGGTGTAAAACGCACCGCGAACCACGCGACCGTGCCGGGCTCGGCCTGCACGAGCGGCAGCGCCGATTTCAGAAAGGCTGCGACTTCATCCTCTTTTCCCGGCTTTGCCTCCATAGTCGCCAAAATCCCGAAATTGACCATTGCGACCTCCTCGAGAAATACGGCCTCCCGCCCCTTAGATTGCCCTGAATTGCCAATTTTCCACGATAGCCGGACGGGCAGTTCGCTATGCCCCGTTACATCAACCCGACAACGGACATCGCCATGATGCGCATCCACGGTGCTCGCTCGACGCCAGGCCTGCGCGGCTCTATCGTCCCGGCGATGCAGAAGCGGAACTGGCGCCGGACCTCATTCCGCCGGCTCGACGGGACGGTCGACGTCGCGACCGACGACTGGTCGTTGCTCGACGACGCGGGCCGGCCACTGGCGCGCATCTATCTGCAAGACGGCGGGCCGCAGGGCGGGCGCTGGGCGTGGTTTGTCCAAGTCGCGCCGGACGGGACGCCCTGGAATGGCGGGACCGGCTATGCGGCGTCAGGGCGCGAGGCTCGAGAGATAAGCGAGCAGCTTGTCCCGCCTGGCACACAGGAACGCCGAGCGCGGATGTAGCGCCGGGCCATTTTGTTATGGCCATACCGCGACCACGGCGTGAGCGAGACCGACGGCCATATGAGCTGCAAAAGCGGCCGCCGCTGCGAGACAGATAATCTTGAGCAATCCAATGTCGTCCGGGTTCATCGCCATAACCCTTGAGCGGGACCGCATCGCGTAGCCTCAATGCAAGATGCTCCACGAATGCGGCAGGAGCTTCAAGAGAATTCTCAATTTTATGGTTTTCGCTGGATCAAGACGCCCCGCAACCGGCCCCAGCATCGGGCGGCGGGAATGGGGAGGCGAGGGGCGTTCCCGCGCCGCATCTGCGCCGCGTGGAGCAAACGGCCCCACGTTGGAAACCGTTGTAAATCAAGGAAATCAGTTGTAGCAGATTGCGGCGCGGAAATGGCCCATTTTGAGGAGGCCGAAAGCCAGAAAGTCTTTTGAAATCAAGTGGCTGGGGGACCTGGATTCGAACCAAGATTAACGGAGTCAGAGTCCGCTGTTCTACCGTTGAACTATCCCCCAACGCGCGATGCTGGCGACGGGGCGCTGCTTCGCTCGTGAGCGAGAGGTGTCTAGTAAGCGCCGCGGGCGCTGTCAACCGTTTGACACGCTTCTATCGACGACTTGTGCGGCCCGGCGAGGGGAGAGAGCGGACGAATCCCGTCCGTGGCGCGGAAAACGCCTTGCGGGACGGGCGGCGTTCCGGCATGAAAGAAAGTTAAAACGCGAACAGGGTCGCGGAAGCGGCGTGATGCGCGACTCAACGGATTACTGCGGGAGCATTGCCTTGGCAGGGACCGAACGGCCCACACATACAGGGCCGGGTCTGGATGCGAGAGACTGCGGCGGCGGTCCGGGGGCGATGACGCTCGCCGCGCCCACAATGGTCGCGCGCCCCCTCTCCTCCTGGAGCCAGCACACCTACGCCGCGCTCGATCTCGGCACCAACAATTGCCGCCTGCTGATCGCGCGGCCGGACAGGCGTCCCCGCCGGCGCAACGGCGACTTCCTGCGGGTCATCGACGCCTTCTCGCGCATCGTGCGTCTTGGCGAAGGGCTCGGCCGCGCCGGCCGGATCAGCGAGGAGGCCATCGAGCGCACCATCGCCGCGCTGGAAATCTGCCGCGACAAAATGGAGGCGCGCGGCGTCACCAGGGCTCGGCTCGTCGCGACCCAGGCCTGCCGCGGCGCCGAAAACGGCGACGAATTCGTCGAGCGCGTGCGCGAGCGGACGGGTCTCGAGCTCGAAGTCATCGACCGGGAAACCGAAGCGCGCTTCGCCGCGCGGGGCTGCGGGTCGCTTGCCGATCCCCACGCCGAGAGCGTGCTGCTGTTCGACATCGGCGGCGGCTCGACTGAACTCGTCTGGCTGACCCGCCCGTCGCACCGCCCCGACGCGCGCGGCCTGCACAGCTGGACGTCGCTCGAACTCGGCGTGGTGACGTTGGCCGAGCATTTCGGCGGCAAGAGCGTCGACGCCGCGACCTTCGCCGCCATGAAAAGTCACGCGCAGGAGGCTCTGGCGCATTTCGTCGAGGCGACTACTGGGGTGCGGCGCTGCTCGCGTTTCCATTTGCTCGGCACCTCCGGCACCGTCACGACCCTCGCCGGCGTCCATCTTGGCCTCGAGCGTTACGACCGCTGGCGCGTCGACGGTCTGTGGATGAGCGACGAGGACGCGACTCGGGCTATCGAGCGGCTGCGCGACATGAATTTCGAGCAGCGCGTGGCGAACGGCTGCATCGGCCCCCAGCGTGCGGACCTCGTTCTCGCCGGCTGCGCGATCTTCGAAGCGATCCGCGAGATGTTTCCGGCGAGTCGCACCCGCATCGCCGACCGCGGCCTGCGGGAAGGGATGCTGCTCGAACTGATGGAAGCTGACGGAGCGCTCGCCCGCGCCTGATCGACTGCTGCGCCCTCGACGACGGGGCGCGCAGTCGGCAGAATGGCTACGCGTGCGATTCGGATTCCGGCTGCGCGCGCTTTCTCTTGCGACCGGCTCAATGACCGACGAACTGAACGCACCTCTCGGAAGCGGCGCTTCCCGACCGAAGCCGGCCGTCGCGAAACCGCGGCGCGCTTTTGGCGCGGCGGCGGGCGGCCTCGTCGCCATCGGGGCGCTCGCCCTTTATCTTGCGCCGCGCGACCCCTACGGCGGCGAACCCCACGCCGTCGCCCGCATCGAGCCTGCGAAGGCCCCGGAGCCCGCGCCGCCGCTCCCGCCCGTCGCCGTCGCCGCCGCCGGGGAGCCCGCCCCGCCGCCAGCCGGCCGCGAACAGATTTCCACCGTCAGTGAATTCGAGCAACTCTCGGGCGTGAAGGTGACGCGCAGCGGCGCCTCGGAGGGCGGAACCGCCCGCATCATCCGGATCGAGCCGCCGTCCGGCGTCAGGCTGACGCCGGCGCCGGACCGCCGCGTCGTCGAAAAGGGCCGTTACGGGCTGCTGCCGAAGATCGGCGCGGACGGCGCGCGGCCGATGGACGTCTATGCACGGCCCTTCGTCACCGCGCCGTCGCTGAAAGCCGATGCGCCGCGCATCGCGCTGGTCATCGGCGGCCTCGGGCTGAACGCCGCCACCTCGGCCGACGCGATCGACCAGTTGCCCGAGGGCGTCACCCTCGCCTTCGCGCCCTATGGGGCGGAGCTCGACCGTCTCGTCGCTTCCGCCCGCGCGCGCGGTCACGAGGCGCTGTTGCAGGCGCCGATGGAGCCCTTCGACTATCCGCAGAACAACCCCGGCCCGCATACGCTCGTCACCGGCGCGCCGGACGGCGGCGCCGACGATCTCCAGTGGCTGATGAGCCGCTTTTCGGGCTACGCCGGCGTCATGAACTATCTTGGCGGCCGCTATACGGCCGATGAGCAGGCGCTGTCCGGCGCCCTCGCGGAGATCGCGCAGCGCGGCCTTTTCTTTCTCGACGACCGCGCCGCGCCGCAGTCTCTCATAACGGCTCTCGCGCCGAAATTCTCGCTTCCGCACGCGAAGGTGGACGTGGTGATCGACGCGCGAAACACGCCGCAATCCATCGACGCGGCGTTGGCGCAACTCGAAACCCAGGCGCGCGACAAGGGCGTCGCCATCGGTTTCGCCAACGCCGTGCCCGCGACGATTTCCCGCGTCGCCCGCTTCGCCCGCGATCTCGAACGACGCGGCATTGCGCTCGCTCCTGTTTCGGCTGCGCTCGCGCCCAGGGGCGCCTCTGGCGGCACGGCTGCGGACGCCGGCCGGGGCGCACGCCGATGAGCGGACCGAAGCCCCATTACCGCCCCTGCGTCGGCGTGGCGCTGCTCAACGCGCAGGGCCTCGTCTTCATCGGCCGGCGGCGCGGCAAGGGAACGTTCGACGTCGTCGCCCCGCCCTTTCTGTGGCAGATGCCGCAGGGCGGCATCGACGAGGGCGAGACGCCCTATGAAGCTGCGCTGCGCGAACTCCATGAAGAGACCAATGTGTCGAGCGTGGAGCTGATCGCCGAGGCGCCGCGCTGGCTGAGCTATGACCTGCCGCCGGAGGCCAACAAGCGCTGGACCGGCAAATATCTCGGCCAGACGCAACGCTGGTTCGCGCTGCGCTTCACCGGCGACGAGAGCGAGATCGACATTCATTATCCCGGTGGGGGCAAACACAAGCCGGAATTCGACGAATGGCGCTGGGAGAAACTCTCGCACTTGCCCGAACTGATCGTGCCGTTCAAGCGTCCTGTCTATATGGAAGTCCTGAGAGAGTTCGCGCGTTACGCCAAGGCGTGACGTTTTTGCTCACGCGCGCAGCGCTGATTCCGGATCGGCGCAAAAGGCGGTGAAAAGCTCGACGAAGCGTCCGATGTGATAGCCGTCGACGAGCGCGTGATTGGACTGCAAGCCGAGCGGGACTTTCGCTTTCGACCCTTCCTCGTAGACCTTTCCGACGCTGAAAAGGGGGATGGACGCATTGTGTCGCGAATAGGGATGATGAATTGACGTAAAACTGAACCACGGCACGTTGGTGATGAAAATCTGACACTGCCGCTCCGGCGCGTCGCTCTGGTCAAGCCCCCTCTTCGCCCGCTCGATCCGATCGATATTGACCGCGTAATCCGTCGTGAAGCAGCCGCTGTAAACGCCCTTGGCGAAATTCAGGACGTTTTCATGGTCCAGCACCGTGAAAGAAGGCAGCACCTTGTCGAACTCCACCAGAATCTCGTCTTCTATCCTGTGCCTGAGTTCGGGAATCTCATTCGCCGCCCTGGTCAGCAGAAAGCTGAGGGTGACGAAGAAACGCAGTCCTTGCGCCGAGACATGGCGCCGGAGCCGCGTGATGTCGATCTGCACGGTTCTCGAGTTCACCGGCACATCGAAGGCGCGAAAGTAATCGTAATGCCTCCGGCGCGGATAGGTCGCAAGATCGATCGCTCTGCAAACCGGCGGCTCTTCATGTCGCCCCGACATGGTTCATTTCCTCTCGACCGTCGCGCCCCGGGAGCGAACGCAATTTACAAAACTCGAGCGCGTTCAGAAAAGCTTCGACGACGGCGCGGATGTCCGCCTCCTGCGTGCTGGAGACCGCCACAAAATGGCGATCTCCGTCTTCAATTCGAGAGAAGCTCACGCTTGTTGAAGCTCGCCTCCCGCGCATGATGTAACGTGTTCGATCTACACCTTCTTGAGGTTGATGACATAGACCGACACATTGGCGTCCGGGAAAGGTGTAATGTCGACGAGGGTCATGTCGTTGCCGCTGACGCTCGAAGTGTATTGATACAGTCTGCCATTCGCCTTCAGCCTCCCGACGCATGTATTCGCGTTGAAGACATTATCCGCCGCCGCGAAGTTGACGTTCACGTTGAGCGGTCCGATCGTCGCTTCGCCGGACTGGGTGAAGTTTCCATTGCCGCCCGCGGCAAATGTAATCGTCTGGGTAAGCGCAAACTTGACCGTAGCCTTCGTCTGCGTGTTGTAAATTTCTCCAGCGGCGGATCCGACGAACTTGCCGACGGGCTTGGTGCAAACGGCATAGGCGGAGCTCGACCAAAACATCAGTGCGCCCAGCGTCATGAGAAGCTTTTTCATTCCAATCTCCATGAATTGTCGACATTATCATTTCAATGATACCGAGTATTACTTGAAAAAGTCAAAAACAACCGAATGCATCGGCGCCAACCATAGTCGCGGATAGTTCAGTCGCCGGATCGATTTTGACGCTTCGGGAAATAGACGGAGAAACGCGCCGACGCCGCGTCGCAGCGCCGTTTCGAGCTTGCCGCACGAGCCGTTGACGGCCATTTGTTTAGCTGCTCCGATCCGTGTCCATGGGCAGCGCTGTGGAACGCGGAGACAAAGCATTGCAAAAGGCGCCGACACTATATGTTCACGTTTTCGCGCTCGCCCTGCTGTCGACGACCGTTTGCGCGAGGGAAAAGGGCGGCGTTCGATTCATGGAGCCCTATGCGGTCGAAGGATTGGGCGTTGGAGCCCCTGTCGTCCCCGGCTCATGGCAGTACAGACGATATAAATGTCAGCCGAGCGAACAATATCAGAGTTCGATCGTCTGCCGCTTCAACGAAATGAAGGACGGCGCCAGCAATGCGATCACAATTCTGCATCTCTACAACAACATCGTCACATATATAAATAAATCGGTTTCGCCCGCCTTTTTCACCCGACAAGAAATCGAGCGCGAACTGACGCGGCTTTCGACCCAGTTCGGGAACGCGCCGCAAATTCGCATGTCACGCGCCGGCGTGATCGCGACATGGGGCGACATCGAACTTCAGCCGTTGCATCCGCGCGCTTTGTCCGCGCTGGCCGGCGGGGACAATCCGAAACTCGGATTCCTCGTCGATTACCTCATGAATTTTCATCAGTCCGCAAGAGAGGGCCTTCCCGTCTACAGGCTTGCAGGTGGCAAGGGCTTCGTCTGGGTCGCCAGATTCGCGAGGCCGGGGCAGAATGGAATGCTCCGTTTTCTCGCGGCGGACCCTTCCCGGATGGAACAGACCTCCGCGCAGTTTCATCCTGTAGGAGAGGAGCCCGCCGAACCGCCGCCGCCAGCGCCGGGGGTTTCTCGTGTCCCGGGGCCGGAATCGAAGCAGGACGCCACGTCGTGGGGCTCGGGATTTTTCATTTCCGCTTCGGGGAGCGTCGTCACCAACGCCCATGTCGTCGAGGGCTGCGACAGGCCCTGGATCATTGCCGGATCGGGAGCGCCTGAACCCGCGCGCGTAATCGCCCGCGACAGCGCAAATGATCTCGCCCTGCTCAAAAGCGAAATAAAGCCTCCCTCGACGGCGTCGCTGCGCGCCGGCGTCAGGATCGGCGAGGAGATCGCCGTATTCGGCTATCCGCTGGTCGGCCTTCTCTCGACAAAAGGAAATTTCACGGTCGGAAATGTCTCTGCGCTCGCGGGCCTGAACGACGACACGCGATACATCCAGATTTCCGCGCCGGTGCAGCCGGGCAACAGCGGCGGCCCCGTGCTCGACCGGAATGGCGGCGTGATCGGCGTGGTCGTCAGCAAGCTCAATGTCCTCAAGATCGCGGCGACGACGCAGGACGTGGCCCAGAACGTCAATTTTGCGATCAAGGCGACGGTGCTGATGAATTTTCTCGACGTCAACGGCGTGCGCTACGCGACTTCGAACGCGACGCAGCCCATGGCCTCAGCCGATCTCGCCGAACACGCGAAAGCGATGTCGACGCTCGTCCGGTGCGACAGGTAGACGAATTGGAGCGCGCAGGCCTCACGCCCGCGGCCCCAGCCGAGATCTGAGAAATTTATCGGGAGAAGCGCATTCCTTTTTCATGATACGAGGACTTCCGGGTCAGCGTCGTCATCTGTTTGGATGACGCTGCACACAGCGGATCGCGGTAGCGTGAATCACGATCATTCGTTTCAATTCACATTAGACGACGAGCCGTGTCATGCAGATGCTATCTCAAGAAGATCAGGATTTTCTCAATCTTGAAAATTCCGTGTCCGAATTTTGCGCGCGCTTTCAGCAAAACGATCCCCACACGACAATAAGCTCGATTCACAAACTTTGCAGATCACTTGGGGATTATCTGCAGCACCAACCTGAAGACGTCGGCGAAATTCTTCGCCCGGCATGGCGACTGCACGGCGCGTCACCATTCATAAGGAGGCTGCAGAGGTGGCCGCGTGGTTATCCGGGCGACTTCGAAACGATCGAATGGTTGGCTGACGCAACGCCTCGCATCGACGCGAGCGATCCAGCCTACTGGCTGGAATGGTACGCCCTGAACTGTCCGATCGCCCAGCAGCACAGGAACAAACTCGTTTGGCAACGAAGGATTATTGAACGGGCGGCGCGACGAGGCGGCAGGATTATGAATCTCGGCTGCGGCGGATGCGCCGACCTCGCCGGCGATCCGCCATTCCTCGAGGATTGCGACTTCACCCTCATCGACATGGACAGCGACGCGCTCGCACTCTCGGCCGACAGGCTGCGAAAGGCCCGGTCGGTGGCTTCAATCAAACAGGATGCTTTAAGGGGCGCTCGCGAAGCGGCGACGTTGGGTCCTTTCGACGCCATCGTTTGCGGCGGATTGTTCGACTATCTGCCATCGCGGCACGTCAGCCGGCTTCTCAATCAGCTTTCGGCTTCGGTAGCCGCCGACGGCTGCATCGCGTTCACCAATATTTCCGACAGCAATCCATACAGGATCTGGATCGAGAACCTGGCCGACTGGAAACTGATTCACCGCAGCGAAGACGACATACGTTGCATTGTCGCCAAAGCAGACGCGCCGTCCGCGAAATTGAGAATAGAACGAGATGCGTCGAAGCTGGCGCTCCTTTGCACGCTGCATTTTTAGGCCTATGCCTGCCGCGTCAGCCGTGCCGCGAAAAACCCGTCGATCCCCGCAAGCCTCGGGTCTTCGTTCGGCCAGAAGCACGGCAGGGTGCGCAGGTCGCCGTCGCGATTGATGAATTCCGCCGGCACGCCCTCCGCGGCCGTGATCGGCTCGCGTCGGAAATCCGGATTGCGTCGCAGGAAGGCCGCTATCTGCTGCTCGCCTTCTTCCGGCTCCAGCGAGCAAGTGCAGTAGACGATGCGTCCGCCCGCCTTCGTCAGCAAGGCGGCGCGCGCGAGCATCTTGGCCTGCAGCGCGGCGAGCGTGTCGATGTCGCCGGGTTTCTTGGTCCAGGGCACGTCGGGATGCCGCCTTATCGTGCCCGTCGCGGAACAGGGCGCGTCGACGAGTATGGCGTCGAAAGGCTGCGCCTGATAGCCCGTGGCGTCGCCCACGGCGATATCGGCGCGCAGGTCGAGCCGCGCGAGATTTGCGGCGAGCAGCTTCAGCCGCTCAGCCGAGCGGTCCAGCGCAACGACATGGGCGCGCGCATGAACGAGTTGCGCCGTCTTGCCGCCGGGCGCGGCGCACATGTCGAGCACGCGCTCGTCGGGCTTTGCGCCGAGGAGACGCGCCGGCAGCGCGGCGGCTGCGTCCTGCACCCACCATTCGCCGTCGGCGTAGCCGGGAAGCTCCGGGATCGCGGCGCGCGTCCGCAGCCGCACGGAGCCCGTCGGCAGCACGAGGCCGTCGAGCTGTCTCGCCCATTCTTCCGGATTCGACTTCACGGAGACGTCGAGCGGAGGCTCAAGCATGTGCATGGCGGAGATGGCGTGCGCCGCCTCGTCCCCGTAGTGCTTGCGCCAGCGCTGGGCGAGCCAGGGCGGCGTGTCGTATTCGCCGCTCGCGGCGAGTTCGAGAAATTCCTCGCGCCGACGAAGCAGATTGCGCAGGACGCCATTAACGAGGCCGGCGAAGGCGCCGGTCTTGGGCTCGAGCCGCGTCGCTCGCACGGCGAGGTCGACGGCCGCGTGGTCGGCGGCGTCGAGAAACAGGAGCTGCGCGGCGGCGGCGATCAGCGTGTATTCGAGGCGCCCGGCCTGCCGCGGCAGGCCCTTCTCCAGAAGCTCGGACAGGACGTGACGGATGACGCCGAGCCGGCGGAGCGAGACGGTCGCGATGGAGCGCGTGAGCGCGACGTCCCGCGGGTCGAGGCCGGTGAGGCGCGAGGGCACCGCATTGGCCGAAAAACATTCGTCGAGCCGGTGGCCGCCCTGCACCACGTCGCAGATGATGGCGGCGGCCGCGAGACGGGCGAGAAGGCCGGGCGTCTTGGCCGCTTCGGCCTCGCGAGCGGCTTCCGCCGGGACGAAGCCCTGTCGCGCGGACGGCCGCGCCGGTTTCGATCGCGAGGGGGTTGATCTACTATTGCTGCTCACGAAATAGCCGTCTCCACTGCCCCGACGCGTCGCGAATCATATCACAAGCGACGCCTCGCAGGGCGAGGAAAGCAGGGAAAGCAGCCATGTCCGACGCGCCTCGCGCAAGCGACGACGACAAGCATCGCGAAACAAAGAACAATTTGCCGGCCGCCGCACAGCGAGCGCTGGCCGAGGCCGAAGCTCGCCGCCGCGACGCTGTGGACAAGGCCAAGGCGACGGAGATCGGCGGTCGCGGCGGGCTCGATCCCGCGCGCTTCGGCGATTGGGAGGTGAAGGGCGTCGCCAGCGATTTCTGAACCGGCCTACCCCACCCCCTTCGCCCGCAGGAAGGCCAGCATCCGCCCCCAGGCGTCGACGGCCGCGGCGTCGCGATAGCTCTCGCGGTAATCTGCGTAGAAGGCGTGGGGGGCGTCGTCATAAACGACAATTTCCGCCGGCGCCCCGGCCGCGGAGAGCTTCGCCCGCATGGCGGCTATGAGATCGAGCGGAATGCTCGGATCGGCGCCCCCGTAAAGGCCGAGCGTCGGCACGCGCAAGTCGCCCGCGATGTCGATCGGCCAGCGCGGCTGTCGGTCGGTATGCGGGCCGTCGAGGCGACCGTACCAGGGCGCACAGGCTTTCAGCTTCGGATTATGCGCGGCATAAAGCCAGGCGATGCGCCCGCCCCAGCAAAAGCCGGTGACGGCCGCGCGCGACACATCGCCGCCATTCGCGCCGGCGTGCGCCAGCGCCGCGTCGAAGATGGCCATAGTCTCGGCGTCCGGGACTTTGGCGACGATGGCGCGGATGGCGTCGATATCCGGCGCCGCCATCGGGTCGCCGTATCGGATGAGATAATCGGGGGCGACCGCGAAATAGCCCAGCTTCGCGAAACGGCGGGCGATGTCGCGGATATGTTCGTGCAGGCCGAAAATCTCCTGACCGATCAATATTACGGGTAGGCCGCGTCGTCCCTCCGGCCGGGCGACATAGGCGGGCGAGCCGTCCGGCAATGTCGTCAATGCCGCTTCCAGCCCCGCCTCGTCCGTGACGATCGTCTGTGGCGCGGCTGCGCCGGCCGCCTTCGCATATCCCTTGCCGCCGTCTTGTTGCGTCATCGCGGACCTCCGGGACGACAAACTGCGCGCTCGCCGGCGCCGGCGCAAGCCGCGACCGCCGGGCCAGCGCGACGGCGGCGCCTTCTCTTTGCGGAGAAAAGCGCGTATATCGCCGCTCCGATCGCGGAGAGGGCTCTCCGCGCTGGAGAGGGTAAGCCCGTGTTCGCCCCGAGTACCGTCGCAAAGGCGCCCTGTTCCAGACACGCGTCGCGCCGCGCTTCCGCCCGCAATTCCAGAAGGACCATTCAATGATGCAGCAGCCGGGCGCGGAACAGCCGCAGACGATCACGCCGGTTCCGGCCTCCGGCCCCGAACTCGAGCATGGGCATGAGCATGGCAAGGGCGGACTCATCGGCCTCGTGATCGGCTCGATCGGCGTCGTCTACGGCGACATCGGCACGAGCCCGCTCTATGCGCTGCGCGAGTCGCTCGCCCATCAGGTCGAGGCCGACTCGCTCACCGAGGAAGCTGTGATCGGCTCCATCTCGCTCCTCATCTTCGCGCTGATTTTCACGGTCACGATCAAATACATCTTCTTCGTGATGCGCGCCGACAACCGCGGCGAGGGCGGCATTCTCTCGCTGATGGCGCTGGCGCAAACGGCCATGGGTCGGCGCACGCAGGTCGCCTTCCTGCTCGGCGTCGGCGGCGCCGCGCTTTTCGCCGGCGAGGCGATGATCACCCCGGCCATCTCGGTGATGTCGGCGATCGAGGGTCTCGAACTCGTGACGCATCGCTTCAGCGAATTCGTCATACCCATCACCATTTTCATTCTGGTGACGCTGTTCTGGGTGCAGAGCCATGGCACGGCGCGGGTTGCGGCCTTCTTCGGCCCGATCATGATCACCTTCTTCCTCACCATCGGCGTGCTCGGCGCCTCGCATATTCCCGACGCGCCGCAGGTGCTCGCCGCATTCGATCCGCGGCGCGGCATCATGTTCCTTGTCACCCATGGCTGGCTCGGCTTCGTGGTGCTCGGCTCGGTGTTTCTGGCCGTGACCGGCGTCGAGGCGCTCTATGCCGACATGGGCCATTTCGGCCGCTTTCCGATCCAGATCGCCTGGCTCTGCTTCGTGCTGCCGGCGCTTCTGCTCAACTATCTCGGCCAGGGCGCGCTGATCCTGTCGAAGCCCGAGTCGGTCGGCAACCCGTTCTTTCTGCTTGCGCCGGACTGGGGGCTCCTGCCGCTCGTCATCCTCTCCACAATGGCGACGACCATCGCCGCGCAGGCGGTCATCACCGGCGCCTTCTCGCTCGCCCGGCAGGCCATCCAGCTCGGCCTTCTGCCGCGCCTCGAAATCACCCACACCTCAGCCATGCAGGAGGGGCAGATCTACATCGGCCGCGTCAATCGCCTGCTGCTGATCGGCGTGCTTCTGCTCGTCATCGCCTTCAAGAGCTCGTCCGCGCTCGCCTCCGCCTATGGCATCGCCGTGACGGGCACGATGGTGCTGTCGACCTCGCTCCTCTTCATCGTTGCCTGGCGCAAATGGGGCTGGCCGCTGGGGGCGGCGATCCTGTTCGCGGCGTCGTTCCTCATCGTCGAATTCGCCTTCCTCGCCGCCAATCTGATGAAGGTCGTGGACGGCGGCTGGGTGCCGCTGGTGCTCGGCGGCTGCGCGATGATCGTCATGTGGACATGGGTGCGGGGAACGCGGCTGCTGGCCGAAAAGACCCATCGCGACTCGCTCCCCATCATGGAGCTGATCGCCATGCTGGAGAAATCCCGTCCCACGCGCGTGCCGGGCATGGCGATCTTTCTCACGAGCGACCCCAATGTCGCGCCCACCGCGCTCATGCATAATCTCAAGCACAACAAGGTGTTGCATGAGCGTGTGCTGGTGATTTGCGTGAAGACCGAGGACCGGCCCCGCGTCGCGCCGGAGAAGCGTTTCGAAATCGAGAAGCTTGCCGAGAATTTCTACACCGCGAAGCTGCATTACGGCTTCATGGAAAGCCCGCGCGTGCCCGCCGCCCTCGCCGCCATGCGGAAGGCGGGGCTGAAATATGACATCATGACCACGAGCTTCTTCCTCGGCCGTCGCTCCATCAAGGAAAGCCCCGCCTCCGAAATGCCGGCCTGGCAGGACAAGCTCTATGTCGCGCTCACGAAACAGGCCGCCAACGCCACGGACTTCTTCTCGATTCCATCCGACCGCGTGGTGGAGCTGGGGGCGCAGGTGACGATCTGACGCGCGCCTTTTCGGACCGAGCGAAAAGGGTGGACGAGAGACGGGCCAGGGACTAAGCCATCGGTTGAAAAATGGCGGCATGACCCATCACGAAGACCGCTGAACCGGAAAGAACTCGAAGCCTTATGTCCACTCGCATCGACGACCGTTTCAACGCCCTGAAAGCCGAAGGGCGCGCCGCGCTCGTGACATTCGTGATGGCGGGCGATCCCGACCCCGCGACCTCTCTCGACATCGTCAAGGCGCTGCCAGCCGCCGGCGCCGACGTGATCGAACTGGGCATGCCCTTCACCGACCCCATGGCCGACGGACCGGCGATTCAGGCCGCGGGCCTGCGGGCGCTCAAGGCCGGGATGACGCTCAGGAAGACCCTGAAGCTCGTGACCGACTTCCGCGCCGGCGACAACGAAACGCCAATCGTGCTGATGGGCTACTACAACCCCATTTATGTCTATGGCGTGGACAAGTTCCTCGCCGACGCCAGGGCGGCGGGCGTGGACGGCCTGATCGTCGTCGATCTTCCCCCCGAAGAAGACCAGGAGCTGTGCATCCCCGCGCGCGACGCGGGGCTGAACTTCATCCGCCTCGCCACGCCGACGACGGACGACCGGCGCCTTCCCAAGGTTCTCGAAAATACGTCTGGCTTCGTCTATTATGTCTCGCTGACGGGCATCACTGGCGCGGCGCTCGCGGATTACGCCGGCGTGAGTCAGGCGGTGAAACGCATCAAGGGCCATACGGGATTGCCGATCGCAGTGGGCTTCGGCGTGAAAAACGCGGCGAACGCCGCGGAAATGGCGCGGACGGCGGACGGCGTGGTGGTGGGCTCGGCGCTGGTCGAGGCGCTGAAGGCGTCGCTCGACGCTGGTAACAAGGCGAGCCCGCAAAGCGTCGAGGCGGTGACGTCGCTCGTCGCGAGCATCGCCGGCGGCGTGCATGGCGCGAGAAGCCCGGCCCCCGCGAAAATCGGCGCGTTTTCCTGGCTGACGAGGCTCTGGTCATGAACTGGTATTCCAACGTCGTCCCGCCCAAGATAAAGGCCCTCATCAAGCGCGAGGCGCCAGAGAATCTATGGGTGAAATGCCCGGAGAGCGGCCAGCTCGTGTTCCACAAGGACATCGAGGCCAATCTCTTCGTCGTGCCGGGCTCCGGCTATCACATGCGCTGTCCGGTCGAGGTTCGGCTGACGACGCTGTTCGACAATGGCGAGATGGAGCTGCTGCCGACGCCCGAGGCGCCGGTCGATCCGCTGAAATTCCGCGACATCAAGCGCTATGTCGACAAGTTGAAGGAATATCGAACCAAGACCGGCATGCAGGACGCGGTGACGCTCGCGACCGGCAAGCTCGAAGGTTCGCAGGTCACGGTCGCCGTACAGGATTTCGACTTTCTCGGCGGCTCGCTCGGCATGGCGGCGGGCGAGGCCATCGTCGCCGGCGCCGAACATGCGCTCGCCAAGCGCACGCCTTTCATTATCTTCACCGCCTCCGGCGGCGCCCGCATGCAGGAGGGCATGTTCTCGCTGATGCAGATGCCGCGCACGACCATCGCCGTGCAGCGCCTGCGCGACGCGAAGCTCCCCTATATTGTCGTGCTGACGAATCCGACGACCGGCGGCGTCACGGCCTCCTATGCGATGCTCGGCGACGTGCAGATAGCGGAGCCCGGCGCGATCATCGGCTTCGCCGGCGCCCGCGTCATCGAGCAGACGATCCGCGAGAAACTGCCGGACGGCTTCCAGCGCGCTGAATATCTGCGCGACCATGGCATGGTCGACATGGTGGTGCCGCGTCAGGAGATGCGCGAGACTCTCGCGCGCCTGTGCGGCCTCCTGACCAAGTCGCCGCCGCGCCGCGCCGCGTAATCTCGAGAAAGGCGCGACCCGCAATGGATCAGCATGACGCGATCCTGTCGCGACTGCTCACGCTTCATCCCAAGCGCATCGATCTGTCGCTCGGCCGCACCGAGCGGCTGCTGGAGGCGCTCGGCCGTCCGGACCTGCGCCTGCCGCCGACGATCCATGTCGCCGGCACGAACGGCAAGGGCTCGACCATCGCCTTTCTGCGCGCGATGCTGGAGGCGGCGGGCAAGCGCGTGCATGTCTACACCTCGCCACATCTGCTGCGTTTCAACGAGCGCATCCGGCTCGGCGCGGAGGGCGGCGGCAAGCTCGTCGACGACGACCGGCTGAATGCGGCGCTGGAGCGCTGCGAACAGGCGAATGGCGGCCAGCCGATCACCTTCTTCGAGGTGACGACGGCGGCGGCCTTCTCGCTGTTCGCCGAGACGCCCGCCGACTGGCTGCTGCTGGAGACCGGCCTCGGCGGACGCTACGACGCGACCAACGTCATCGCCAATCCAAAGGCGACGATCATCACATCGATCTCGATCGACCATCCCGAATTCCTGGGCGCGACCGTCGACAAGATCGCCTATGAAAAGGCCGGCATCTTCAAGCGCGGCGCGCCGGCGATCATCGGCTTCCAGTCCGAGCCGGCCGCGAACGTGCTTGAGCGCGAGGCGCGGCGCGTCGGCGCGCCGTTGATCGTCGCCGGACAGGATTTCCATATTCGCGAGGAGAACGGTCGCCTCGTCTTCGAGGACGAGGGCGGCCTGCTCGATTTGCCGCTGCCGCGCCTCGCTGGGCGCCACCAGCATGAAAACGCCGCCGGCGCCATCGCGGCGATCCGCGCTGTCGCGCCCGAACTGCCGTCGAGCGCGATAGAAGCCGGCCTCACCCGCGCCGAATGGCCCGCGCGCCTGCAAAGGCTGATGCGCGGCCGCGTGGTCGATCTGGCCCCCGACGGGGCCGAGGTCTGGCTGGACGGCGGCCACAATGAAGACGGCGGCAGGGTGCTCGCCGAGGCGATGGCCGAATTCCACGACCGCGCGCCGCGCCCGCTGGCGCTAATCTGCGGCGCGCAGACGACCAAGGACGTGGGCGCGCTGCTGCGGCACTTCGCCGGTCTCGCCCGCGAAGTGGTGGCCGTGCCCGTCGAAGGCGAGCACAAGAGCTGGCCGCCGGAGGAAGTCGCCGCGCTGGCGAAGGCCGAGGGCATTCCGAGCGCCGCCGCCGCCAACAGCGTCGAGGAGGCGCTGTCGATCCTGCGGATGCGGAGCTTCGACCAGCCGCCCCGCGTGCTCATCGCCGGCTCCCTCTACCTCGCCGCGACGGTGCTGGGAGCGAACGGGTCGCAGATAGAGTAGGCCGCGCGCATCCCACACGAATGTAGTAAGAGCTGCAATCGACGGTTTTTCGGAGCGTAAGTAATGACCCTGATGTTGGCCAGCGTTCTGTCGCGCGAGGAGGCGGAGATCGCGCTCGCGCACGGCGCCGACATCATCGACTGCAAGGACCCCGCTCGCGGCGCGCTCGGCGCCCTGCCGCTAGCGCAGGTCTCCGAAATCGTCGCCGCGGTGAACGGCCGCCGGCCCGTGAGCGCCGTCGTCGAACTGCCGCATGACGTGGCCCACGCGCGCCGCGACTTCGAGGCCGCCATCGCGACTGGCGTCGAATATGTGAAATTCGCTTTGCCCGTCACACCCGACGCCGACGAGATCATCGAGGCCCTGGCCCCCCTCGCGGCGCGCGTAAAACTCGTCGCGGTGATTTTCGCGGACCTCGGACCGGACTTCGACCTTCTTCCCGCCCTCGCCCGCGCCGGTTTCCACGGCGCGATGCTGGACACGGCGCACAAGGGCAAGGGCCGCCTCATCGACATAATGAACATCGGCGACCTTTCCGAATTCGTCGCCAAATGCCGCGCACTGGGCCTCGCCTCGGGACTCGCCGGCGCGCTGGAGCCGCCCGACGCCCCGCGCCTTCTCGTCACGGGCGCGAGCGTCATCGGCTTTCGCGGCGCGCTTTGCGCACATGGCGACCGGCGCGGCGCCATCGACGGCCGCGCGACGGCGCTGATCCGCGATCTCATCCCGCTCGAGCGCGGCGAGAAAGTGGCGCCCGTCGCCGACTGGTCGCATCTCGGCCGCGGCTATATCCAGCCGCCCAGCGCCAATGACACCGACTGCGTCTTCCTGCACGACTATGTCGTGCCGATGGAGGTCGGCGCCTATGCGCATGAATATGGTCATACGCAACGCGTGCGTTTCAACGTCGACGCCGACGTGGCGCGCGCCAATGGCGCCGACGACATGCGCTCGGTCTTCTCCTACGACGTCATCATGGACGCGATCAAAATGATCCTCGCCGGAGGCCACATCGCCATGGTCGAGACGATCGCGGAGCGGCTTGCGGAGAGCGTGCTGCTGCATGAGCGCGTGCGCTCGGTGACGGTGCAGGTCGAAAAGCTCGACGTTGCGCCCGGCGCCGTCGGCGTGAAGATCCGCCGCGAGCGCGTCCATGAGGACGCCCGCCGCTCGCCCTACGCGCCGAACTACGCCGATGCCGCCGAAGACTGAGGCGCGGCCGCTCGCTGTCGCGAAGATCGGCGGCAGCCTTCACGCCTCGCCCGATCTCGCGCGCTGGATCGCGGCGCTGAAAAACTATCCGCACAGGCTGACGCTGGTTTCAGGCGGCGGCCCCTTCGCAGACGCAGTGCGCGCCGCGCAGCCGAAGATCGGCTTCCCGGATACGACAGCCCACGCCATGGCCGTGCTGGCGATGGAGCAATACGCGCTGGCGCTCGCGAGCCTTCACGATCTCGACCTCGCCGGAACGCGCGAGGAGTTCGAGGCGATCCACGCCCGCGGCCGCATCGCGCTCTGGCGCCCCTCTCCAATGGTCGGAGCGGCGCGCGACATTGCGCCGGGCTGGGACGTGACCTCGGACAGTCTTGCGGCCTGGCTGGCGAGAGAAACGAATGCGGCCGCGCTACTGATGATCAAGAGCGTCGATGTCGGCGTCGATCTTGCTTTGCGCGATCTCGTCTCGGCCGGCGTTGTCGACCTGGCCTTTCCAACCTATGTCGACGGAACGCCCGTCTTCGTCGCCGGTCCGCGGGCGCTCGCTGATGCAGCGCAGCTCTTGACCGGCGGCGCCCTGCCCGGCGTTCCTGTCGCGGCATCAACACAGAAGATCGCCTCATGACAAAAAAGAACGTTGTGACGCCGCGCTGGGGCTGGGCGCTCACCGGCTCGGGACATTTCTTTACCGAATGTCTCGAAATGATCCGCTCGCTCGATCACTGCGATCTGTTCGTCAGCAAGGCGGCGGCGGAAGTCGTGCGCATGTACAAGCACGACCTCGACCTGCCGGACACGATCCGCATCTTCAAGGACACGACAGCGAGCGCCGCGCCAGTCGGCGGCTTCTATTACAACGTCTATCACACGCTGGTCGTCGCGCCCGCGACCTCGAACACCGTGGCGAAAGCCGTCGTCGGAATTTCCGACAATCTCGCCACGAATGTCTTCGCGCAGGCCGGCAAGTGCCGCGTGCCGACCATCGTCTTCGCCTGCGACACGGCGCCGGAACTCGAAACGCGCGCGCCAAAGGGCATGGTGATGGTCTACCCGCGCCGCATCGACCTGGAGAACACCGACAAGCTCAAATCCTTCGAGGCGACGCAGGTCGTCGAGAGCCTCGCGGCCCTGAACGAGGCGGTCGAACGCCGCCGCCGCGAAGTCACGCCGCAAGGATAGGCGCGCCAGCGGGCGTGCTTCAAATGAAAGACATTGCATGAGCGAGCGCCTGCTGTTCCTCACCGGCCATCTGGCCTTTCCGCGGCTCGAGCGGATGGTGGCGGGCTTCGGCGAGACGGCGCGCGACTGGCGCATTCACGACATTGGCGTGAAGGTCGCGGCGTTGATGACGCAGGAGATCATCCAGCGTCGCCTGCCCCGGCCCGTGGAGGCGGATCGCGTGATCCTGCCCGGCCGCTGCCGCGCTGACCTCGACGCGCTCGCCAGGGAATTCGGCGTGCCCTTCGAGCGCGGGCCGGAGGAAATCGCGGACCTTCCCGCCTATCTCGGCCATGGCGGCCGCGCGCCCGATCTCTCGCGCCATGACATGCGCATTTTCGCGGAGATCGTCGACGCCTCGAAAATGACGGTCGACGAGGTGGTGACGAAAGCGCTCGTCCTGCAACGCGGCGGCGCCGACGTCATCGACCTCGGCTGCCTGCCCGATACGCCGTTCGACCACATGGAGGAAACCATAGCGGCGCTGAAGGCGAACGGCCTCAAGGTGAGCGTCGATTCCGCCAATGTCTCCGAACTCGAGCGGGCGGCGAGAGCCGGCGTCGATCATCTGCTGAGCCTCGACGAAGAGACGCTGCGGATTCTTCCCGATCATTCGTCCGTCGTTCCGATACTCGTGCCGCGCCCGCACGGCGATCTGGATTCGCTTCAGCGCGCGGCGCGGATCGCGCACAGACGCGGAATCAGCGCGATCCTCGATCCGATTCTCGATCCGATTCACTTCGGATTCGCGGCGTCCATCGCGCGCTATGTGGAGCTGCGCGCGCGCGAGCCCGAGGCCGAGATCATGATGGGCACGGGCAATCTCACCGAACTCACCGACGCGGACTCGGGCGGCGTCACGGCCGCGATGCTCGGCATATGTTCGGAGCTCAATATCCGCCATCTCCTCACCGTGCAGGTGAGCCCGCACACGCGTCGCACGCTGCAGGAGCATGACGCGGCGCGGCGTCTTATGTACGCGGCCCGCGCCGATCGCGCGTTGCCGAAGGGTTACAGCGACGCGCTCTTACAATTGCACGACCGTCGCCCCTACGCCGCTACGCCGCTCGAAATCGCCGAGCTCGCGCGCGAATTGCGCGACAGCAATTTCCGAATCGATACGACGCAGGACGGCGTTCATATCTACGCCAAGCGCTTCCACCACGTCGCGAGCGACGCCATGTCGCTCTTTCCGCATCTGGGCGTCGAGCACGACGGCGCGCACGCCTTCTATCTCGGAACGGAGCTGATGAAGGCCGAGATCGCCTTCAAGCTGGGCAAGCGCTATCGCCAGGACGAGCCGCTGGACTTTGGCGCGGCCGTGGACATTAATGAAGAGGACGCCACGCGCTTCAAGGAAATGGGACACACCATGCGCAAGGCGGGCGAGGGACGCGCGGAAGATGCCTCTGATACATGAATGCGTCGTGACGACGCTCTCTCCCGTCGGCCGCCCGCATATCGCGCCTCTCGGACTGATCGAGGACGGACCTCACTGGATCATCGCCCCCTTTCGCCCCTCTGCAACGCTCTTCAATCTGAGCCAGACGCCGAAAGCCACCGCCAGCTTCACGGACGACGCGCGCGTCTTCGCGGGGCTCGTCGTCGGTCATCGCACCTTTCCGCTGACGGACATAGAGAACTGGCCGGCCCCGCGCCTCTCCTGCGCGCTGGCCCATGCGGAACTGGAAGTCGTGCGCGTCGAGGAGGATGAGATTCGCCCGCGTTTCATCTGTCGCGTGAAGCACACGGAAGCGCATCGCCCCTTCCTCGGCATGAATCGCGCCCGCGCCGCCGTGCTGGAAGCGGCGATTCTCGCCACGCGTCTCGGACGCCTGCCGCGCGAGAAGATCGAGAGCGAAATCGCCTATCTCAGGATCGCAATAGAAAAGACGGCGGGAGAGGCCGAGCGCGAGGCCTGGGACATGGTGATGGAAAAGATCGCCGAGCATCTCTCGCGGGAAACCGCCTAGGCGCATTCTGCGAAAGCCGACAGACTTTTGCAGCCAGAATGCGCGCCGGCTTCATGTTTATGCGCGCTACTTCTCTTCGAGTAACGCGAGCGCCGCCGCTGGCGCGCAATCGGACGCCGCCGCGCGCAAATCTTCGGGCGCGGGGATGAAGTCCGCGAAATCCTGATAGGGGCGCGCCGTCATTTGCGCGAGACGCGCGACAAGCGCGCGGCCGACGCCGGCGCCGATGAAGGGCGCGTCGGGCGCGATCGCGTCGCGCGAGGCGAGGAGCGCGATCTGGTCCTCGATGGCGCGCATCTGCGCGCGCGCGAAATAATCGGCCAGCGCGCGCGCCTGCGAATCGGAAAGCTGCGCGGCGTCGCGGGCAATGAGGCGCGCAAGCCGCGCGCGCGAAGCGGGAATCGTTTTCGGGCGGCCGTCGGCGGTCGGCGAGAGATCGGCGCCGCTCTCGCCCTCCGGCAAATCGCCGAGCACGCGGCGCACGTCGGCCATGGAGGCGAAGGCCTCGTTGACGAGCGGCGTCCACGTCCCGTCGATTGGCGCGCGCGACGCATAGGCCTGCGGAGACCCGCGGCTGAAACCGGCGTAAGCGAGTTCGCCGGAGGCAAGCCGCTCGGCGTCAGTCGCGCCCGAGGCGCTGACGCAGCCGTTACGGATGGGGATCAAATCGCTCGTGGTCGAACCGATGTCGACGAACAACGCTTCGGCGCAATGCTGCGCGGCGAGTTCGGCGCTCGCGCGCCAATTGGCGGACGCCACCGACCCGGCGAATTCCGGCAGCGCCGCGCGCGAAACGAAACCATCCGCGCCGGCGTAGAAAAGAATATCGCCCGCGCCGATCTCCCGCGCGACGATCGCCGCAACCGAGATCACGCCGCGCGCGCGGTCCTCGAAAGCGTCCGACAATTCGGCCGTCATCGTGACGCGATGACGCGCGGCGGAGCCGAGTTCCGCGAGCGTTTCCCGGATCGGCTGCTCGAGATGCGCGAGGCCCATGTGCGGCGCGCAGGCGCGCTGGGTGACGGCGACAAGGCGACCATCTTCCGCCCGCGCGGCCTTCACATGCGCGCCGCCAATGTCCCAGCCGATGACGCTCGTCATGCTTCCTCGAAATGAAAAAGGGGAGCCCTGCGGCTCCCCTTCGATCTTACGCCGTCGCGCGAAATCAGTTCGCGGCGAAGGGGTGCTTGGCCTCGTTGCGCTTGGCGACGACTTCGGCGGCCTTCGGCTCGCCGCGAACGGCGCGGGCGATGGCTTCCTTCGTGGCCTGATAGTTGTAGTCCTGGATCTTCTTGTCGTCCGAAGCGTCCCAGTGAATGAACACGCCGACCGAGATGAACAGGTCGTCGGCTTCGGCCACCGGGATCACGCCCTCGGCGACCGAGTCGGCGACGGCCTTGGCGACGCCGTGCTGAGCCGGGCCGAACATCTGGACGGCCTGCTTGGCGCCCTTGATGGTGACCTTGTTGAACAGGATCGTGTTGGGCTTGCAGAGCAGGTTCGGAGCGACGACCGCGAGAAGCGTCGTGAAGCCGTCCTTGTTGTTGACGAGAGCGTTCGCGAAAGCGAGCTCGGCGGCCGAACCGCGCGGACCCATGATCAGGTCGATGTGCGCGACTTCATTGCCTTCGCCAACCAGCGACTCGCCGACCAGCATCTTGTTGATAACTGCCATGTGCGTTCCCTTTCAAAGAAACATTGCATCCCGCCAGGGGCGGCGGGCGTTTTGCCAGGAGCCGGACACACGAAGGCGCCGGCCATGAGAAAGCGCTGCGGACAAACGACCGCGGCGCGGACTCAACCAGTTTTGCGCACGCTTGCCAAGTTCCTCGCCCGGCAATTGCGCGCGCGTCTTACACGAGCTGACGCGCGAGGGCGAAAGCGTGACGGAAGTCGAGGCAGAGCGGCTTGTCGGAAGTGACCATCTGCTTGAAGAGGCCCGACTCCGCGCCGTATTTCACATTGCCGATGGCCAGCGCGCCGATGCCCAGCGCCCCATGCTCGGAAACGACGACGCCGTTGTCGTGCAGGCCGCAGCCTTCGACGCCGAGCGGCGGCACGGCGTTCACGTCGGCGGCGATCAGCAGGCTCTTCGCCGCGTTGAGGTCGTGCTTCGACAAGACCTGCACGCCGGCGCGGGCGGCGCAGAGCGCGATCTCATGCTCGACGAGCAGCGCGCGCACCATTTCCGGCGAGCTGCCGTCAGCCGGCTTCACCTTGATGTTGAAGCGCTTGCACATTTCGTCGGCCTGCTTGGCGACGCGGTCGAGGCCGCTGTAGCCGACGATCGTCACTTCGGCGCCTTCCAGCGCAGCGATGACAGCCGAGGAATAGCCGACGACGCCCGTGGCGCCGTAAATCACGATCCGGGAGCCCTTCAGCTCGCGCTGCTTCTTGTCGCGCAGCACCTTCTCGACGCAGGCGACCATCGCGCCGGCCGTGGTGAAGGAGCCGTAGGGGTCGGCGAAGAGCGAAACCTCGAAGGGCTTGAGCAGCGCCTTCTGGGCGGCTTCGAGCATGTCGAGGGCGAGCACGGCGTCGCGGCCCGCGAAGAAAATGCCGGTCTTCAGCGCCGCGGAGGGCGCGCGCGAGAACATCGCGTCCTGCACGAGCGCCGTGACTTCATCGAGAGTGACGTTGGTGTAGGGAATCGCCGCATCATAACCGGCGTCGAGGGCCATGTTCACGTCGAAGGGGCTCATATGCTTCAACGTGCTGAGCATGTGCAGAATTGCTTTGGCCATGGAATTTCCCCAACCTTTCTGTCGTTTAAGCGTCGCGCCGCCGCAAACCGGCGGGCGTGGCGGGAGGACAGGCTCCGGCCCTGTCGTTTTTCGAAGATTCCGGGCCAGAAAGAACGGCGCGGCGCGGCGCGCCTCGCCCCGCCCGGAGCGACGACAGGCTTAGAACCCAGAACGCCGCCGATGTCCAGAGGCGATTGCGGCTTCTCCGCAGGCTTTCCCGCTGTGGATTAACAAGGCATGACACAGATCAAGCCGCCCCGCCGGACCCGCCCGGTTGACGCTCGCGGCCCTTTGCTCTTATAAGGCTCGCGAACAGGGCTCGGCGCTTTGAGCCGCGAGCCTTTTGCGTCGTTTTCACCCATCGTCGGCGGCGCGGGCGCACCTTGGTCCCTGCCCGCCGCGTGGACGAAGCCAAAGCGGATTGAAAGGAAGTTCCATGTCCCGGCGTTGCGAGCTGACCGGCAAGGGCGTGCAGACGGGTAATCTCGTCAGCCACTCCAATCGCAAGACGCGCACGCGTTTCCTGCCCAACCTCGTCAATGTGACGCTCGCCTCCGAGGCGCTCGCGCGTTCGGTGCGCCTGCGCATCTCGGCGGCCGCCCTGCGCTCGGTCGAGCACCGCGGCGGTCTCGACGCCTTCCTCGTGAAGGCGCGCGACGAGGAGCTTTCGCAGAACGCCCGCGTGCTGAAGCGCGAGATCGAGAAGAAGCAGAGCGCGGCCACCGCGTAATTGCCTTCGATCATTCTGGTCCGACATGGCCCCGTCGCTGTCAAGGCGTCGGGGCTTTTCTCGTTTCGAGAGTTCTGCGCCTATATCGACGCCTATGAACGTGCCGGGATAGAGGCTGACGCCCTGCCGCCCGAAGAAGTTGCGCGACTCGTCGGCGGAGCAGCGACTGTCCTTGCGAGCGACGCGCCGCGTGTTTCGGAAACCCTGGCGCGGCTTGGCGTTACAGCCGATGTGAGCGAATCGGCCTTTCGGGAAGCGCCGCCGCTCACGCCGAATCTGCCGCTGAAACTTCCGGCGATCGCGTGGATGATCCTCGCGCGGGCGCGCGGAGAATTTTCCCCCGCGCTGGCCGGGGCGCGCGACGATCTGCGCAGCCGCGCCGGGCAATGCGCGGAACGACTGCTGGAAGCGTCGGCGCAGGGCGACGTCGCGCTCGTCGGCCATGGCTGGTTCAACCGCTATGTGGCGCGGACGCTGGCCGGTCGCGGCTGGCGGCAGACCGCAGGGCCGGGGTTTGACCGGCCGTGGGGGTATTTGATTTTCAGTCCCTAGAAAAGCTCACGAGCCAGCTTGCGCCGCCCACCCGCTGCAGGGAGACTCGCCCCGCAAAGCGCGGTCCGGAAGGGGCAAATCTTCGGCGTCGACGCAGCGCCCTGCCCGACGGTCTCCGACCGCCATACCTCCCTGCTTGCGGGGAGATATGGCGGCTCGAGACTCGAAGCCTAGGACCTCACGTCCGGCGGCGTCGCTTCCGCCGCCAGCTGCGCCAGCGCCTCGTCGATTCCCATCTGCGTCTGCTGCTGCGAGCCGAGACGGCGAATCGAGATCGTGCGCTCGGCCGCCTCCTTCTTGCCCGCGACGAGAAGCACCGGAACCTTGGCGAGCGAATGTTCGCGCACCTTGTAGGTGATCTTCTCGTTGCGCGCGTCGATGTCGACGTTGAGCCCGAGTTTTCGCGCGGCGGCGGCAACCTCATAGGCGTAGTCGTCGGCCTCCTGCGTGATCGTGCAGATGACGATCTGCAGCGGCGAGAGCCACAGAGGTAGATGGCCGGCGAAATGCTCGATCAGAATGCCGGTGAAGCGCTCGAGCGAACCGAACATTGCGCGGTGGATCATCACTGGAATCTTCTTGTCGCTGTCGGCGCCGATGTAGAAGGCGCCGAATCGCACCGGGAGGTTGAAGTCCACCTGCGTCGTGCCGCATTGCCATTCGCGGCCGATGGCGTCGCGCAGCGTATATTCGAGCTTCGGCCCGTAGAAAGCGCCCTCGCCTTCCTGAATGCTCGTCTTCAGCCCGCGTCGGGCAAGTTCGTCGAGCACCTTGCCGAGCGCGGCTTCCGCCTTGTCCCACGCCTCGTCCGAGCCGACGCGCTTTTCCGGGCGCGTCGAGAGCTTCACCACGACATCGTCGAAGCCGAAGTCGCGGTAGATCGTCAGGATGAGGTCGTTGATCTTCAGCGCCTCGTCCATGATCTGGTCTTCGGAGCAGAAGATATGCGCGTCGTCCTGCGTAAAGGCGCGCACGCGCATCATGCCGTGCAGCGCGCCGGAGGGCTCGTAGCGATGCACGACGCCGAATTCCGCGATCTTCACCGGCAGGTCGCGATAGGACTTCAGCCCGTTCTTGAAGATCTGCACATGGCCGGGGCAGTTCATCGGCTTCAGCGCGAAAATACGCTCGTCTTCCGTCTTGGTGACGAACATGTTCTCGCGATAGGTCTGCCAGTGGCCCGACGTCTCCCACAGCGCGCGGTCGAGCACCTGCGGCGTGTTCACTTCCGTGTAGCCCGCCGCCTTCTGTCGCCGACGCATATAGGAGACGAGCGTCTGGAAGAGCGTCCAGCCTTTCGGATGCCAGAAAATCGCGCCCGGCCCCTCCTCCTGGAAATGGAAGAGATCCATCTCGCGGCCGAGGCGGCGGTGGTCGCGGCGCTCGGCTTCCTCCAGGCGATGCAGATAGGCGTCGAGTTCCTCCTGCGTGGCCCAGGCCGTGCCGTAGATGCGGCTGAGCATCGGCTTCGTCGAATCGCCGCGCCAATAGGCGCCCGCGACCTTCATCAGCTTGAAGGCCGTGCCAATCTTGCCGACCGAGGGCAGATGCGGGCCGCGGCAGAGATCGAGCCAATGGCCCTGCTTGTAAACGCTCAGCGGCTCGTCGGACTTGATGCTGTCGATGAGTTCGCCCTTGAAGGTCTCGCCCTTGGCGATGAACCAGGTCCTGGCGTGGTCACGATCCCATTCCTCGCGCACGATGGGCGCGTCGCGCGCGACGATCTCCCGCATCTTCTTCTCGATCGCCGGCAGGTCTTCGAGCGTGAAGGGCTCGGCGCGATGGAAGTCGTAATAAAAGCCGTTCTCGATCACCGGGCCGATCGTGACCTGCGTGCCGGGATAAAGCTCCTGCACCGCCTCCGCCAGCACATGGGCGGCGTCGTGGCGAATGAGTTCCAGCGCGCGCGGGTCCTCGCGCGAGACGAACTCGATCTTCGCGTCCTGTTTGACAGGCTTCATCAGGTCGACCAGTTCGCCGTCGAGCGTCATGGCGACCGTGCGCTTGGCGAGGGAGGGGGAGATGCTCTTCGCGATGTCGAAGCCCGTGACGCCGGCTTCGAACTGACGGGACGCCCCGTCGGGGAATGTGACCGCAACCATATTTGCCTCCTGACGCGCTCAATCGCCGCTGCAAACCGGCGTAAGTCGCTGTGGATGGAAGGCCGCGTTTTTAGCGCCCCGCGAGCGAGGGCGCAATTGCCCGGCCCCATCGCGCGGGCGCTCGGGGGCGGAGGAGTCTCCCGAAAAAAAGCCGCCGGCGAAACGCGGGCGGCTTTCATTTTGTCTGGCGAATCGCGCGACCCGGCGTCAGTGAGAGCCCTCGAGATGAACGCCGTGGTGGTGGTGCTTGCCCCAGTGATAATCATGATGGTGGCGCCAATGCCTGTCATGGTGGCGCCCGTAGCCGTTGTGGCCGTGATGCTCGCGCATGTGCCGCTCATGCGTCGAGTGCCAGGCGAGAGCCTGACCCGACAGGACGACGACGCTGGCGGCGGCGACGACGATGAACAGCTTGCGCACCATATTTCCTTCTCCCGTTGTATGTCTGTTTCGGTCCGTTGCTGCAAAGACGACGGCCTTCAAACCGATCTAGAGCGGCGCTCTGTCACAATCGAGTGAAGTCGCAGTTGCGCCATTTTTCCTGCGGGCGTGGTGAATTTTCGGCGTTTACGTAAAGAAGCCTGCGATCTCGCGCGACGGTTTCGCCTGTCGGGGAACTTCGCTGCGTCGATCGCGCCGAATCCGGGCGCGCGCAAGCGGCGGCGCCATCACCACTGATCGCCAATCCGGCATGGGCCGGCGCGCGAAGGCTCTACGTGAAAATACTGCGACATTTCTTGTCGCGCGGAGTCGCTTCCCGCTCGCCCTTGCCGCCATATTTAACATCGCAAGCGGCGAAAGACCCCGACCGGCCACGGCATGGCCGCAGGGGCGCACTTTCCCTACTGCAGTCGAGAAGAAGGCGTGATGCGGAAGAATGGCGCGCCCGAAAGGATTCGAACCTCTGACCCCCAGATTCGTAGTCTGGTGCTCTATCCAGCTGAGCTACGGGCGCCCTGTCGTCTCGTGACCGCCCCGGAGGCGGCGACGACATGCGCTCGTTTAACGGCAAGCGGCCCGATTGGCAATAGCGGTTTTGAATTTGGCCACACAACGCTTGCGCAGGGCGTTTTTGCGTTTAAGTAGAAGGGTCTAACCGGGATTCATGATGGAAACTTTCATCTCGAATGGCGTCGAGATTGCGTATTCGGATTTCGAGCCCCTGACAGAAGATCGGCGCGAGCCCATCGTTCTCATTCACGGCTTCGCCTCCACCCATGCGGTGAACTGGATGTTCACCCAATGGGTGAAGACCCTGACCGAGGACGGCCGGCGCGTGATCGCCTTCGACAACCGGGGTCACGGGAGATCGCAGAAACTCTACGATCCGGCGCAATATTCGCTCGATATCATGGCGCAGGACGTGATCAACCTGCTCGATCATCTCGCCATCGAGCGCGCCGATGTCATGGGCTACTCGCTGGGCGCGCGAATCGCCACGGTCATGAGTCTGGCGCATCCCGAGCGCGTGCGCGGGCTGGTTCTCGGCGGCATCGGCCAGTATCTCGTCGAGGACGCCGGCCTGCCGGGCGGTCTTGCGGAGGCCATGGAGGCCGAGCGCATCGAGGACATCGACAATTCGATGCTCAAGATCTTCCGCGGCTTCGCCGAATCGACGCGCAGCGATCTCGCCGCGCTCGCCGCCTGCGTGCGTGGCGCGCGCAAGGCGATCGAGCCGTCGCTTCTCGCCCGGATCGAGAGCCCGGTGCTCATCTGCGTCGGAACGCGGGACGACGTGGCCGGCGATCCCGCGCCGTTGCAGCCCCTGTTCCGCAATGTGCGAATTTTCGACATTCCCGGCCGCGACCACAACCGCGCCGTCGGCGACCGCCTCTACAAGCAGGCGGTGCTGGAGTTCCTGTCGGCGCGCCCCTGAGGCCGGCGCGCCGGGCGGGATGATTTCGGGATAGAAAACCCCTATATAGCGGGCGCAAGAGGAGAGCCCGAATGGCCGTCGACACCCGCGAACAATCCGCGAAAGTCATCGACTTCACGCAAGGGGACCCGATGCTCGCGCGGATGCGGCTCGAAGCGGAAGACGTGCTGCGCCGCGAACCCGAGCTTGGCGGCTTCATCCATCCGGCCGTGCTGGCGCAGGATTCCGTTGCGGGCGTGGTCACGCATCGCGTCGCCCAGCGGCTGGATCGCCCCGAGGCCTCCTACGCCGCGATCCGCCAGGCCTATGAGGCCTGCCTCGCCCGCGACCCGTCGATCGCCGAGGCCTTTCGCGCCGATCTGCTCGCGGTGGTCGAGCGCGACCCCGCCTGCACGCGGCTGATCGAGCCGGCGCTCTATTTCAAGGGTTTCCACGCGCTTCAGACCTACCGGCTGGCGCATTGGCTGTGGAAGAACGGCCGCAGCGACTTTGCGCTGACCCTGCAGAGTCTCTCGTCGCAGATTTTTCAGACCGACATTCACCCCGCCGCCGTCATCGGCAAGGGCGTGTTCATCGACCATGCGACCGGCGTCGTCATCGGCGCGACCAGCGTGATAGAGGACGACGTCTCGATGCTGCATGGCGTGACGCTGGGCGGCACCGGAAAGGCGCGCGGCGACCGGCACCCGAAGGTGCGTCGCGGCGTGCTGATCGGCGCCGGCGCGAAAGTGCTGGGCAATATCGAGATCGGCCGCTGCGCCATGATCGCGGCGGGTTCGGTGGTCCTTGACTCCGTGCCCGCAAACAAGACTGTCGCAGGCGTGCCGGCGCGAATCGTCGGCGACTCGAAATGCGCCGAGCCGGCGCTGGCGATGGACCAGATGCTGGCGGTTCTGGACGCAGGGATGTGAGGGCGAGGGGTTAACGTGAGCAGACTTCTTTTCGGCGCGGCGCTTTTCATCCTTTCGGCCGCGACTCTTTCGTCGCAACCCGCCCGCGCCGCCGGCTGGCATTACTATGATCCCGACTGCCCCATCGCGCTGGGCGAAAAGTCGATGAAATTCGTCGCCATGCAGCCGAAGAAGAACATCGACCGCGAATGCGTCGCCCTGCCCGACACCGGCCCGAGCGTCATCGTCCTCGACGCCTCGGACAATGAGCTGCGCGACATGAACTGGGACATTCGCATCCTGCGCAGCAAGGGGCCAAACGGCGAGGCCGACCCCGAGGCCGATGTCGTCGGGCGCCTGCCCGTGCAGAAATTCCGCAACGGGATGGTGAATTTCGATCAGGACTTCAAACAGCCCGGCAATTACGTGCTCTACGCGAAGCTCGTCAGCGACAATGGCGCCAAAAGCTACGAGGGCCGTCACCCCTTCTCCGTCGGCCTCATGACCGACGAGGAGTTCTACCTCTATATCGGCTTCGGCGTATTCGCCGTCGTCGCGGGCGGCGTCGCGTTCACAATGTGGCGGCAGGGGAAGCTGTTTTTCAGGATCCCGGATTTCTCGAAGCCGTCGTGATTGCGTTCTGCCCCCGCGGGAAGAACGCGCGGGCGCCTGTCGGGCGCCTCACCCAAACCTGTTATTCCTCGGGAACCCCCGCGGCGGCAGCCTTCCGGCTTCGGCGCGGTGGCCGATCCACTCTTTCAGCTCCAGCTTCTCGACGGTAAAGACGCGGCCCGACGAATCCGTCCATGTCAGCCCGTCGGCGAGCGAGAACACCTTTGCGTCCGCGACGCCGCCGTCCTTGTAGCGCTGCATGCGCACGCCCTTTCCGCGCGCCATGCGCGGCGCCTCCTCCAGCGGGAAGACGAGGAGCTTGCGGTTCTCGCCGATGATCGCGACATGATCGCCCGCCGCCTCCGTGACGACCTTCAGACGCGCCGGCGGTTCGACATTGAGCACGGCGCGGCCCTTTTTCGTTGACGACAGCAGATCGTCCTGCGCGACGACGAAGCCGCGCCCGTCGTCGGCGACGAGCAGCAATGACGCTTGCGGCTCATGCGGCAAGACGCGCGCGACGCTCGCATCCTCGTCGATATCCGCGAAAAGACGGATCGGCTCGCCATGCCCGCGCCCGCCCGGCAGTTTCGAGGCGTCGAGCGTATAGGCCTTGCCATTGGTGGCGAGCACGAGGATCTTCGACGTCGTCTGAGCAAAGAAGCTCGTATCCAGTTCGTCGTCGCCCTTGAACTGCAGCGTCGACAGATCTTGCACATGGCCTTTCAGCGCGCGAATCCAGCCCTTCTTCGAAACGACGACGGTGATCGGCTCGCGCTCGATCATGGCCTCCGCGAGATCGAGATCGACCGCGGCCGGCGCGTCCTCGAAGGTCGTGCGACGCTTGCCGATTTCAGTCTGAGGCCCGTAAATCTTCTTCAGCTCGCGGACCTGGGCGGCGATCGTCTTCCATTGCCTGCCGTCGTCGGCCAGCAGCGCCTCGATGTCTGCGCGCTCGTCCGTGAGTTCTTTCAGCTCGCGGCGCAGCTCCATTTCCTCGAGCTTGCGCAACGACCGCAGGCGCGTGTCGAGAATATAATCGACCTGAAGGTCGGTGAGCTTGAACGCCTTCTTCAGCTCGCCCTTGGCGTCGTCCTCCTCGCGGATGATGCGGATCACCTCGTCGAGATTGAGGAAGACGATGATCATGCCTTCCAGTTGCTCGATGCGGCGCAGGATCGCGGCGAGCCTGTGGCGCGAGCGGCGTTGCAGCACTTCGCGCCGGTGATCGAGCCACTGCCGCAGCGCCTCGTCGAGCGAGACGACGCGCGGCGTCACGCCGTCGACGAGAACATTCATGTTCATGCCGAAGCGCGTTTCGAGTTCGGAGAGCTTGAACAGCGTCTCCATCATCAGCGCCGCGTCGATGTTGCGCGAGCGCGGTTCGAGGACGATGCGCACGTCCTCCGCAGACTCGTCGCGCACGTCGGCGACGAGCGGGAGCTTGCGCTCCGAGATCAGCTCCGCAAGTTTTTCGATGAGACGCGACTTCTGCACGCCATAGGGAATTTCCGTTACGACGGCGACCCAGCCGCCGCGCGGCAGCTCCTCTTTCGTCCAGCGCGCGCGCACGCGGAAGGAGCCGCGCCCCGTGCGATAGGCCTCGACGATCTCCTCGCGCCTGTCGACGATAATGCCGCCGGTCGGAAAATCCGGCCCCTGCACGAAAGTGAGCAGCTGCTCGCTCGTCGCATTTCGATGCGAAATGAGATAGAGCGCCGCGTCGCAGAGCTCGGCGAGATTGTGCGGCGGGATCGACGTCGCCATGCCGACCGCAATGCCCTGCGCGCCATTCGCCAACATGTTCGGCAGCGCCGAGGGGAGGACGATCGGCTCCTTCTCTTCGCCTGAATAATTCGGCTTGAAGTCGATCGCGTCTTCGTCGATGCCTTCGAGCAGCCCGCGCGCGACGGACGTCATGCGCGCTTCGGTGTAGCGATAGGCGGCGGCCGAGTCGCCGTCGATATTTCCGAAATTGCCCTGCCCGTCGACGAGCGGATAGCGCGAGGAGAAATCCTGCGCGAGACGCACCAGAGCGTCATAGATCGCCTGGTCGCCATGAGGATGGAACGAGCCCATCACGTCGCCGACGATCTTCGCGCATTTCTTGAACGGCGCGCCGGGATCGAGCCGCAGCACATGCATGCCGTAGAGAATGCGACGGTGAACGGGTTTCAGACCGTCGCGCGCGTCGGGCAGGGCGCGGTCGGTGATTGTCGACAGCGCATAACGCAGGTAGCGTTCTTCCAGCGCCTCGCGCAGATCGACCGGCGTCGGAGCCGTCTCCTCGCCGCCGCCCTTGCCCCTGCCCGCCGAACCGCCCTTTTGCGCCATTCACCTGATCCTGTTGTCGCGCGCCCGCGCCCGTCCTATGAGCCGCGAGCCGACGGCGCAAGCGCGCCGTCGTCAATCCACAAGTCTAACCGCCAGCCCTGACGGCATTTTTTCTTTTACCCGAAATAGTTGCATTTTAACGCTTGCCGCGCCGCGGCCGCCTCCTTTAGAAAAGTAGCCGCTTCGATGGCGCGGCGCTATGACGCGCGAATTTCAGTCATCCCTCCAGCAAGGCGAAAATGAAGAAAATCCTTACGCTTCTGGCCATGACGTCAATTTTTGCCGGCGCCGCGCAAGCTCTCGAATTCCCGTTCTTTTCCGTCGCTGATTCGGCTCACGCCGCGCGCCGCCGCGCCGCGCCCGCGCGCGAGGAAGCCCGCAACGACGAAGGGATGCAGGCGGTGTGTCGCGAGATCCTCGTCGACACCGACGAGGGATATGGCGTGACGAGCAAGGAATCGCGAATCATCTGCGACGAACTGCGCTGAGCCGGTTCTCACGCCGCGGCCCGCGCAAGGGCGTCGATATAAAGCGCGCGTGAAGCCGGCATCGCCACGCCGCGCGGCGCCAGCACGTCGCGGGTGAGAAAATAGCCGGTCAGCCGGAAGGCGGCGGCGACGTCATCGACAGCGGCCACATCACTCGCCTCTCGCAGGAACGCCGGATAGGGCAGCAGCCGCTCCCGCCAGGGGGCGCCCGCCTCACGGCTCACCGCGCGGCCGGATTTGGGCGACACATAGGCCAGATCATCGCGCGCGCCGGTGAGCGCGCAGGCGCCGAGATCAAGGCCGAAACCGAGCGCGCCCAGCAACGCCAGTTCAAATCGCGCCATCAATGGCGCGGCGAAGTCAGCCGCATCGAGCCGGCAGGCGATGGCGTCGGCCATTTCGAACAATTCCTCGTAAGGATCGCGTTCCGGAAGCAGGCGGAGCCACGCCGCCAGCGCCGCAACGCCGTGCAGCGCCGCGCCGCGATCCAGATAACGTGCAGCGCGGGAAGCGAGCGGTTCGATGGCGAAGGCGCCGAGATGGACCTCCAGCCGCGCTCGCCAGCTGGCGACCACGAGATTGCCGGGCTGCAGGACGGGCCGCATCGCCTGCGAGCGGCCTCCCCGCACGACGCCGAGGTGGCGGCCATGCTGGCGGGTCATCAGTTCGAGAATGACGGAAGTCTCGCCGTGCTTTCGCGCGCCGATCACGAGACCCTCGTCGCGCCATTCCATTTCGGGCTCAGACCTCGGAAAGTTTTATGTCCGGCTTGTATTCCAGGTCTTCGACATCCTTGGTCAAAGCCTGTCCGCAAATGACGCGGCCCTTTGCGGAATCGAAAGTAAGCGTGGGCGAGCCATAGAGCTGCCAGCCCATGCTCAGCGCCTGTGTGACGCGATGACAGAAGGAGACGTCGTCAGGGCCGGTCAGATATCGATAGACGGTCGTGACCTTGCGTTTCTCCGACATTTTCCCTCCCCGCAGAATCTGCTTCGATCGTCGATACTACCCGCCCTTTGGAAACTCCAGACGCATTTCGCGGTAGCGCTCCGGATCGTCCGCCCAGTTTTCCCGAACCTTAACGAAGAGGAAAAGGTGAACGGGCTGCTCGGCGGCCTCCGCGATCTCGCGCCGCGCCGCCTGGCCGATGGCCTTTATGGTCTTCCCGCCCTCGCCGATGACGATGCGTTTCTGCCCCTCGCGGGTGACATAGATCGTCTGCTCGATGCGCGCCGAGCCATCCTTCTGGTTCGTCCACGAATCGGTTTCGACGGTCGACTGATAGGGCAGTTCGTCGTGCAGCCGCTCGTAGATCTGCTCGCGCGTGATCTCGGCGGCGAGCAGCCGCAGCGGCGCGTCGGAGAGCTGGTCCTCGGGGTAGAGCCACGGCCCCGGCTTCATGCGCTTTCCGAGCGCATGGCGCAGATCCCCGACGCCGTCGCCGGTGAGCGCGGAGACCATGAAGGTCTCCTCGAACTTCCCGCGCTCATTCATTTTCGCGGCGAGCGCAAGCAGCTTTTCGCGGGCGATCACGTCGATCTTGTTCAGCACCAGAATCTTCGGCGCCTTCACTTCCGCAAGCTGCGTCAGGATCGACTCGACTTCCTCATCGAGCCCCCTTCGCGCATCGACCAGCAGAGCGACGACATCGGCGTCGGTCGCGCCGGAAAGCGCGCTCGCCACCATGGCGCGGTCGAGTCGGCGCTTCGGCTTGAAGATGCCGGGCGTATCGACCAGTATGATCTGCGCCGGTCCGTCGATGGCGATGCCGCGCACGAGCGCCCGCGTCGTCTGCGCCTTGCGCGAGACGATCGACACTTTCGCGCCGACGAGCTGGTTCAATAGCGTCGACTTGCCGGCGTTGGGCGCGCCGACGAGCGCCGCGAAGCCGCAGCGCGTTTCCTGTCCAGCGGCGTTTTCTTCGGTCACGTCGATCCCTTTCCGTCCTCGACGCCCTCGCGCGCCATGAAAGCCGCCGCGGCCGCCTGTTCCGCGACACGCTTCGAGGCGCCCGCTCCCCCGGCCGATTCGAAGCCTTCTATGTCCACCGCCATCTCGAATGAGGGCGCGTGGTCCGGCCCGCTGCGCGCGATCAGCCGGTAACGCGGCGGCGGGAGCCGGCGAGCCTGCGCCCATTCCTGCAGCGCGGTCTTGGCGTCGCGCAGGTCGCGCCCCGCTTCCAGCATTTTCGGGCCAAAGCCCGCGCGCACCACACGCCCGGCGGCGTCAGCGCCGCCGTCCAGAAACACCGCGCCGATGATCGCCTCGCACACGTCGCCGAGAATCGCACGCTTCTTGCGGCCGCCGGTCTGCGCCTCGCCCTCGCCCAGCCTCATATAGGGCCCGACGCCCCAGATCTCCGCGACTTCCGCGCAGGTCTCCTTGCGCACCAGCGCGGCGAGGCGGCGCGAGAGTTCGCCCTCGCTCTCGCCGGGAAAAGCCTCGTAAAGCATGTGCGCCACGGCGAGGCCGAGCACGCGGTCGCCGAGAAACTCCAGCCGCTCGTATGACTCGGGCCGTTGCGACGACGCGCTGACATGGGTCAGCGCCCATCGCAGCAGGGACTGGTCGGCGAACCTGTGTCCGACGCTCTCCTCGAGGGCGGCGAGATCGACTTTCGCCCGCGCCATCGCGCGCTCAATGGGCCGGCTTGAACAGGCGATCCCAGCGCACCGACCACGGCCAGCGCCAGAAGGCGAGCGCGGATTCGTCCTTCTTCACCGAGAAGAAGATGATCTCCGCGCGGCCGACGAGATTGATGAAGGGCACATAGCCCACCCCGCCCAGATCCGGCGCGATGCGCGAATCGGTGGAGTTGTCGCGATTGTCGCCCATCATGAAATATTGATCCGGCGGCACGACGAAGAGTTCGGTGTTGTCGTTGATGCCGTGGTCGCCCTCGATCTCGATGATCGTGTGCTCGACGCCCGGATAGCCGTCGCCCCCCGGCAGGGTTTCCTTGTAGGTCGGAACCGGAACCTCGCGGCCTTCGCGGTTTTCGGTGCGGGCCTTCTCGATCGGCTCGCGCGGCACGATCACGCCATTGATGTAGAGGCGGCCCTCGATGACCTGGATGCGGTCGCCCGGCAGGCCGATCACGCGCTTGATGTAATCGGTCTCATTGTCGCGCGGCAGTTTGAAAACGACCACGTCGCCGCGCTTGGGCGGCGAGGAAAGGATGCGGCCCGGCAGGATGTTGGGGCCGAAGGGCATGGAGTAATTCGAATAGCCGTAGGCGTATTTCGACACGAAGACATAGTCGCCGATCAATAGCGTCGGGATCATCGAGCCTGACGGGATGTTGAAGGGCTGAAACAGCAGCGTGCGAATGACGAGCGCGATGGCGAGCGCCTGGACGATCACCTTGATCGTTTCCAGCAGACCGCCTTCTTCGTGTTTGTCAGCCACCGGGACGTTCCTGCTCAAGCCGCCTCACTCCTTTGTCGTTGGGCGGCGTCGGCCTGCCCGGCTTGCCCCGCTTAGCACGCCACGGCCTCAATGAGAACCTGCGCTTGCGCGAGAGGATATTCGTCCGTGAGCGTCAGATGGATGACGGCGCGCATGCCCGGCGGGGTCATCTCCTCCAGCCGCGCGGCCGCGCCCCCGGTGAGCGCCATGGTCGGCCGGCCGGAGGGAAGGTTCACGACCCCCATGTCCCTCCAGAACACGCCCTGTCTTATGCCTGTGCCGAGCGCCTTGGCGCAGGCCTCCTTGGCGGCGAAGCGCTTGGCGTAGGTGGCGGCGCGCGCCGCGCGGCGATCCGACTTCGCGCGCTCTATGTCCGTGTAGATCCGGCGCGTGAAACGCTGCCCGTAACGCTCGAGCGCCCGCTCGATGCGGCGGATGTCGCAGAGATCATTGCCGAAGCCGAGAATCATCGAAGCTGCGCCTTTCCACGCGCCTTACCCTTCGAGACGCGCGCCCGGCGCGCTCCTCGGGATGAGGAAGCCGGCTCTTGCCAGGCGGCGCGTCATGCGGCGCTCGCCCTGCCGTCGTCCATCGCGCGCCGCATCTGCCGGATGGCCTCGGCGAGACCGACGAAGACCGCTTCGCCGATGAGGAAATGGCCGATGTTCAGCTCGACGATCTGCGGCAGGGCCGAAACGCGGCGCGCGGTCTCATAGTCGAGCCCGTGCCCGGCGTGGACCTCGATGCCGCGCTCAGCGGCGTAGGCGGCGGCCTTTTCGACGCGCGCGAACTCCCGCTCCGCAAGGGCGAGATCGCGCACCTCCACCGCATGGCACCAGGCCCCCGTGTGAAGCTCCACGACCGGCGCCCTGATCGATACGGCGGCGTCGATCGCCTCCTCCGATGGCTCGATGAACAGCGAAACCCTTATGCCGCCGCGCGCGAGCTGATCGACATAGGGCGCGAGATAGTCATGCCCGCCCACGACGTCGAGCCCGCCCTCGGTCGTGCGCTCGGTGCGCTTTTCGGGAACGAGACAGACGGCGTGCGGCGCGGTGGCGAGCGCGATGTCGAGCATCTGCCCGGTCGCGGCCATCTCGAAATTGAGCGGCCGGGTGATGGCGGCCTTGAGCCGCGCCATGTCGGCGTCGTTGATGTGGCGGCGATCCTCGCGCAGATGCGCCGTAATGCCGTCGGCGCCGGCTTCGATAGCGAGCAGCGCCGCCCGCACGGGGTCGGGGCGCGGCCCGCCGCGGGCGTTGCGGATGGTGGCGACGTGATCGACGTTGACGCCGAGACGGAGGGATTTGGTGTTCATGCGGCTTTCTTAGCGCGCGCGGGGGGCGATTGCCATTGGGGCGGGCGGCGGACGCCAGGCTTTCCGCAGGAAGTCTTGTACAAGAAAAGTCTACAGAAATCAGGAGCATGATCCTGGCGCAAATCTCGATTTACACAAATTTCCATGAATCAATGTGGGGATTGGTCATAGAGTCGTATTCGCTGGTAAATAAATATAATGTATAAATCGGCCTTACTTGGGATAAACTTAATCTTTGCAATAAGGAGTTGGTAAATGAAAGCTCGAGGTCTCGCGGCTTCTTTAGCCGTGACTGTCATGCTTTTCGCAGGCGCGGCGTTTGCGAAAGTTCCCTATTTCGCCGCCAAATGCCCAACGGACATCTCCGTCGAAACCGACCGGGCCGGCCGCGCTTATCTGAACGGAAAAAGAGCGACGGTCCGCTCGAAGAACGCGAATTATTCCGAGATCGTAGGGGGCGGCGTCACCATCAGCGTTGCGCGGGATTCGGGTTCGCTGATCGTCTCCTATACCGGGCCGCACAGAGCCAATGGCGTGTGCCAGGTCGTTGAACAGGAGACTGTCGAGAGCGCCCCGTCGGAGCCAGCCAGGCCGGAGTCGGCCAAGGTTTACGACGACGTGCCGAAGCGCGACAAGCAAGCCTGCCTGAAGGCGGTGAAGAAGACGACGCACAATCCGAAAGTGGTGGTGATCAGCGCCGTCTCATCGGAGGCGAACAACACCGTGACGGTCGGCGTCGGCGCGGAGAAAGCGCCGTGGCGCTGTCTCGTCAAGCGCGGCAAGGTCGCCGATGTGATGTCCCAGACAGATGAAGGCGCCCTCTGATCGACAATGCGCGGCGGCTCGATCCGCCGCGCTCCTCACCCGATCACCCGCTCCACCTTGCTCACCAGCGGGCTCGCGCGCAGCCGGGCGATGACATCCGTCAGGTGCTTCAGATCCGCCACTTCGAGATCGAAGGTCATTTCGCGGAAGTCCGGCGAATGGGCGCGGAAGCTGATGTTGTCGATATTGGCGCCCGTCTCGCCGATCAGCGTCGCGAGCGCCCCGAGCGAACCCGGCTCGTTCATCGCCGTTGCGACGATGCGCGCGGGGAAGAGTTCGCGCGTGTCGGCGTCGATGTCCCAGCGCACGTCGAGCCAGCGGTCGGGCTGGTCGTCGAAGGCGGTGAGGGATGGCGACTGGATCGGATAGATGGTGATGCCCTCGCCCGGCGTGAGAATGCCGACGATGCGGTCGCCCGGCACGGCGCCGCCCTCGGGCGCGAAGCGCACGGGCGCGTCGCCGCGCAGCCCGCGGATCGGGATGGCTCCCGGCGCGCCGTCGACGGCGTCCGGGGCCTTGAACACGACATTGGCGTTGGCCTTGACGCCGAACCAGCCCGGCTCGCCCGGCCCCATCGGCGTCGGGCCGCCTTTGCGCTCCTCGCTGAAGTCTGGATAGACGGCCTTCACCACGTCGCCGGAATAGATTTCCCCGCGCCCCACCGCCGCCAGCACATCGTCGATCGACGGCCGCGCCAGCCGCGTCAGCACGGCCTTCAGCTTGTCGTCCGAATAGGCGCGGCCCGCGCGCTCGAAGGCCCGCTCGATGATCTGCCGGCCAAGCCCCGCATATTGCTGGCGCACGGCCTCGCGCGTGGCGCGGCGTATGGCGGCGCGCGCCTTGCCGGTGACCACCGCGGCCTCCCACGCCGCCGGCGGAACATGCCCGTCGGCGCGGATGATCTCGACCTCGTCGCCGTTCTGCAAAGGCGACAGGACCGGCGCGACGCGGCCGTTGATCTTGGCGCCCACCGCCGAATTGCCGAGCTTGGTGTGCACGGCGTAGGCGAAATCGATCGGCGTCGCGCCGCGCGGCAGGGCGATCAGCCCGCCCTTGGGCGTGAAGCAGAAGACCTGATCCTGGAACAATTCGAGCCGCGTGTGCTCCAGAAACTCCTCGGGATGGCTGTCGCCATGGGCGAGCAGCTCCAGCGTCTCCTGCAGCCAGCGGAAGGCGCGGCTTTCCTTCGCCAGCTCCTCGCGGCCTTCTTCGCCGGTCGCGTCCTTGTAGAGCGCATGGGCGGCGATGCCGAAGCGTGCGATCTCGTGCATCTCCGCCGTCCGGATCTGCAGTTCGACGCGCTGATGGCCGGGGCCGATGACAGTGGTGTGGATCGAGCGATAGTCGTTCTGCTTGGGCGTCGAGATGTAGTCCTTGAAGCGCCCCGGAACATTCGGCCATTTGGTGTGAATGACGCCGAGCGCGCGATAGCAGTCCTCCACCGCGCCGACGATGATGCGGAAACCGAAAATATCCGAGAGCTGCTCGAAGGAGACGGATTTGCGCTCCATCTTGCGCCACACGGAATAAGGCGTCTTCTGCCGCCCGGTGACCGCCGCCTCTATTCCGCGCCTCGAAAATTCCTTTGTCAGCTCGTCTTCGATGCGCTTGATGATGCGGCCGTTCTTCGTGCGCAGATCATGCAGCCGCTCTTCGATCGTCTGATAGGCCTCGGGCATCAGATGGCGAAAGGCGAGGCCTTCCAGCTCCTCGCGCAGGCGCTGCATGCCCATGCGGCCGGCGAGCGGCGCATAGATGTCGAGCGTCTCCTGCGAGATCCGGGCGCGCTTTTCCTGCGGCACGAAATGCAGCGTGCGCATGTTGTGCAGACGGTCGGCGAGCTTTACGAGCAGCACGCGCACGTCTTCCGCGACGGCGAGGAGAAGCTTGCGGAAATTCTCTCCCTGCCGCGCCTGCTTGGAGACGAGATCCAGCTTCTCGATCTTGGTGAGGCCGTCGACGAGCTTGCCGATCTGCTCGCCGAAAAGACGATCTATCTCCTCGCGGGTCGTCTCGGTGTCTTCGATCGTGTCGTGCAGCACCGCCGCGACGATCGTCGCGTCGTCGAGCTTGAGATCGGTAAGGATCGCCGCGACTTCCAGCGGATGGGAGAAATAGGGGTCGCCCGAAGCGCGGGTCTGCTGCCCATGCGCCTTCATGGCGTAGACATAGGCCCGGTTGAGCAAATCTTCGTCGACGCGCGGATTATATTTCCGCACTCGCTCGACGAGTTCATATTGACGCATCATGCGCGACAGCCGCCGACCTGCAGCGCGGCCGGCGCCGCCGCCGCGTTCGACGCAAGCTACGCGCTACGCGACAAACGACGCCCGGCCGCTGGGAGTTTTCAACAGTGTAGACCAGCTTGGCGGCGGTCTCAAACAGGAGAAGCCGAAAACCGCGCCTCGTTGGCGAAGACGGGGCTTACTCGCCCTCGTCCTCGACCTCGGCCGGGGGCACGAGCCCTTCGAGGCCGCGCAGCAGGTCTTCCTCGGTCATGCGATCGAACTGGGCTTCGCCCTCGAAGTCGCCTGCGCCCGACGCCGGCGTCAGCGCCGGAGCGGCCTCGGCCTCGGGCTCGTCCACTTCGACATGGCGCTGCAACGAGTGGATGAAGTCTTCCGACAGATCCTCGGGAGCGAGCGCCGACTCGGCGATCTCGCGCAAGGCGACGACCGGGTTTTTGTCGCGGTCGCGCTCGACGAGAATCTGCTGGCCAGAGGAAATCAGCCGCGCCCGATGCGCCGCGAGAAGAACGAGATCGAAGCGGTTCTCGATCTTGTCAATGCAATCTTCGACGGTGACGCGCGCCATCTGATGCAGAACTCCTGTAAGGAAGGGGAATAAAGGCTGATACGCCAGAATCCCCGGTTAATCAACAGCGACGACTCAATCCAGGCATCGGGGGCCGCCTCAGCCGCGCATGACGCTTCTTTCGTAGAGAGCTCCACATATCGTAGAAAGCTCCGTACTTTTCCGGAATTTTTGAATTGATTTTAAGCGCTGCAAGGATTTAGATAGGTTGATCTCGGAGAAACTTTGTTAAAATTATTGTCAACGGCAATTGCCGCGCTTGACCTGTCGCATCTTCGGGGCAATCTATCCGTATAACAGGTTAGGCGACGATGCGCCTGCAAGCGTGCGAGTTTTGGCCGGAATTGTCAACTCTCCTTCAGATTGCAAGTGCGCGCCCATCAAAACGCAAGAATTGAATCGGGCGAGAGAGCCGAACGTAGGAAGAAGGCAAGACGACCCTGCGAACGCCGCTGTGGGTTGACGGCGTTATTTAAAAGTCGTCATGTCATCTCAGCATAAACCCGACCGTGAGAACGAAATGGCTGATATCGAGCGAATTGCATTATTCATTGACGGCGCGAATCTCTATGCGACCGCGAAATCGCTGGGATTCGACATCGACTACAAGCGCCTGCTCCGTGAGTTCCAGGGCAAGGGCCGCCTCATCCGCGCCTTCTATTACACCGCGCTGATCGAGGATCAGGAATATTCGTCGATTCGCCCGCTCATCGACTGGCTGGACTACAACGGCTACGCCGTCGTCACCAAGCCGACGAAGGAATTCGTGGATTCTCTCGGCCGCCGCAAGGTGAAGGGCAATATGGACATCGAGCTCGCTGTCGACGCGATGGAGATGGCCGAGCATATCGACCACATGGTGCTCTTCTCCGGCGACGGCGATTTCCGCTCGCTGGTCGAGGCCGTGCAGCGCAAGGGCGTGCGCGTCTCCGTGATCTCCACGATCACCACGCAGCCGCCGATGATCGCCGACGAACTGCGCCGCCAGGCGGACGAATTCATCGACCTGATCCACCTCGTCAGCAAGATCGGCCGCGATCCGGGCGAGCGCGCCGAGCGCATGCAGCGCTACCAGGAGCGCCGGCCCATGCCGCAGACCGCTCCGGCGGGCCATGAGGAAGACGAGGAGTAATCCTCCTCGTCAGGCTTCCTTCTGCGAATTCCAAAGCCCGGCGCCTCCGCCGGGCTTATCCTTTGTCGCGCATCAGCCGGCCTTTTTCGCGGCTCCAGTCGCGCTTCTTCTCCACCTCGCGCTTGTCGTGCAGCTTCTTGCCGCGACCCATCGCAATCGTCAGTTTCGCGCGGCCCTTTGCATTGAAATAGAGCTTCAGCGGCACGATGGTCATGCCCTCGCGCTCCACGGCCTGCGCCAGCTTCGCCAGCTCGCGCTTCTTGAGCAGCAGCTTTCGCAGGCGCTTGGGCTCGTGGTTGAAGCGGTTCCCCGCGAGATATTCGGGAATATTTGCGTTGACCAGCCAGGCTTCGCCCTGCCGGTCGACGTGGCAATAGCTTTCGGCGATCGTCGCCTTGCCGGTGCGCAGCGACTTCACCTCCGTGCCGGTCAGCGAAATCCCGGCCTCGAAGGTTTCGCCGATCTCGTAATGGAAGCGCGCCTTGCGGTTGTCGGCGACGACCTTGAAATTCGGGTCCTGCTTCGGGGCCACGGAATTTCCTTAGGCCGGAAGCACGCCGGCGTGAACCATGGCGGCGCGGATGCGGTCCCTGGTCGCCTGCGTGGAGGGAACCAGCGGCAGGCGCACCTCCTCCTTCGCCTTGCCGAGCAGCGACAGGCCATATTTCGCGCCCGTCACGCCCGCCTCCAGGAATGTGGCGACGTGCAGCGGCACGAGCCTGTCCTGAATCTCCAGCGCCTTTGCGAAATCGCCGGCGAGGCAGGCGTTCTGCAAATCCGCGCAGAGGCGCGGCGCAATATTCGCGACGACCGAAATGCACCCATGGGCGCCCGCCGCCATGCAGGCCAGCGCGGTGAGATCGTCGCCCGAAAGCTGGATGAAGTCGGGCCCCATCGCCTCGCGCTGAAGTGAGATGCGACCGATGTTGCCGGTCGCGTCCTTCACGCCGACGATGTTTTTCAGTTCGGACAGCCGCCGCATCGTGTCCACGCTCATGTCGATGACCGAGCGCGGCGGGATGTTGTAGATGATGATCGGGATCGAGACGGCGTCGTTGATCGCCTTGAAGTGCAGATAAAGCCCTTCCTGATTGGGCTTGTTGTAATAGGGCGTCACGATCAGCAGGGCGTCGGCCCCCGCCCGCTCGGCGTGGCCCGCGAGCGCGATCGCCTCGCGCGTGTTGTTCGAGCCGGCGCCGGCGATCACCGGGACGCGGCCGCGCGCGGCGCGGATGGTCTCGGTGATGACGCGGCCGTGCTCCTCATGGCTCAGCGTCGGGCTTTCGCCGGTCGTGCCGACCGGCACGAGGCCATGCGTGCCGCTCTCGATCTGCCAGTCGACAAGCGCCCGCAGCGCGTCGAAATCGACCTCTCCATTGGCAAAGGGGGTGACGAGAGCTGTGATCGACCCATGAAAAATCGGCTTTTTACTCATAGAATCAGAGCTTTCCCCGCGCCTCACAGCCGCCGTATTCGCGTCCGTATGATGGAAGACGTCTTTCATAGCCGCTGGGGGCGCCCGAGAAAAGCCCTTGCGAGCGCTCCGGTGTCGATAACCGTCGGCGGGGAGTTGGTTAACGCTCCGTAAACGAAATGAGAGCAGCCTTTGCGCAACAACGGAAGTGCAGTTCGATGATGTTGCCCTCTCGCGTCTCGACGCGCCTCAAGCTCCTTTCAACGGCGACCGCGATCGCGCTGATCACGCCCGCTTTCACGGGCTTCAGCGACATGGGCGACGGCGAGGCGAAACGCACGGAGAATCGCTGGATTCCCTCCGTCCCCTTCAGCCTCGGCGCGTGGCGTTCGCGCGTCGGCTCGCTCGAGGAGTCGCTGCGCGGATTCGTCACCGGCGTCCCCGCCGGCACGGAGGAGGCGCACCCGCCGCAGGCCGCGCTTTTCGGCGCCGATGACGGCCCGCTCTCGCCGCTCGCGGCCTATGCCCCCGCAGACGGATGGCTGAAGGGCGGAACGGGTCCGAGCCCTCTCGATCCTGCAAAACTGCTCGGCGACGACTCCGAAGTCTTCGCCCAGACGCTCGCCTTCTACAAGGCCGGCGATTTCGCCGCCGCCGAACAGGCCGCGGCGAATCTGCAGGCGAAGCTTCCCGACACCGCCGCGCGGTGGGGGGGCCTGCGGCTCCATCCCAGGGAGGCGGGCTTCAAGCGCATCGCGGGCTTCCTCGCCGACCATCCCGACTGGCCCGCCGCCGAATGGCTGCGCAAGCGCGCCGAGGAATCGCTCGTCGCCGAGCATCAGGCCGACAAGGTCGTGAGGGCGTGGTTCGCCGACTCGAAGCCCATTACCGCTTACGGCAAATATGCGCTGGCGAAGGCGCTGGCTCGCGACGGCGATTTCGAGGCGGCCGCGCGGCTCGCCCGCGACGCCTGGCGCGAGGACGACCTCGGCCAGAGCTTCGAGACCATGTTCCGCAAGGATCTCGGCGACTTTCTCACGGTCGAAGACCATAAATACCGCGCCGACCGGCTACTCTATTCGGGCAAGAACGCCCTCGCCCTGCGCGCCGCCGAACTCGCCGGCAAGGACGTGACGCTGCTCGCCCGCGTCCGCGCCGCCGCCTGGGGCGGCGCCGGCGGCGACAGGCTCTACGCCTCCGTCCCGCCGTCGCTGCAGAATGATCCGGGACTGCTCTTCTCGCGCGTCCATTCGCTGACCAACGCCAAGAAATACGCCGAGGCGGCCGCCCTGCTGCGCAAGGCGCCGCAGGAGCCCGAGCGCGTCATCGACGGCGACGCCTGGTGGGCGGAGCGCCGTCAGGTCTCGCGCAAGGTTCTGGATATGGGCGACGCCGAGACCGCCTATGTCATCGCCGCGCAGCACCGCGCCAGGTCGACGAGCAACAAGGTCGAGGCGGAATTTCAGGCGGGCTGGATCGCGCTGCGCTTCCTCGACGATCCGGCCCGCGCCTCACGCCATTTCGCAACGCTCGAACAGGTCGCCGAGACGCCGCTCCAGAAGTCGCGCGCGCTCTACTGGCGCGGCCGCGCCTATGAGGCGATGCGGACGCCGGAAGACGACGCGCGGGCGCGCGGCTTCTATCAGATGGCCGCCGCCCATTCGACGACCTTCTATGGCCAGCTGGCCAATGCGAAGCTCGGCGCCGCCGACAAGCCGCTGCGCACGCCGCCCGAAGCGACGAAGGGCGACCAGCGCCATGAGGCGGTCCGCGTCGTGGAGCTTCTGCTCGCGACCGGCGACAAGGAAATCGCCGCGCCCCTCGCCCTCGAGGCGGCGAAGAATGTCGCCGATCCGAAACATGTCGCCGCGCTGGGCGAGGTGATCGCGAGCCAGCGCGACGCGAAGCTCTCGCTAATCTTCGGCAAGAGCGCCTCATATCGCGGCGTGCCGCTCGACGACGTCGCCTTCCCCTCCTATGGCGTGCCGAATTTCGAGGCCCTGCCGAAATCCGCGTCGCGTTCGGTCGTCTACGCCATCGCGCGGCAGGAGAGCGCCTTCGATCCGAAGGCCGTTTCCTCCGCAGGGGCGATGGGGCTGATGCAGATGATCGCCTCCACCGCGCGCCATACGGCCTATCAGCACGGCGTCGGCTTCGACCTCTCGCGCATGCTGAACGAGCCCGCCTTCAATGCGCAGCTCGGCGCCGCGCATCTGGGGATTCTGCTCGGCGAATACAGGGGCGCCTATCTCCTCACCTTCGCGGCCTACAACGCCGGCGGCGGACGCGTGAAGCAGTGGATTGACGCCTATGGCGATCCGCGCAAGCCGAACGTCGATCCGATCGACTGGGTCGAGCGCATCCCGATCACCGAGACGCGCAATTACGTGCAGCGCGTGATGGAGAATTTCGTCGTATATCGCGCGAAATTCGGCGACACGGACACGCGCGCGCCGCAAATGGAGCTGGCGCGGGCCGGCGACGGATTATAAGGCGAGCTCTCCCGCCGCGATCATGGCTTTCCGCTCTTTCTCAACGATCCGGGCGGATAGCCGAACTTGCGCCGAAAGGCGGCATTGAAGTGGTTCACATGGGAATAGCCGAGGTTCGCGGAGATCACCTTCAGGGGCGCGTTGGTGTTTTCGATCGCCTCGTGGGCGCGTCTCATCCGATGCTCCATCATGAACGCATGGATCGGCATTCCATATTCGCGTGAAAAGTCCTCGTTCAAACTCCTCGACGAGCGATTGAACTCCTTCGCCAGCGTCTCCATAGTCGGGATCGGACCGTCGATCTGGATCAAATAGTCGTGCAACGCCTTCGCCCGGGAACTCGCTCGGTAGCCCGTCGGCCTCGTCACTTTCTCCGCGAGCGCAAAGTCGACCAGGCCGCTCAGATAGTCGAGAATGCGCGCCTGCATATAGAGTTTTCCCACCGGTCCGGTTCTGTTGGGAAGGGGCCGCTTGAGATGGCACGATACAGCCAAGGGAATCCTGTGCACCTCGGCTGACTCGGGTCCATCGAGTCCGAGACAATCGATCAGCGATTTTCCCGCGTCGCTCCCTACGAGCGTAAAGAGAACATCGTGATCTATCGTCACGACACTCGACTTGTAATCGAGCGTGGCGTCGACGCTGAGCATTGTTTCCATTGAAGCGCCCGATCTGAACAGGTCGAAGCCGCGAGAAATGCTGAAGATACGAGCCGAGCGCATATCCCTGTATTGACTCGACCCGCTGTGAACGACCTCCGTCTGGAACACCAGACGATTGAACTCCGAGCTTAAACTAAGCAATGGCTTCAATCGCCGCTCATCTGCGCCGTCGGCCCTGAAGTGAAAATGGAAAACATCCATTCCGGCAGCTGGAGAAAAGAAGGAAATCTTGACGGGCTTGTCATTAGCGTCGGTTGGAACGAAGATGTTTACGATTTCCTCGCTTGGCTCCACAAATTCACATTCCTGATTTACACTTAAGGTCCAGCGTATCACTGTCGACTTTCGTATCTTCATTTGAAATAATTATTCCGCATTTTTTGCGATTGAAAGCAGCGCTTCCGTTTTTTGGATAAGGCAGGATTCGTATAATCCGCTTCCAGTAAGCGTCTACATTACAGTATCGGAAATTCGTATGAGTCATTCATAAAATCGTTGGCATACCTTCGTTCACTACGCCTCTACTTCAATCACCTGTTTCGAGAACCGCAAGCCCGCGAGTGACGCGCGAGCAAACCCCGGTCATGAAGGCGGGATGTAGCGGCCGCGACTTTCAAAACCGAAGCCGCATCCACAAGCAAAAAGCCCGATTTCAAGTAAGGGAGCGGCGGAGAATTCGGGCTCATCAGCTCCATCCGAAATAGCTCGAAATGGATTACGGTTTTTCTGCATGAATGCCGAAAGGCGGGAATCGAGCCTTTTCATATTTTCGACGTGCGATTCACCGATAATAGGCGGGACGTTATGGCCGGCGAGGGGTTAGCAGACTTTCTTCCCATGACGACTTTGCGGAAGCGGGCATGGTGGAGTTTGGATTGAACCGCGCCGACGCGAAGTGGACACGCCGAGTGGACAACGATGAATTTGCATCAATCGCGTTGGTGGGCTGGATCCATTTGGCGCCGCCGGCTCTGTGGAAGCGCGTGGCTGAGGCGATGTGCGCCTTGGGATGGGGCAGGCTCAAACATATCGGAGCCGCGATTTGGAACTACGATCAAATGTGCAAACAATTCAGGGAATCTTCCCACAGACCCGCCACAGGTCTCCGGCGCAAATCCGGCTCCCCTCCGTGACGAGAGGACGGAACTCCGAAAAATCGTTCAGAACATGAGCGCGCCTGCCGCCGCCGCGCCGAGCAGGCAGAAGTCGTGCAGCGCGAGAGCGGCGCGCGGCGGACGCGCCGCTTCATGAAGCATCCGCAGCGTCGCGACATTGACGAGCGACCAGCCGACGCCGATGGCGATGAGCCCCGCCGCAACGCTCGCAATCGAGGCGCCCGCGTAAATTGCGCCCGCGCCGGCGAACATGATGAGGAGCCCGGCCGCCGCGACGGGAATGGGCGGAAACAGCGATGGCCAGCGCGCGGCGAGCGCGGCCGGCCCATACATCGCGAAGAGATGCCAGCCCATCGCGCTGCCGATGAGAGCCGGCCCGGCGGAGCAGACGGCGAGCGTCAGCGGCCCATGCAGCATGCCCGCCGCCATGGCGAACCAGGCGACCGCGCCGGCGAGCGTGGCGAGCGCGAAGCGCCCGGACAGCCGCCCCTGCGCGTGCGAAGCGGCCTCGCCGCGCAGCGCGTGCGGCAATCGCACCGACAGGGCGAGCGCCACGATATGTAGCGCCGCAGCGGCAAGCAGCGTCGCCCCGGGGCTTCCCGTGACGGAGACGACAAGCGGCGCCGCCAGCGCCGCCCCCGCCCCGCCCGCGAGCACGACGAGCCCGCCGCGCGCGGAGCCCTGCGCGGCGATGTGCCGATAGAAGAGCGCAAAGCCCTGCGCGAGTCCGAGCCAGAAGGCGCCGAGGCAGAGAGCGAAGAAATTCCCCCGCGTCAGCGAGAAGGCGCAAAGCGCCCCGCCCGCCGCGCCGAGACTCGCGCCGAGGCCGAAAGCCGCGCGACGGCCGAAAGCGTCCACGAGCATCGCCGCCGGAAAGGTCGCCAGCGCCGCGCCGATGAGCAGCAGCGCGAAAGGCCAGCCCATGCGCTCGGCCGTCGGCGCAAGAAGTCGGCTCTGCTCCGGCAGAACCGTCAGCGTCAGCGCCTGCGCCAGAACCGCGAGGCCGAAGCCCGCCGCGAGGATCGCGCGATTGTCGGTGACGGCTTCACGGTCGGCGCCGGGCGGACAGGCGCAGGCGAGGCGCCCGACGCGCATGGCGTCTTCGTCGATTTGATCGACGCTCACTTCTCGTCCTCGATGTCGTCGTCCATCAGCACGCGATGCGCCGCGCCGTCGAGATCGTCGAATTGTCCGCTTCTCAACGACCACATGAAGGCGACGAGAGCGACGAGGCCGAGCAGCACGGCGAGCGGAATGAGGAAGAGGAGAACGGTCATTCCGCCGGCGCCTCATATTGGGCGAAGGCGTCGCGGCGCGAGCTTATCCCCTCCGCCGGCTGGTTTCCTGCGGTCGAGGCCTTGCCCCCGCGCATCGCATTGAGCGTGACGAGGATCGACGAGCCCGACATGGCGGCGGCGGCGATGAGCGGCGTGAGAAGCCCCGCCATGGCGAGCGGCACGGCGAGCACATTGTAGAGAACCGAAAGCCCGAGGTTCTGCCGCATCAGCGCGCGGGCGCGGCGCGCGAGATCGATCGTCGTCAGCACGGGCGCGAGGCGTTCGCCGAGAAACACGGCGTCCGCGGCGGCCTGGGTGATCTGCGTCGCGTCGATGGGCGAAATCGAGACGTAAGCGCTCGCCAAGGCCGGCGCGTCGTTCAGCCCGTCGCCGATCATGAGAACCTTGCGCCCTTCCGCGCGCAGCGCGTCGAGCCGCGCGACCTTGTCGGCGGGCCTCAGCGCGCCGCGCCAGTCGGCGACATCGAGCGCGCGGGCGACCTTTTCGACAGCCTCAGCGCGGTCGCCGGAGAGGATTTCAATCGAGAAGCCGCGCGCTTTCAGATTGGCGACGGACCCGACCGCGTCGCTGCGCAAGACCTGCCGCACCTGAAACAGCGCGCGCGTGTCGTCATGACGGAAAGCGACGAGCGAAATGTCGGCGTCGAGCGCGCCCAACCGCGCGACTTCTTCCGCCATCCCGCAATAATTCGGCGAACCCAGCCGCGCCTCGGTCCCATCGACCAGCGCCGCGACGCCGAGCCCATGCGCCTCGCGCGCCTCCAGCGCCGCGGCGGCGGGCCGCTCCTGCGCGACCGCGCGAGCGAGCGGATGGCTGCTCGCGCGGGCGAGACGCGCGGCGAGATCGAGCGTGGACGCGTCGATTTCAGCCGCGTTGACGACGCGCGGCTCCGGCGCGGTCAACGTGCCGGTCTTGTCGAAAACGATGGCGTCGGCCTCGGCCAGACGCTCGATGGCGTCGGCGCTGTTGAGCAGCACGCCCGAGCGGAAGAGCGCCCCGCTCGTGACGACCTGCACGGCCGGCACGGCGAGCGCCAGCGCGCAGGGACAGGTGATGATGAGCACGCAGATCGCCGTCACCAGCGCGTCGTGGAAAGTCGCGCCGCGCGCGAGCCAGAACAGCGCCGTCGCCAAAGCCGCGACATGCACCATCGGCGCATAGAGCCGCGACACGCGATCGGCGAGCCGCACATAGCGCGAGCGGGCGTTGGTGGCTTTCTCCAGCAGCCGCTCGATGTCGTCGAGCAAAGTGGCGCCGCCAGCGGCGGCCACGCGCAGCATGAGGGCGCCGTCGTAATTCATGCTGCCGGCGTAGACCTGATCGCCCGCAGCGACCGCGCGGCGATCCGTCTCGCCGGTGATGAGGCTTTCGTCGAGCTGCGAGGCGCCCGAGGCTACGACGCCGTCCACCGGCAAACGCTCGCCGGGACGCACGAGCACGACGTCGCCGGGCCTGATCTGCGCGAGCGGCACGAGCGTCTCCGCGCCTTCCGCCGACAATCTGCAGGCGAGCGGCGCGCGCAGGGCCGCGAGATTGGCGGCGACGGCGCGCGTCTTGCGGCGCATGGCGTGATCGAGAAAGCGCCCCAGCAGCAGGAAGGTCAGCAGCATCGCCGCGCTGTCGAAATAGGCGTGCTCCGCGTGGGTCACCGTCTCATAGACCGACATGCCGAGCGCGAGCAGCACGCCGAGCGAAATCGGCACGTCCATATTGAGGCGCCCGGCCCGAAGCGCGGCGAAGGCGCTTCTGAAAAACGGCTGACCCGCGAAGGCCGCCGCCGGCAGGGCGATCAGCGCCGAGACGCCATGGAAAAGATCGCGCGTCTCGGGATCGATGTCGCCGCCTACCCACACGCCGACGGAGAGCAGCATGATGTTCATCGACGCGAAGCCGGCGATGGCGAGGCATCTGAGCAGCCAGCGCGAGGTCTCCGTTTCCTCCCGCTCGCTTTCCGCAAGCTCGAAAGGATGCAGCGTGTAGCCCATACGTCGCAGGCGCTCGAAGACGCCCGCAAGGTCGAAGCCGTCATCGCGCCACTCGAGCGCAAGGCGGCGGTTGGTGTAATTGACGCGCGCCGACTCCAGTCCGGGAAGGTCGCGCAAGCCGCTTTCGATTTCGCCTATGCAGGCGGCGCAGGTCATGCCGTCGATGGCGGCCTCGAAGCGCCGCGCGCCGTCCCCGGCGCGCGTGACGAAAGCTTCAAAGTCGAAAGCAGCAGCCATTTCGCGCCCTCTTGCTATTTCACCTCGACGCGGTTCCTGGAGCGGAAGACCTGCGCGCCGCCGAGATTGGCGCTGAGCTCCAGATCTCTTTGACCCGCAGGCAACGCCGCCCTCCCGGCGAAACGGCCCGGCGCCGTCTCCTCGAGCCTGAGGCGAACGTCCCTGGAGAGGTCAGCCGGCGCGGCGAAAGCGGCGTTCATCTCGACGCCTGTGATTTCGGCGCCATTCGCGTCGCGCGCGGTGACGAGGATTTCCGTCATGTCGGCGTTGCGCGTCAACTCCACATCCACCTTCCAGTCCCGCGCCGCCTGCGCGCGCGCCTGCGCAATGTCGCGATTGTAGGCGAGGCCGCGCTCATATGGATGGGCGACGACTTCGCCGG